>DYGW01000185.1 GCA_020724485.1 Thermoflexus sp. | reverse complement strand
CTCCCCTTTCCCTGCTAGCGGGGAAAGGGGCCGGGGGATAGGGGTTGAAAAGTGCGTGGCATACTCTAGCCGGAAACCGGAGGCCGCGCGCTGCCCCGCCGCAGGATGACCCAGGCCACGACCGGCGCGCCAATCAGCGCCGTGACCGCGTTGAGGGGCAGCACGACCTGCGTGCCCGGCATCTGAGCGATGATGTCGGCGACGAGCGCCAGCAGCGCGCCCAACAGCGCGCAGGCGGGCAGCAGCAGCCGGTGATCGGACGAGCGGAACAGGTTACGCGCCAAGTGCGGCACGGCGATGCCCAGGAAACCGATCGGCCCGCAAAAGGCAGTCACCGCCCCGGCCAGCACGGCGGCGCTGAGGATGATCGCCAGGCGGGCGCGGCGCACGTTGAGGCCCATCGTCTGGGCGTAGGTCTCGCCGAGCAGCAGCGCGTTGAGCGGCTTGGCCAGAGCCATCGCCACGGCCAGGGCCAGCAGCACCGCCGGGCCCAGCACATGAAGCTGGCTCCACGTCACCCCGCCGAAGCTGCCGAACGTCCAGTTGATGTACGCCTGGATGCGCTCGGCGATGCTGAAGTAGAGCAGCAGGCTGACCAGCGCGGCGGTCGCGTAGCCGACCATCAGCCCCATGATCAGCAGGGTCATCGTGCTGGGCACGCGCTGCGCGACGAGCAGCATCAGCCCCAGCACCAGCCCCGCCCCCAGGCTGGCCGCCAGCGTCAGCCCGAAGTTGCCCAGCAGCCCCAGCCCGGCCAGCATCGAGGTCGCCGAGACGCCGGCCACGCCCACCGACAGCACAACCAGGGCCACGCCCAGGCTCGCCCCGGAATTGATGCCCAGCACGAACGGGTCGGCCAGCGGATTGCGGAAAAGCGTCTGCATTTGCAGCCCGGCCACGGCCAGGGCCGCTCCGGCCAGCGTCGCCGTGATCGCTTTGGGCAGGCGGAACTTGAGCACGATCGTCGTCCACGTCTGGCGCGCCGGCTCCTCGCCGACGAGAATCCTGGCGATGTCGCGCAGCGGAATCTCCACTGAGCCGAGCGTCAGGCTGAGCAGGAAGACTCCCGCCAGCGCCAGCAGCAGGCCCAACAGCACCAAGCGGCGGACGCCCAGCCGCGGCCAGTCGGCGGAGCGGACGGCGCTCGCCGCCGGTGCCTGCGGGACGGGGCGAAGGGTGATCTCGGCCATCAAACGTTCCTTTGGGAGTCGGGAGACCGGGTGGCAGTTGTGGTCTGGGCGGGATGCCCCTCCCCCTGGCCCCTTCCCCGGCAGAGCCAGGGAGGGGCGAACGAGCCACACTCGGCGGGCGAAGTCCCCCTCTCTAGCTCGGCTGGAGAGGGGGATTTAGGGGGTGAGGCAGTCCCTTACCTCACGCTTCCCTATTCCCTGCTCCCGACTCAACACTCCACACTCACTTCAACTGGCGATAGAACATCATCTCGTGATCGGGCAGCAGCTCCGGGTGGAAGATGGCCACCAGGTCGGCCAGAATCCAGTCCGGGTGGGCGATGCCGCCCTCGTAGTAGTAGTTGCCGCCGAAGTCGTTCAGGTACAGGTTATTGCTCCAGGCGTGGTCGTTCTGCACGGCGGCGAACTCGGCGAAACGCTCGTCGGTCGCCAGCATGTCGTCCTTGCTCATCCAGTAGCCGCCCGCGTTGACCCAGAAATCGGCGTCGGCAGCGCGCTCCAGCACTGCCTCGAAGCTGAGCGTCAGGCTGCCGGTGGACTCATCGTCCGCCCACAGGTAGTCCGCGCCCGCGTCAGCCAGCAGGCGGGCGGTGTAGCTGCCGCCCCCGGCCATGTACCAGGTGCCCTGCCAGGGCGCGTCCACGAAGACGGTCGGGCGCTCCGCCGCGCCTGCCGCCAGCGCGACCAGCGCCTGGTAGTCGTCCGCGATGTTGGCGAAGACCGTTTCGGCCTCGGCTTCGCGGTTGTAGAACAGGGCCACGAACTTGACCCACTCGGCGCGGCCTAGCGGCGTCTTCTCCAGCCAGTCGCCGGTCAGCACGACGGGCAGGTCCGCCTCAGCCAGGACGGGGTGCGCGTCGTACTCGATCAGCCCGGAACTGGAGGCGAAGATCAGGCTCGGCTCCAGGTCAATCATGGTCTCGACGCTGACGCCCGCTCCCTCGCCGACCTCGACCAGCTCGCCCGCGTCAATCCGGGCGCGCACGTCGGGCGTGGTCACGTAGTCGAACTTGTCGTGGCCGACCAGATGATCGAGCAGGCCCAGCTCGACGACGAACGGCAGGTAGGTGGTAGCCATCGTCACCAGCGACGTGGCTGGTACCTCGATCACCGCGTCGGCGTCCACGCCGTCCGGGGCGGGCGTGCCACACTGCACCAGGACGTAGCGCACCGACTCGGAGCCGGGCCAGGTCTGGTTGATGGTGACCAGCTTGTAGTTGGCGAAATACTCGACGGAGAAGTTCTCGGCGTACTCAACAGCGGCTTGCTGCGGGAAGTAGTCGGCGGCGGGATCGTAGCTCTCGGCGCAGCCGGCGGTGATGTTCGTCTGCGGCTCCTGGGCGGCGACCGGCGCAAAGGCGGCGGCCAGGCCCAGGGCCAGCAGAACACTCAGAATCAGGCGTGAAATCATGGCATGTGCTCCTCTCGACAATGACACTCTGCGACACAAAAAACCTCGTTTGCGCGCATGGCCCGATCGTCGCGCGGATTGCGCACGGAAGATGGCGGCTGGAGCGCCCCCTTGTCCGCTGCCGGCGGGCGGGACAAGATGTAACTTCCTGCTGTAACAAAAACGCCCGACGCGAAGGTCGGGCGCTGGCTGCGTGTGCTCGCTGTGAGTGCGGCGGGGCCGGTTCACAGCAGGAAGGCGGGCGCCGTACTTCCATCTCCCTCCGCGAGACGATGAAAGCGAGTAGAGGCGGGCGACCTGGCTCCCTGGCGCACGGTCACATCATGCGGCCAGGTTACAGTTGCGGGACAGCGCTGGACTTGCACCAGCTTCGCCTTTACGCTCCGCCATCCGGGGCGTTGAGCACCTCTACCACCACGGGACTATGCGATTGGTAATGCACTGCCGGGCAGCATAGCACGAAACGCGCCGGGCGTCAAAAAAGGGGTGATCGGTTGTTGGTTATTGGTGGGTGGTTGGCGGCAAGCAGCGGCGGGTTGACCGCCCATCAACTGATCGCTGATGACTGACGACCGATCACTGGCGACCGTTCACAACAACTCGCCCGGATCGGCATATTTTTGGTATTCTTAGGAGTGACTCTGTCGGGGATGCCAGCGAGTCAGAGGAAATTGGTAATGCCTACCGTTCTGGTCGTTGACGATCACGAGGTGGTGCGCCGGGTGATCCAGCACGTGCTGCAACCGCTGGCGCTGGACGTGATCGAGGCTGCCGATCCCCAGACCGCCCTGGAACTGGCCCAGACCTACCGCATGGACCTGCTGCTGCTGGACACCAACCTGCCCGGCATGGACGGCTTCGCCCTGATGAAGCGGCTGAAGGCCATCCCGCACCTGGCCGCCGTGCCGATGATCATCCTCTCGTCGCGCGGGAGTGCCGACGACGAAATCCGCGCCCTTGAGGCTGGAGCCGCCGGCTTCCTGTCCAAACCCTTTCGCACCCAGGAGCTACGCGACACCGTGCTGCGCGCCATTGCCAGCGTTTGACCCGGAACGCGCCCAGCGCCGGACGGCAGCGCGCAGCGCGTCGAGCGCGATGGGCTTGGTCAGCACGGCGTTGACCCCGGCGGCCACCATGCGCTGGTGCGAGTCCTCGTCAGAAAGACCGGTCATGGCCAGGATCGGCACGTCGCGGTTCGGCCCCTCCAGGGCGCGAATGTGGCGCGTCGTCGTCACGCCGTCCATATCGGGCATGGCGATGTCCATCACCACCAGTCCAAACCGCTCGCGCGCTAACCGCTCAAGGGCTTCCTGCCCACCGGAAGCCACCACAACCTCGTACCCGATCTGGGCCAGCACGCGCTCGGCAAGCTGGCGAGCGATGGCGTCGTCGTCCGCGACCAGGATGCGCGCGCCGTCCGGGGGCCGGCTTGCCGCCGGGACGCCGACGGCTGCGTCACTGGGCGGGGGCGCGCTGGCCCGCTTCTCGCGCCCGGCGATGGGCAGCGTCAGCGTGAACTCGAAGGTGCTGCCCTGCCCCGGCTCGCTGTAGACCTCGATATCGCCGCCCATAAGCTGCACCAACTGGCGGCTGATGGCCAGGCCCAGGCCCGCCCCGCCCCGCGCGCGGGCGACGACGCTCTCGCCCTGCACGAACCCGTCGAAGAGCCGCCCGATCTGCCCCGGCGGGATGCCAACGCCCGTGTCGCTGACCTGGAAGCGCAGGCGGCAATGCGTAGCTGTGGCGCTCATTTGCTGCACGGCTACATACACATCGCCCTCGCGGGTGAATTTCACGGCGTTATCCACCAGGTGCATCAGCACTTGCAGCAGGCGCGCCGGGTCGCCCACGACGCGCGCCGGGACGCTGTCCTCCACGAAGGTGATCAGGTCAAGCTGCTTGTGCAGCACAAGGGGCATGAACATATCTTTGACCTCGGCCAGCAGGCCGCGCACGTCGAGCGGGCTGGCATCTAGCTCGACACGTCCCGCCTCCAGCCGCGAGAAATCGAGCACGTTGTCCAGCAGCTTGAGCAGGTTGACGGCGCTCTGGTAGGCATCAGCGGCAAAGCTGCGCTGCTCGTCGGGCAGCGACGATTCCAGCAGCAGCTCCAACATGCCCAGCACGCCAGTCATCGGCGCGCGAATCTCGTGGCTGATGTTGGACATGAAGCGGCTCTTGAGATGGGCCAGGCGCAGCGCCTCGTCGCGGGCGCGCATGACCTCGCGCTCGGTCTGCTTGCGCTCCAGAATGCGCGCGTAGCTGTCGGCGACGGTGCGCAGCGTGGCGATCTGCTCCGGCTGCCAGACGCGCACGCCATCGGCGTCTTCCAGGCCGACGAACCCTTCGATGCGCGTCTTGCCGTAGATGGGCAGGATGAGGGCGCTGGTTACCCCCTGCGACAGGAAGAACGCCTGGATGTCGGCGGGTAGCTCGCTCACGTCCTGTGCGGCGATGATGCCCTGCTGGTGCAGCACTGGCGACCAGGAAGGCATGATGTCATCGAAGGGGATGTATTGGCGGCTGTGCAGCAGCGAGGTGACGCCCGGCGCGCACCATTCGTGGCTGTTGTCCATCACCCGCTCGTCGGCCCGGTAGCGGAAGACGTAGGCGCGCGATACGTCGAAGAACTCGCCGAGCAGCTTGAGCGCCTGGGTGATCGTCTGGTCGGGGTCGTCGCTGCGCAGGAAGCTGGCGGCAATGGCCCGGTTCAGTTGCTCGACGGATAGCAAATGCTGCTGGCGCTGGCGCGCGCGGACGCTCTCGGTGATGTCGCTGACGACGACGGTGAACCCGACCAGCGCGATCTGCGGGCTGATCAGCGGCGAGACGCGCCCGCTGTAATAGCGCCACTGGCGGTCAGCGACCAGGCTGTACTCGAACTGGTCGGTCTGCAACGTGGCCGCCACCCGATCCAGCGCGCGGGCCAGCGGGCCGGCGAGTTCCGGCGGCAGTACCTCACGGAAGGACTTGCCGACCAGGGCTTCCGTCGGGGTGATCGGCGTGTCGTGGGCGATGTCCGCCCCGGAATGGTAGACCAGGATGCGTCCATCCAGGTCTACGGACAACACCTGGTCTTCCAGCGAGGCGATCAGCGAGCGAAGCTGCTCCTCGCTGCGGCGCAGAGCGTCTTCGGCGCGGGCGTGCTCGCTGATGTCGCGCACAAACCCCGTGAACAGACGCCGCTCGCCCAGCCACACCTCGACGACCGACACATAGAGCGGGAGGGCGTGGCCGTTCTTGTGCTGGCCGACCATCTCGCGCCCGCGACCGATGACCTTCTTGTGGCCGGTCTGCAGGTAATCGGCCACGTAGCCGTCGTGCTGGCTGCGGTGCGGCTCTGGCATGAGCACCCCGACGCTGCGGCCCACAACCTCGTCCGGGCGGTAGCCGAAAATGCGCGCCGCCGCGTGGTTGAACGACTCGATGAGGCCCCGCTCGTCAATGGTGATGATGCCCTCGGCGGCAGTCTCGACAATGGCTTGCAGCCGGGCCTCGTTGTCGCGCACCGCAGCCTCGGCCAGCTTCTGCTCGGTGATGTCAAACAGGGAGATGACCACCGCGTAGGGATCGTCCTCGCCGGGCATGAAGACCGGCTCGGTGTTGACCGAGACCCACGTCAGCGAGTCATCCGGCTTGACGATGCCCATGATCACGTTCGACTGCGGCTGCCCGCTGCGCAGGGTGATCATGGCTAGCTGGGTGTGGCCCGGTGAGGGTGATCCGTCTTCGCGGATGGTGCGCCAGCGGGAGTCAATGGGCGCGCGGGCCATCATCTGGTCGAGCGTGAGGCCGAGGATGCGCTCGGCGCGGATGTTGCTGGCGCGGATGACACCCTCGCGGTCTTGCAGGATGACCCCTTCGGACAGGGCCGCGACGACCGTGCGGTAGCGGGCCTCGCTCTCGCGCAGGGCGCGCGCTGTCTGCTTGTGCGCGGTGATGTCGGTGCAGTAGATATTGGCCCGCTCGCCGTCGTCAGCGGGCACGAACTTGCAGGCATAGGTGCGCACCCCGGCGTGCCACTCGACCTCGACCACCTGCCCGCTCTCGAAGGCTTTGCCGAGCACGGGCAGCCACTCGTCGGGCACGGTGACCGTGTAGCCCTGCCCGGCCAGGACTGCGCGCGCCGCCTGGTTGCGATAGATCACCTGCCCCTCCCGGCTGGCGCTCAACACGGGGTTGGGGTTTTCGTCGGTGAGCATATCGGGCAGAATGCTTCGTTCTCCAGCGGTCATGGTACATCCTGGACGGCCAGCGGTTGCGTTCTGGGGGCGGGGAACCGGCGCAAGGCCGGGCCTCGCGCGCTTTCGTGCTTGGCTGAGTTCTCTATGTTACCAGTATCTGGGATGCGGCGCGAACTTGGGGGCGCGCCTAACATGCCGGCCTCCGCCCTGATTGTGACAATCTGCCACGTCCCCACACGGCGAAAATACGGTACAATGGGCAGGATTGCCTAGCCGTCAGAGACGCCGGAGCAGGTCGCCGTGAACCACTACATCGCCCTCACCTGCGAGGCCCTGGCCCGCAGCATCTACGCCATCGCCGCCGAAGCGCCCCATACCGTGTCGGTTCGCCTGTACCGCCAGGGGCTGCACAACACGCCTAAGAAGCTGCGCGAGACGCTCCAGGAGCAGATTGACGCCATCAAGCCGGGTGAGTGCGACGCGATCCTGCTCGCCTATGGCATGTGCGGCACCTCGACGCTGGGCCTGGTAGCCCGGCACACACCGCTGGTCATGCCGCGCACGCACGACTGCATCGCCCTCTACCTCGGCTCGCACCAGCGTTACCTGGAGGAGTTTCAGGCGCACCCCGGCACGTACTGGTACAGTCTGGACTACATGGAGCGCCACGAGCCAGGCTCCAACGTGGGGTTAGGTTCGGGGCAGATTGGCGCGATGGATGAGGTCTACGAGGAATACGTCGCCAAGTACGGCCAGGACAACGCCGATTACCTGATGGAAGTGCTCGGCGAGTGGG
>DYGW01000184.1 GCA_020724485.1 Thermoflexus sp. | reverse complement strand
GGGGGCAATCCCAGCGCCCAAGTGCCCAGCCCTAACAGGGTGTTCGTGGACCCTGGTGCGGGGGTGCGTGCAAAACCTGTCAGGCGGTAGGGCGAGTTTCGAAACCCGCCCCTGCAAAACCCGAACTCGCCCAGGAGTGACTGCACCGCTCGCCCTCAGCCCGCCGTCAGGACGCCCACAAGCTGTCGTATAATAGAAGTAGACCCGCTTGTTGCGCGGCGTGGCGCATCAAGTCATCCCGTTGTCTGCACGCGAACCAAGAGGAGGGATGCGCGATGATGGCCAGCTTGCGAGACCCCACCGCCCCCGCAGGATACATCCGGGTTTGCGCCGTCGAACAGATTCCCCCGCGCGGGCGCAAGACAGTGTATGTAGACGACACCAGGGTGTTGATCGTGGCGTGCGATGACGGCCTGCACGCCATCGAGGATCGCTGCCCGCAGACGGGCCGCTCGATTGCGCACGGCGAAGTGCTCGACTGCGTGTTCACCACGCCGACCGTCGGCGCTCGCTATGACCTGCGCACCGGGCGCTACCTGGGCGGCGGGCAGTCACCCCTGCAGTCGCATTGGCTGACCGTCTTTCCGCTGCGCGTGATCGAGGGCGGCGTGTACATCCGGCTGCCCGGCTAACGGCGATCAGCGCGTCTTGTTGATAACCTGTCAACAGACTGTGGATAAGCTGTTGATCGGCAGCGCGGCGTCCCCGCGCCGCTTGATTCCTGCGCCCTGCGCGGCGCGAAACGACACGAGCCTGTTATAATTAGGCGCAGTTCCGCCGGAAATACTCTTGCGAAAGGTGCTTAGCGATTATGGCCAGGTTCATTTTGGCGCTGGATCAGGGCACGACCAGCTCCCGCGCCATCCTCTTTAACGACGCCGGCAAGCCGGTTTCCGTCGCCCAGCAGGAATTCCCCCAGCACTTCCCCAGACCGGGATGGGTCGAGCACGATCCGCTGGACATCTGGCGCTCGCAGCGCGACACGGCCCTTGCAGTGCTGGCGCAGGCCGGTGCCTCGCCGTCCGACGTGGCGGCCATCGGCATCACCAATCAGCGCGAGACGACCGTTCTGTGGGATCGCCGCACCGGCGAGCCGGTGCACAACGCCATCGTCTGGCAGTGCCGGCGCACGGCGGCGCTGTGCGACACGATCAAAGCGGATGGCTTCGACGCGACCCTGCGCGCCAAGACGGGCCTGGTGACCGACGCCTATTTCTCTGGCACCAAAGTCGCTTGGCTGCTGGACAATGTGCCGGGCGTCCGCGCGCGCGCCGAGGCGGGCGAGCTGGCCTTTGGCACGGTGGACACGTGGCTGCTGTGGAACCTGAGCGGCGGGGCGCTGCACATCACCGACGTGACCAACGCCGGCCGCACCCTGCTCTACAACATTTACACTGGCGACTGGGACGACGAAATCCTCGCCTATCTCAAGATTCCGCGGGGCCTGTTGCCCGAAGTCCGCCCCTCCAGCCAGGTTTACGGCGAGACGGTGACCAATCCCTTCGGCACGGCCATCCCGCTGGCAGGCATGGCCGGCGATCAGCAGGCGGCGATGTTCGGCCAGGCGTGTCTGAAGCCGGGCATGGCCAAGAACACCTACGGGACGGGCAGCTTTGTGTTGCTCAATACCGGTACGGAGGGCGTGCCGTCGAATTCCGGTCTGTTGACGACCATTGCCTGGCAACTGAGCGGCGAGCCGGTCATCTACGCGCTCGAAGGTAGCGTGTTCATTGCCGGGGCGGCGGTGCAATGGCTGCGCGATGGCCTGCAGATCATCAACAGTGCGCCGGAGATCGAGTCGCTGGCCGCCAGCGTCGAGGGCACGGACGGCGTCTACTTCGTCCCGGCGTTCGTGGGGCTGGGCGCGCCCTACTGGGACCCCTACGCGCGGGGGACGCTGGTAGGCATCACGCGCGGCACGACGCGCGCGCACATCGCACGGGCGGCGCTCAACGCCATCGCCTTGCAGTCGCGCGACGTGCTCGACGCCATGCACGCCGATTCGGGCATTTCGCTCAGCGCGCTGCGCGTGGACGGCGGCGCAGCAGCGAACAACCTGCTGATGCAGATTCAGGCGGACGTGCTCGGCGTGCCCGTGCAACGTCCCGCCGTCACCGAGACGACGGCCCTGGGCGCGGCCTATCTGGCCGGGCTGGCAGTGGGCTTCTGGCCGGGCGTGGAGGCGCTGGAAGCAGCCTGGTCGGTCGAGCGCACTTTTGAACCGCGCATGTCCGAAAGCGAACGCGCGGCCCTGCTGGAAGGCTGGCGGCGCGCCATCGAACGGGCGCGCGACTGGGCGAATGGAGAATGATCAGTTTTCGGTTCTCGGTCTTCAGTGGTCAGTAGAACGCTGCTTTCAGAGCGTGCCGCGCGGCAGGCTCTCGCTGACGGCTGACGGCTGGCTGCTAATTGCTGGTTGCTGTGTGATTAGGGTTACTCGCGAGGAAACGAGACTACTTGATGACTCCCGAATCTTATTGGATCAACCAGAACAGTCACTACCCGCGCTGCGTGGATGGCCGGCCCGTCGCCGCGATTCTGGAGCGCGCCGGGGGTCGCTGGATTGTGGTGCGGCGCGGCGAAGACGCCTGGCGCGACCTCGGCCCGCAGTTCCCCGGCGCGACGCTGCTGTTCGTGCGCGCGCTGGAGGAGCTGATCGGTCTGCCGCGCGAGCAGGCGTTTGATCTGGCGGAGCGCGCCTCGCTGCGAGCCGGGCTGAAATGCGCCTTTCACATTGACGATGACCTGGGCAAGTATGACGCCGATCACCTGGACGACGAGGCGCTCGTGGCCCTGGCCGCTGATTACTATAGGGGTTGTGGCTATGCCCAGGTGGTCTGGGGGAGTGAGATCAACGCCGTGATCGAGATGGCGCGGCAGCGCGGCTGGCGCTTCTATTTCGCCGCCGGCCCGCACTTCGAGCGCGGCGCTACGATCAACCGGCGGCATGGCACGACGTTCGACGCTTCGCGCGCGGCAAGCGAGGGAGCCAGCCGCTTCAACCTCGATGTCTCTGAAGCGCGCGCTGTCTTCGATCATCTGGAGACGATCCTGAGCCAGCGGGGTTTCGCTGCACGGGCGCAGACGTGGCTGGAGGCGGCTTTCCGCGCGGTGATCGTCCAGTTGGGTGGGGTGGACGCGCCGGAGGACGTGCGCGAACGGCTCTGATCGCGCGGCGAGACGTGCCGGAAAAGGGGCGCGGGTGAGCGAGCAGGCGATTCTGGAAGGCTTCGTGTCGGTGCGCGCGGCGCTCAAAGCGGGCAGCCGCCCGATCCACGCCATCCTGATCCGGCAAGACAAGCGCGATGCGGGTATCGCCTGGCTGGAGCGCACGGCCAGCGCCGCCGGAATCCCCGTGCAGCGCGTGACGGCAAACGAGATTGACGCACGGGCCAGCGGCAGCACGCACGGCGGCGTGATCGCGCTGGCCGGACCGCGCTGCTTCGTGGCCTTAGACGACCTGGAGGCAGACAGCCCCGCGCCCTTCGTGGCCATGATTGACGGCGTGGAAGACCCGTTCAACTTTGGGCAGGCGGTGCGCGCGCTCTACGCCGCCGGCTGTGACGGGCTGGTGCTGCGCCCGCGTAACTGGATGTCGGCGGCGGGCGTGGTGGTGCGGGCGTCGGCGGGCGCGTCGGAGTGGCTGCCGACTGCCATCGCCGAGACGGTGGGAGCGGCGGCGGCGCACTTCCGGGCGCGCGGATTGCGCGTGGCCGTCGCTGACGAGGAGGACGCGGTGCCCCTCTACGACGTTGACCTGACCGGCCCGCTGTTCCTGGTCATCGGCGGGGAGAAGCGCGGGATCACTCGCTCTTTCCGGCAAGGGGCCGACTTGCGCCTGGCCATTCCCTATGGCAGCGACTTCGACCAGTCGCTGGGCACGGCGACGGCGACGGCGGTTATCGCGTTTGAGATCATGCGGCAGCGGAGAAGTTTCAGTGATCGGTTCTCAGTTGTCAGTCATCAGTGATCAGTCGTTGGCTGCGAGAGAAAGAGCCTGGCACGGATCAGCGCCCGCTGCATCCTGAAAACTGATCACTGTTCAGCCGGAGCGCCCCCATGTCCCCTGATGAAACTCCAGCCAGCAAGCCCTCCGTCCCGCGCAGGCCGCGCGTGGCACGTGGCCCCCGGCACGGTGCGGCGACCGAGAGCATCTACCGGGGCGCGTTCATGCGCTCGCGGCTGGAGGTGAGCTTCGCCCAGGAACTCGACCGGCGCGGCATCGCCTGGCAGTACGAGCCGGAGCGCATCGGCGGCGGGCGTTATCTGGTGGACTTTCACCTGCCCGATCTCAAGTGTTGGGTCGAGGTCAAGGGGCGCTTCGAGGCGCGCGACGACCTGCTGCTGCCCAACGTCGCCAACCATCTGCGGGCAGAGCGCGGTGAGCGGCTGTTCCTGTTCATGCGGGCGCGGGCCTTCCGCGTGACGTGGCGCGGTTTCGAGCCGCTGACCCTGGACGAATTCTGGGCGGCGCTGAGCGATACGACGGATGAGGCGGGCGAACGACTGGACTATTTCCGGCACAAGGGACCGCGAAAACCGGAGGACGAGGGCTGATGAGGCAGGAGGGGAAACATCTATGCGCGTGATCCTGGTTCGGCATGGCAAGGCGTCGAAAGACCCGAAGTATACCAACGATGAGGAGCGTCCGCTGACCGAGCGCGGCAAGGCCGAAGTGACAGGGCTGGCGGAATGGCTGGGCCGCGCCGGTATCACCGTGCACCAGATTCGGCATAGCGGGCTATTGCGCGCCCAGCAGACTGCCGAAATCTTCGCCAGGCATCTCAAACCGGCGGGCGGGGTGGTCGCCGTGCGCGGCCTGCTCTTCGACGACCCGGTGGACGAACTGGCGCAGGAACTCGCGTTGGAAACCGAACCAGTGATGCTCGTCGGGCACAACCCCTTCATGGAACGGCTGGCCGCGGCCCTGCTCCGCGCGAACCCGGCACAGCCGCCGGTATGGTTCGGCACCAGCAGCACCGCCTGTTTCGACTACGTAGACGGCTTCTGGACGGTCAAATGGGTGCTGCACCGCGAGCTGGCTGGCGTCGGCGAAAAAGACGAGGGATGACAGCCCCTGGCGGGCGCGGCAGAGCGCCTGTCTGCGCGATCCGCCATCATTCGCGTCGCGAGTAGGGGCGCATTGCCATATGCCCTGTGTCGTGCCTACAGCCTGCCCGCCGCGGCGCGAGTCGCGCCGTTCACCCGCAGCGGCGGTGTGTAGCGATCCACCGTCAGGCCATAGGCCAGCGCCACCAACTCGACCGGATGGATGGTCTTTGCGCCGGTCAGCGAGGTGATCTGCCAGCGGCACGTCTCCGTATCGCAGACAACGAGCCTGGCTCCCGCTGCGTCCACCTGCTCGGCGATGGGGCGGCCCACCGCCTCGGCAATCTCGCGCTTTTCCGCCTTGTAGCCATACGTCCCGGCGATGCCGCAGCAGTCCGCGTCAATTTCCCAGCAGCGCAGCCCCGGAATCAGATCGAGCACGTCCAGCGCCGGACGACCCATGCCGTGTGCCTTGAGTTGACAGGGCGCGTGATAGGGCAGTTCCGCCTCGATCGGTTGAAAATCGAGCGGCAGGCGGCCTTCGCAGTGCAGGCTGGCCAGGAACTCCATGAAGTCATAGGTATTGGCGGCCACCAGCAGCGCGTCCTCGTCGTCCAGGCCCAGGACGTGATGGTAATCGCCCTTGATCGCCGTGATGCAACTGGCCGACGTGCCGACGATGGGGATGCCCCGCCGGGCGTATTCCACCAGCGACTCGATGTTGGTGCGGGCGTAGCGTCGCGCCGCTGCAAAGTCTCCGTTGGATTGCGCGGGCAGTCCGCAGCACGTCTGAGGGGGAATCTCCACATGCAACCCGATGTGTTCCAGCACAGCCACCGCCAGCTTGCCGATGTGCGGCTCATAGGTGTTGGTCGAGCAGCCGTGGAAATAGACGACGCGGTCGGCGTCGGAGGCGGGTTGCGGGCGTGGTCGCCGCTTGAGTTCGCGCTTCCACCAGCCGCGGAAGGTGTATCCGGCCCAGCCGGGCAGCGGCCCGCGCGCCGAGACCTTGAACGTCTTCTCAGCGAGCAGGCGCAGCCAGCGATTGCGCACGCCGAAGTTAGCCAGTGGCGCGAAGGGCGTCCCCAGGCGGCCCCATAGCTCGTTGCGGCTGAGGAACCAGTTGCGCGGCGACATGCCGTGCGTCTGCGTGAGGGCCGCCTTCGCCTGCGTGTTGATCTCCATCACCTTCACGCCGTGCGGGCAGACCAGCGTGCAAATGCCGCAACCGGAGCAGTAGTCAATAGAGTGATCGGGCGACGGCTCGCCCGGCAGACGCAGCCGCTGCGCCTGCGGCCCCACGGTCTTGGGGCCAGGGAAAAGCGGCGTCACTGCCGACACCGGACAGGCCGAGGTGCAGATATTGCACTTCAGGCAATGATCTGCCGTGAAGGGAGTCAGGTCAATGAGAGAGAGCGAATGGTCAGTCATAATGATTCCGCTAACTGCGCGAGCGCGTTGATCATGCTATCCTAACTGCCAATCCAGTTTGCTGGAGGTGGAAGGCATATGCCTTCGAAGCCCGCAAGGGCTTTTTTGTTTCCTGTAAGGCGTTCACGCCTGCGCCGCCAAGGCCGCGCATGCGGCCTTGTACCCCGTCGCCAGGGCCACACCCTCGGCACAGCCGTCGGTCAGCGGGTTGAAGCCCGCCAGCAGATGCCCGGCAACAAACACGTTTTCCAATACGGGCGCGCCCTCAACATCCACCGGCTGCATCTGCGCATTGACGCGCAGCCCGGTATGACGGTGAATCGGGTGGCCGTCCGCAACGAGCAGGCGATCTCCGTACCATCCCTCGCGGCCCTCGCCCGGCGGCCCGCTGACGGGCAACCCGAAGATCGGCTCCCACAGGCGGCCTGTCTCGTCGCTCTGAATACCGCCGTTGTAGAGACCGCCCGTCGCCAGGATGAAGGCGTCGGCGTAGAAGGGGTTGGTGTGCCCCAGCGCGCCGACTTCGACGCCAGTACACCGTCCTCCCTCGACGATGGCGCGCACCACCGGATGCCCCACCTGTACGCGCGCCCGCTGGCGCAGCAACCAGCGGCGCAGGCCATTGCACAGGCGCGTGCCTACCGGGCTGGGCGGCAGGGTGGGAATCTCGAAGACCGGGCAGCCCAGGCCCGCCTCGAAGTCGCGCAAAGCCTCGGCGTGCTGCTCCATGCCCAGCACCGCCGGAAAGCCCACCTTGACCGCATCTCTGACGTGCGGCTGCACCTGGCGGACAATCATGGCCCGCACCGCCGCGTCGTCCAGGCGACGGGCCAGGTCAGCGGGCCAGTCGTCCCAGCCCGGACGCCCGCTTGCCAGCGACACGTTCACCGCCCGCGCCGCGATGCCCTGCGCCGTCAGGTTACCCACCGCCATCTCCGGATAGAAATCGCGCCACCCTTCGAAGCCGACGATCAGCACGGGGCCGCTCACGTCGGTCAGATCGCCGGCGGCCATGCCCTGCGGAGCGGTCAGGGGGGTCTGAATCCCGCCGAGCATGGTCGGCAGGCGCAGATTGCGCCCGTCCTGGCGGGGCAGTGCGTACGGCTCGCCGATCTCCGCCGCGATCGCGCGGAACAAGTCCAG
>DYGW01000183.1 GCA_020724485.1 Thermoflexus sp. | reverse complement strand
AGTGGCCTTGTGGTTCAACCTTCGTTCATTTGTTCAAGTGTCCGGTAGCTAGATAGCGCGTTAGTGTACCAGATCGCGCGGGGAATGGGTACGGCGAAGCGTACACATCGCCGCCGATTCTCGCTCATACGCCGCGCGCGTTCTGCTATAATGAGCGGTTGGATGCCGGGGTGAGCGCCTGTGTCAGGTAGCACAGGATGAGGGCCGGCGCTCAGGGGCAGAGCATACCCCATGGCCAATGACCATATCGCTCGGAAGAAACGCCTGCCGTCCCTTGCCCGGCTGCGGGCGCTTGCGTTGCGCTGGTTCCTGATCTACTGCGTCCTCTACACGCTCACCTCGGTGCTCTTTGACAACTGGAGCACCAAGTACACCGGGCTGACCGAAGCCGCCTGTCCACCGCAATTCATAGGGACAGCTTCCGACGAAGATTTCAGGCAACGCCTGATTGACCGGTTCGCCCCCACCCTGGTCTTCTCCCTGGGTGAACCCACAGACCTGGAGGACGAGATCGTCGTCCCTTACCAGATCGTCCCAGACAGGGAAGACGAGGGCCGCTACGTGTGGCGGGGAGCCGTCGCCTACTCCATTGACTACGGGGCGTCGGCGTCCAGCATCCGCATTGGCATTGGCGCTGAAGGCCGTTCTTTTTCCCTGTCGAAGTCGGTGATCAGAGTCCTGGGGTCGGTCTTTGGCTTCGCGGATGTGGACGCGCATTACGGCGATGTGGAGATGTTCGAGCTCTATCTCAAGCCCTCCGCAGAAGAGGGGTACTGGGAGATTGACCGCCTTGTCATCTTCCCACACGGCAACGGCAAGGGCTACAGAGCCAGTGAAGTGCATTGCTTCCGCGATTCGCCGATCCTATACGTGAGCCGGGGCAAACACGCCATGTACCCCTCGCTGCAGGAATGCAATCACTCTAGCGTCGCGCAGAAGAGGGGCCTGCACCTGATCGCGGAGCATTGCAGCATCGGGCAGCTTTACTACCTCACCACCTCGCCGGAATTCGATGTGGGCGATAGCTCGAACCCGGTCAACATCTTCGAGACCTCGCCCACCATCCTGGAGAACGAGGTTTTCGTGGGCGAAGATGCCTGGGGTGCCTGCTTCTGGGGCGGGCACGGCGAGCGTGAGGGACTGCTTGAGAAGCCGTGCCGGGCGCGCTTCCGCTGGTGGTAGCGGCGGAAGTCATTAGCCAGCCGGATAGCGCGTCATCGCAAGAGCGCCTGCAAGGCTGTGAGTTGTTCTGCCGGGTCGAAGATCGCCCGCACCGGAATCTCAAAGCCGGACACGACGGCGCTCTGGATCGTCCCCGATTTCACCTTCACGGCCAGCTTGTATGCTTCGTCCCCCAGGAGGTATTGCTCGACGCTTTCCTGCTCCGGGTCAACCAGCCAGTATTCGGTGACTCCGTGCAGGGCGTAGTCCTCGAACTTCACCCCGCGATCAACAGCCTCCGTTGAGTCGGAGAGAACTTCGACAACAAGATCAGGGGCCGGGAACTTCATCTGGTCCGGGGCAAACGCCGCGGCTTTCTCCTGCGTGAAGAAGCAGACGTCTGGCTCGTAATCGTTGCGGGTGAGCACGATCAGCAGCTTCTCGTGACCCACGTACCCCAAAGCGTGCTTCTGGACGTAGGCATTGAGCAGCGCGAACAGATTGCCGCTGGCGACGCTGTGGCGCAGCTTGACGGGCGACTGCACGATGACCTCTCCGTTGATGAACTCGACCTTCTGCGCGTCGGACATCTCCTCGTAGAAACGCTCGCGCTTCTCCTGTTCGGCGCGCAGGATCGCCTGAAGCTGCCGGGTGAGTTGCGGCAGGCGCGGAGATCGGACAAGCTGCTGGACGATCTCCCTGGTGGTGAAGGGCGTGGTGAACTCGCTCACGTCTGCGATCCTCATTCCCTTTTTGTTATCTTACATCACTTCCCCGTTCATGGCACACGAGTCCTCTGCTATAATCCTCCCCGCTGCACCTGTGGCCGCAGCACCGAGGAGAGACCATCGTGACCGAGCCGAACGACGTTCCTGTTCGCGTGCGCTTTGCGCCCAGCCCCACCGGGCCGCTGCACATCGGCGGGGTGCGCACGGCACTGTTCAACTGGCTGTTCGCCCGTCATCACGGCGGGAAGTTCATCCTGCGCATCGAAGACACCGACCGCAAACGCTACGATCCGGACGCGCTGCGCCTGATCACCGACGGCCTGCGCTGGCTGGGCATTGACTGGGACGAAGGCCCGGAGGTCGGCGGCGAGTACGGGCCGTACTTCCAGTCCGAGCGGACGGCGCTCTACCAGCACTGGGCGAACTGGCTGGTCGAGGCGGGGCACGCTTACCGCTGCTACTGCACCGAGGAGCGGCTGTCCGCGCTGCGCCAGCAGCAGCTTGCCGCCAAGCAAGACCCCGGCTACGACCGCCACTGCCGCACCCTGTCGGCGGAGGAGCGCGCCCGGCTGCACGAAGAGACGGGCGGGCACTACGTCATCCGCTTCAAGATGCCGCTGGAAGGCACGACGACCGTCCACGACCTGCTGCGCGGCGACATCGCCTTCGATAACCACCGGCTGCAAGACCTGGTGCTGCTCAAGTCGGATGGCTTCCCGACGTATCACCTGGCCAATGTGGTGGACGATCACCTGATGGCCATCAGCCACATCATGCGCGCCGAGGAATGGATCTCCACCGCGCCGGTGCACAAGAACCTGTACGACGCCTTCGGCTGGCCAATGCCGCTGATCGCCCACCTGCCGGTGATCCTCAACCCCAGCGGCAAGGGCAAGCTCTCCAAGCGCAGCGTCGCCTTCGCCGAGGGCGGGCGCAAGGTGCCTGTGCTGCTGCACGAGTTCGTCGAGGGCGGCTACCTGCCAGAAGCGGTGGTCAACTTCCTGACCAACGTCGGCTGGAGCTTCGGCGACGACCGCGAGGTGTTCACCGTCCAGGAGACGATTGAGCGCTTCGATCTGTCGCGGGTTAACCCGGCGGGCAGCGCCTTCCCCATCGAGAAGCTGGACTGGCTCAACGGCGTGTACATCCGCGAGATGGACGACGACGAACTGGCCCGGCGGCTGTTGCCCGTTTTCACCGGCGCGGGCTACGCGGCAGACCTGGAGAGGGTGCGCCGCGTCGTGCCGCTGATCAAGGTGCGCATCAAGACGCTGAACGATGCGCTGGACATGGCGGGCTTCATCTTCACCGACTCCTTTGCCCCGCCGCCCGCCGACCAGCTTATCCAGAAGGGCATGGACGCGGCGCGCACCAGGGCCGCTTTGCAGGCGGCGGCAGACGCCCTGGCCGCGCTACCAGACTTCAGCGCGGCGACGCAGGAAGCCGCCATGCGCGCGCTGACCGAGCAGTTGGGGTTGAAGGCGGGGCAGCTTTTCGGCGCGCTGCGCGGCGCGACGACCGGACAGCAGGTCTCGCCGCCGCTGTTCGAGACGATGGAAGTGCTGGGCCGCGCCGAGTCGCTGGCGCGCATCCGCCAGGCGATTGCCAGCCTGTAGGAGTTTTTATCCCAGGGCAATCGCCTCACAATCTGCCGCGCGTCAGCCGGTTGACCTCACCCCCGCTTGGCGCTGACGCGCCTTGCCTCCCCCTCTCCGCCAGCGGAGAGGGGGCCAGGGGGTGAGGTTGCGCACGAGAAGGATCGAACCACCAACCAGGGCGGAAGCTCATTTCTCCGAGGGGCCGCGCTCACGCCCCGTCCGAGAAGAGCACCTCGCGCCAGGTCTGCCAGGTGAGGCGGCGCTTGCTGCGGTCGGCACGGTTGTACGGCTGGTCGTAGAGGATATGCTCCCAGGTGGGCACATCGCTCCCGTTAAGCTGCGGGCGGTCGTCAATCAGCACGTCGGCGCGGATGATCGTCTTGTCGCGGGTCAGGATCAAGCGGTCCAGCCACGCCGGGCCAAGCTCGCGCTCCACCCACTCGTATTTCTCAACCACGCAGTGCCGGTAGTCGAGCAAGGGGGTGGTGCACAGGCGCACGTCGCAGCCCAGCGCCCACAGCGCCTCAAGCGCCGCGCGCCCGCCAGGAACCGGCGGCAGCGCGCGGAAGAAGCCCGGCGCGTGGAAAATAGTGTGGACGTGTCCGCGCAATTCAGGCGGGTACTCGTCCTGCACGAGCGGATGGCGTCGCTCCGCCGCCGGGACGACCGGCAGATCGGGGTAAGCTGTCTGCCATGCCTCCTCGAAGCCGCGCTCGAAGTCGGCCAGCACGCCGTCCATGTCTACCAGAATGCGCATGAGGGTCTCCGTAGGAGTCACGAGCAGGAGGCGTACGCTTCAGTACAGCGCCGCGCTCACCAGGGCGTCAATGTTGCGCGCCGGCGTGCCAGCGTTAGTGCCGCCGCCCGGTGCCAGAATGAGTCCGGTTCCGTCCGCCTGAATGATACAGTCCCGCGCCGCCTCTGCGACCTGCTGCGGCGTGCCGCGCACCATCACTTCCAGCGGGGGCACGTTGCCCATCAGCACGATGTCCGGGCCGATCAGCGCGCGCGCCTCGGCGATGGACACGCGGTGACTGAGGTGGAACACTTCGAAGCCCAGGCCGGGGAAGTGGGGCAGCAAGTGCTCGCACGGCGTATCGTTGTGGTAGATGCGGATCAGGCCGTCGAAGGTGGCGAAGATGCGCTCCAGCAACGGGCGAGCGACGGCGTTGAACAGCCCCGGCGACAGCATCCCCACCGTGTCGTCGAGCAGCATCACCCCCCACGGCTCGCGCAGACAGCCAAGCTGCGCCTGAAGGAAGCGGATCGTCGTCTCGGTCAGAATCTCCAGCACGTCCGCCGCAATGCGCGCTTCGCTGCGCTCCCCGGCCAGGGCGGTCAGGAAATTGGTCGCGCCGAAAAGGTGCGTGGCGATGGTGAACGGCCCGCGCGCCGCCACGAAGCGGATGCGGTGCGGCTCCGGCAGCTCGCCGCCCTGCTCCAGGTTCAGGGTGCGGCGCAGCACGAGGGCCATCAGCCCGTCCGAGTAGGGGTCGGGGCGCGGCAGGTGACGCCAGTCAGCCAGGGGCAATGCGAGAGGGCGAATGGCGGGCGCTTCGTCCTGCCGCCAGAGCACCGGCGCGCCGAACGCGCTCGGCTCGGCGGCCATGCCGTACTCAACCCAGAATCCCGGCAGGAACACCACATCGGGAAAGCGCGCGATCAGGGCGAGGTAGGCGCGCAGCCAGCGGTCGGGATATAGGAAGAAGTCAAGCGTGTTCATGCCGAACGCGCTGGCGATGAAGCCGCAGTCCGCCCCCAGCGCGACCGGCGTCTGGCTTGGCTGGCCGCCCTGCGCCGCGATCAGGAAGTTGTCCCATGCTCCGTCTGACATGGCGCGATCCTCTGAGTCCCTGACAAGCCCTATACCTCCAGTAGGAGCGCATAGCCCACACGCTCCTACCGCGATTCAGAAGAGGATGATCGAATGGACGATCAGGGGGCGCTATCGGGGATGATGCTGATCCCGACCGTGCCTGGCCCGCTGTGCACGCCGAGCGCCGGCGAAAGCTGCGCAACGACCCACTCGATAACCGAATAGGACTGCTCCAGCAGCGGGCGGAACTTCTCGACTTCTTCGCGGGCGGCGACGTGCATCAGCGCGGCGCGAATCGCACTGCCCTCGGCGATGTGGTTGAGCGCCAGCGAGACAATGCGCCTGTAGGCCCCGCTGCGCGTGCGCGCCACGCTGAGCGGAGAGGGCATCCCGCCGCGCATCCCGATCACTGGCTTGATGCTCAGCATACTGCCGACCATGCCGGTCACTTTGCCAATGCGCCCGCCGCGCTGCAAATACTCAAGCGTGTCGTTGGTAAAGCCGACGAACGCTTCGGCAGCGACTTTGCGCCCAATCGCCGCCACGTCCGGCACCGAAAGCCCCTGCAGGGCCGCGCGCGCCGCCTGGATGACTGACCAGCCGTGCGCCATAGCGACCTGTTGGGTATCAATAACCTCGACCGGCAGGCCGGGCATTTCTTGTTCCAGCAGGCGTCTGGCCAGCATCGCAGACTGGTAGCCGCCGCTGCCAGTGCCCGTGATGCTGATCGCCACGATGCCGTCGCTTCGCTGGGCGGCGCGGCGATAGACTTCTAAGTATTCTCCGGCGCTGGGGTTGGCAGTCGTCGGCCATTCCGGGGCGGTCTTCACCCAGGCGTAGAACTCGTCAGCGGGCATGTCCAGGCCATCGCGCAGGGTGCCTTGCACCGTGTGGACGTGGTAATGGACGACTTCGATCCCCAGCTCCTTCACCAGAGGCTCCGGGACCGACGCGCAGCTATCGGTTACGACAGTGACCACGGCTATGCTCCTTCAGTGGGTGCAGCACTGCATCGCGCCGGCCAGCGGCACGATTGCAGCGTGGCAGCGCGCCAACTGGCTTCCCGGCACCGCTGCGTTCGCCTGCCAGGAATTGTACCGCATCTTAGAAGCTGATAATATGAGAATTATGCGACAGAGCGCCGGCGTCTCCGGCAAGGGGGGACTATGCTTGACACGTACTTGCGCCAGCTTCACAGCGACGATCCCGCACAGCGCCGCCAGGCCATCGTCGCCCTGGCCAACAGCCGCGATCCGGCGGCGCTCAAGCCGCTGGCGGCGGTGTTCAAGAATGACCCCGACCCGGCCATCCGCGAGCTGGCGCTCAAGGCGGGGCGCTACCTGCGCCAGTACGCGCCGGAAAAGCCCAGCAGCGAAGCCGAGATCGCCGCGCGCGACCGCAACCTGGCCAAGAAGCTGCTCGACGCAGCCACGACTTACCATCTCGAAGGCGACAAGGGGCGCGCCGTGGACAGCCTGGGCAAGGCGCTCAGCCTGAACCCGGCGCTGCAAAAAGAATCGTTCGTCGCCAACCTGGTCATGTCGCTGACCAAAATGAGCGTGGCCGATGCCGTGCCCCTGCTCACTCACCCGGATCGCCGCCGCACGCTGGTCGAGAAGGTGGGCGGCAAGCGCACCAGGCATCGCCAGGCACAAGACAAGGGCGCGGAGACGGCTACCTGGGACAATGTGGCGATTGATTTCCTGCTGTATGCGCTGGTCGTGGCGCTGAGCGCGGCGGCGATCCTCGTCTTTACGTTGGAGACCATCCGCGAACTCATTGACACGGCTCCTTCGGCCACGATCACGTCCGAAGACCTCGACACGCTGTTCGATGCCAGCGTCGTGGCCCTGCTCGTGCTCGGCGGGTTCTACGGCCTCTACTCAGCGCTGACGCTCGCCCTGCAAGGAGCGGCTATTCACGTGGTCGCCGCCTACCTGTTCGGGGGCGACGGCACGCTCGTCTACCTGTACCGGCGGCTGGTGCCCTTCCAGACCTACGTGATGCTGGTCTTCGCCCTGCTCTTCATCGGCCTGGCGCTGACCGGCTCGGCGACCGAGTTCTGGCTGACGATCCCCCTGATCATGCTGGCCGGGTCGTTTGTGGCCCTCTATCTGGTGTCGAAACTGGTTGGCGAGGTCTACCAGTTCGGGGCGGGGATGGGCTGCCTGGTGCTCTTGCTCGGCGGCGTGCTGATGGCTGTGGTGGCCGCGCTGGGCAACTGGGCGCTGGCTGGCCTGCTCAGCGGGATGCTCGGCGGGCTGAGCTAACTGGCAGTGCCGTGCGCGGGGTCCACGAACAAGTCGTGAACGTGTTTGTCCCCCCCTCCCCGGCCCTTCCCC
>DYGW01000182.1 GCA_020724485.1 Thermoflexus sp. | reverse complement strand
GAAGGGCCGGGGATGGGGGGGGACAAACACGTTCACGACTTGTTCGTGGACCCCCATCCTCACACGGTGTTGCCTCTTTGCGCGGCTCTGTGCTAATCTTTGGCGGCACTTCCCACTTCACCTGCTGTTCTCAACCACACTGAGGGTACAGGCGCGGCGTAGGCCGCCTGTTTGCTGTCCGAACGGGAGATAACCGGTATGTTGAAGACGCACAACTGCGGCGAGTTGCGTGCCGAGCACGCAGGCCAACAGGTCACACTGGCAGGCTGGATTCACCGCTGGCGCGAGCACGGCGGCTTGATCTTCTGGGACCTGCGCGACCGTTGGGGCATCACCCAGGTGACGATCAACCAGGACACTGCGCCCGAAATCCACGCCCTGGCGCGCGAAGTCCGCAGCGAATGGGTTGTGCAGGTGACAGGCACCGTCGTCCGGCGGCCCGCCGGCATGGAGAACACCGACCTGGCAACGGGCACCATCGAGCTAGAAGTCACCGCGCTGCGCGTGCTCAACCGGGCCAAGACTCCCCCCTTCTACATCAACAAGAACAACACGGTTGACGAGGCGCTGCGGATGCGCTATCGCTACCTCGATCTGCGCCGCCCGGCCATGCAGCGCAACCTGGTGCTGCGTCACAATGTCATTCGCTTCATCCGCAACTATCTGTCGGATCGGGGCTTCATCGAGATCGAGACGCCAATCCTGTTCAAGACCACGCCCGAAGGCGCGCGCGACTACCTGGTGCCCAGCCGCCTGCATCCGGGCAAATTCTACGCCCTGCCCCAAAGCCCGCAGCAGCTTAAGCAACTGCTCATGGTCGCCGGTTACGAACGCTACTTCCAGATCGCGCGCTGCTTCCGCGACGAGGATCAGCGCGGCGACCGCCAGCCGGAGTTCACCCAGCTTGACCTGGAAATGAGCTTCATCGAGCGCGAGGATGTGCTTGATCTGATCGAAGGCATGTTCACCCGGCTGGTCGAAGAAGTCTCTGACCGCACGCTGGTGACCAAGCCCTTCCCGCGCCTCAGCTACGCCGAAGCCATGCGGCGTTACGGCACGGACAAGCCCGATCTGCGCTACGGCCTGGAGATCGCTGACCTGGGCGACATCGTGGCTGGGGCCGGTTTCCGCGTCTTCGCCGAGGCCGTTGCCACCGGGAATCCCGTGCGGGCCATCTGCGCGCCGGGCTGCGGCAGTTACAGCCGCAAGCAGCTTGACGAGCTAGAGGCCATTACCAAAGAGGCGGGCGCGAAGGGGCTGGCCTGGATGGCCGTCGAAGACGGTGAAGGGGGGCCGGTGCGCTCGCCTATCGCCAAGTTCTTCAGCGCCGAGCAGCTTCAGGCCATTATCGCGCGGACGGGGGCCAGACCCGGCGACCTGCTGCTCTTCGCGGCAGACGCCGAGACGGTTGTCTGCGAAGTGCTCGACACACTGCGCCGTGAAATCGCCCACCGCCTCGGCCTGGACGACCCCAAGAAGATGGCTTTCTGCTGGGTGATTGACTTCCCGCTCTTCACCTGGAACGAGGACGAGAGCCGCTGGGACCCCAGCCATCACCTGTTCACCGCGCCGATGTGGGAAGATGTCGCCCTGCTGGACAGCGACCCCGGCAAAGCGCGCGGCCAGCAGTACGACCTGGCCTGCAACGGCTACGAGATCGCCGGCGGCAGCATCCGTATCCATGACCGGGCCATCCAGGAGAAAATCTTCGGGCTGATCGGGCTGGATGTGGAGGTGGCCAAAGAACGCTTCGGCCACATGCTGGAGGCGTTCGAGTACGGCACGCCGCCGCACGGCGGCATCGCTCCCGGCATTGACCGGCTGGTCATGCTGCTGGCCGGGCAGCCTAACATCCGCGAGGTGATCGCCTTCCCCAAGACGCAGCAGGCCGCCGACCTGATGGCTGGCGCGCCGTCCGAGGCGGAGCCGAGCCAGCTTGCCGAGCTGCACATCCGCGTTGTGAAGCCGGAGGATTGACCGGCGCGAAGCCGATTTCGCGTCCTCTCCCCATCAGGTATACTGGGCGGGAGACTTCTGGCAAAGGAGGAGATAGCATGGCAGAGACATCCACGAGCATCCAGGCCGTAGACAGCCTGTCGGCCAACGAGTTTCGCGTCGAGATCAACGGCGTGGCGGCCAGCGGCATCTTCGGCGTGAGCGGGCTGCACAGCCGCAGCGTTGATCTGGAAGCCGGGAAGTTCGTCAACCAGCCCGTGCTCATCACCAAGATGGTTCAGCGCGATCCAGACCTGCCCTTCAACGCCTGGATTCGCGAAACGCTCGCCAACCCAACGGCCAAGATCGTTCGCCAGGTAGCCATTGTGGCGATGGATGAGGGCGTCGAGACGCGCCGTTGGGTGCTGAAGGACGCCTGGATCAGCGCGGTCGCCTATTCGGACTTCGACTCCGGCAGCGACCAGTTGGTTGAGGAGCGCATCACCATGCAGCACAGCGGCGTCGAGGAAGTCTGGTAATCATCGCCGCTCGACGCCCGACGAGCAGCCAGCGCCCACCCGACTCACGGCTGGGCGCTTTGGTTTGCGCGCCTGAGCACAGAGCGCCAGGTAGCAGCGACCAGCCCCCATCCCGTCCCCGGCGCGGAAGTTCGCGCCCACGCGGGATTTGATGGTATGATACTGGGCGGATCTCGTAGGCTGCAGGAGGCTAATACAGTTCATGGCGACCAACGCGAGCACCTGGTTCTACAGCGAGCCAGAGCACAAGGCGTATTTGATCGAGGAGCGGGTCAACCACACCTTCTGGAGCAACCGCATCACATCCCTCCACCTGGCGTGCACGCACATCGAGCCGCCGTTCCGCATGGAAGGTGAATGGCGCTCCATTCCGCTGGCCCTCGAATGGGTACCCGGCGACTACCTGACCCTCACCACGCGCTCCGCTGAAGACATCACCCCACTATTGGTTGGGATCAAGGAGATTCTCGGCTTCGCGCCCGCCATCTCTTATGTAGACCCGGAAGGGAACAGAGTCGCCCAGTGGTACGCCACCGATGTCGAGGGGCGCATTCAGAATATCCAGGGCAACCCGAATTTCCGCCAGATCAAGAGGTACAAGTGATCGTCGCTCAACCGGAGTCGTGAGGCACAAGCGCATGAGCACCCACCCGCCCAAGCTCGCGTTCAATCTGGAGCGCGACGTGCGCGTTCTGGCGGCGATGGCCTCCAGCCTGACCCCGTACCTGTACGAAGACGAGCTATACGGGTACCTGGCTGGCAACCTGCCCAAGCTGACCCTGGGCGGGCTGCGGCTGCGGCTGCACCGGCTGACCTGCCTTGAGGATACGCTCAGCGCCGAGCAGCAGACGCTGCTCCACGATGCGCGCATCAACCTTGAGGCGGAGCGCGCCAACTGGGCTGTTCATTTTGAGAACAAGATCAAGCGCGAGCTGCGAGCGCGACTAGAGGCACTGGAACTGTTCGTGCGCGAATGCGACGAAGACGCGCTGCCCTGTGCGGCCAACTATCCGGCGCAGGCCGAGAAGCGCACCATCATCCACCATCTCGCTGAGGAAGCCAGCGAACTCGAAATTCTGGAAGACGACGTGCGCGCCCGCATCCGGCAGGTGGATCAGAAACTGCGCGCCCTGCTCCGGGAAGGTGACTTCATTACGGACGAGGTGCTCAGGCCCGCCTACCCCGCCGACGTGTTCTGGTGGCTGTACGCCTACGTCCCCGAACCCGGTAGCTGAGCAACCGCAGACAATCCCCTGAATCAACGCCGCCGGATTAAGACTCCGGCGGCTGCGTTTCCGGCGTGGACCACTCTATCAGGGCCTACCAGCCGTGCTCCAGGCGCGCGATCAACCGCTCCGGCATGTCCAGGCGGCGCATCTTCTCCTGCGTGACGGCGATCGGATACGGCACGCGGCGGTGCTCGAAGACAGCTTCCTGAACGTGCAGAATGCCATAGGAAGCATCCTTGTTCGAGTCACGCGGCTGGCCCACGCTGCCGGGGTTGATGATCAGGCGACGCCCGTTCAGGTGTTTCGGCTGGCGATAGATTGGCTGCACGGCCTCAGTATCGCCCCGGTCGTCGGTCAGTTGGTAGATCACCGGCGTGTGCGTATGCCCCACGAAGCAGTACGGCGTCTCGAAATGGGGAAAGTTCAGGGCAGCGATGAGGGGGTCGAGGATGTATTCCCACACCGGCTCGCGCGGGCTGCCATGCGCCAGCGTGTACTCGCCCAGCACAAACGTGGTGGGCAGCGCCGCCAGGTAGGCCAGGTTGTCGGGCGTGAGCGTCTCGCGCGTCCAGGTGACAGCGCGGCGCGCGTCCGCATTGAACGTGCGAATGTCAAGGCGGGCCAGCGCCGCCCAGTCGTGGTTTCCGGCCAGGCACAGGTGGGGCATGCTGCGCAGCAGATCGCAGCATTCGTTGGGATCGGGGCCGTACCCAACCACATCGCCCAGACACCAGACGAAATCCCAGTCGCCCTGGGCATCTTGCAGAACCGCCTCGAAAGCAGCGAGATTGGCGTGAATGTCGGAGATTATCAGAATGCGCATGAAGGTCCCCATCGGCTGGCGAAACACCCAGAGACTATAGCACGACTCCCTGCCGCTGGCGAATAGCGCAGCGCCCCGCGCCTTCGCACTTTCGCACTTTGACAGGTCACGACCGTGATGCTAGGATCATCACGGCGCGCGCAATGGGACGTCATGCTTGCTACCGGGGGGTACACGCACTCGCCGGTCTTTTTTTTGCCGGCGGCGGGGGCGGCGGACACGGAGCATATCTCGTCCACAGAGTGCAGCGCCCCGGAGTTGTAAGCCATGTACATCCGTCGGGATAGGTCCAATCTCCACTTCGGTCGCCAGGCGCGGCGTCGCGGCAGCCGGCTGCTGCTGCTTTTCTGGGTAGTAGCCATGATGCTGGTGATCGGCGTCATTTGGCGCTTCAACAGCGTGCAGAAGTGGGTGCTGGCCGGTGTCGGGGCACAGCCAACCCCCACGCTCGACGCCATCACCCAGGCGCAGTTGGGCGAGCGCGCCTACCTGGTCGGCGACATCGAGCGCGCCATCGCCCATTACGCCGAAGCCGCGCGCCTGCTGCCCAATGACATGGACATCCTCTTTGAGTACGGTCGGATGCTGATTTACCGCAGCTACGCGGGGCGCAGTTACCGCTTCCGCGCGGCTGAAGCGTTGGAAGTGGCCGAACGAGCGGTCGAGACAGACCCCAACAACGCGCGCGCCCAGGCCCTGCTGTGCCTGGCCCTGCTGGAGAATAGTCGCCCGGAGGAGGCCATTGCCGCCGGGCTGCGTGCCGAACAACTCGCGCCAGACTACGCCGAGGCGCGCGCCTATCTGTCAATGGCCTATCGCAGCGCGGGACGCCCCAACCAGGCGTTCCAGAAGGCGGACGAAGCCGTTCAATTGGACGGGAACAGTCTGGATGCCCGTCGTGCGCTGGCCCTGGGCCTGGCCTTCGTAGGCGAGTTTGATGCGGCTATTCAGCAGTACGAGCGCGCCATTCAGATTCACCCGCGCTTCGATGCGCTCTACTTCGAGCTGGCAGTGTACTACAAAGCGCAGGAAAACTACGAGGCGGCCATCGCCGCCTACGACCAGGTGTTGGCGATGGAGCCGGATAACGTCAAAGCGTACACGCGCAAGTGCGAAACCTATTTCGGGATGCGCGAAGATGCGCTAGCCCAGGAAGCGTGTGAGCAGGCGATCCAGCTTGACCCGGCTTACCCCGAAGCGCACCGTCAGCTTGGCATGGTGCGTTACACGAGCCGCAACTACGAGGGATCAATCGAGTCGTTCGAGACCTGCGCGCGGCTCCAGGAGGAGCAGGGCATTCCCCTGCCTGAGCGCGAGCAAGCCTGCTACTATCTGCGCGGTCTGGCCTGGGCGCTGCTGGCGCGCTGCGATCAGGCCTGGCCGGTACTCCAGGACGCGCTACAGATGAACCCCGCCGAGAACATTAAAGGGTTCATCAATGAGGGACTAATGCTCTGCGTGAACTACGACGACGACTACGACATCAGCGAGATTCCCACGCCAGTGCCAACGGCAGTCCCGCCGCCTGAGCCGATCGGCGTGTTCTAGGGCAGCACCCATGTATTTGCGCACTCCCAAACGATACCGGCCAGGGCGCAAGCGCCATCTGCGCCTCTTCTCAGGGCGCGCGCTGGTGCGGCTGTTGCTCGTCGTCGTGCTGGCCGGGACAGGTTGGCTGATCTGGGCGCAGCGCGAGCGCGTGCGCACCTCAGTGCTGCCGGAACTGGAGAACCTGGCTGAAGCCGTTCAGACGCAGGTGGCGCCAGCGCCGACCCCGACCGCAACGCCGGATGTCGTGTCGGCTGAGATCGAGTGCGTCAACGCCTACCGGCAGGGTGACCTGGAACAGGCCATCCGGCAGTGCACGGTGCTGGCCGAGGCGAACCCGAACGACGTTGCGCTGCATTACCAGGTCGCCCACACGCTAGTCATCACGTCGAACTTTGGCCGGAACTTCGACCGGTTGGGCGAGGCGCTCGCCTTCGCCGAGAAGACGATCAACGCCAACCCGTTAGCCCCTCACGGCTGGGCCATACGCGCTAGGGCATTGGACTGGAAGGGCGCGTATGGCGAGGCGCTGGCTTCGGCGTTGCACGCACGCGCGCTCGACGAGACCTACGCGCCAACGTATGCCTTTCTGGGCGAGATTTACATTGACATGGGCCAATACGATGTGGCCCGCAGCTACCTTGATCAGGCATTGGAGTTGGACACGGCGGGCGTCGCCGTCGCCGACACGTTCCGCAACCTGGGCTTGCTCTATTCGAACCAGGGGCGCTGGCAAGACGCCATTCAGCCCTATCTGGCGGCGCTACAAAACGCGCCCAACCAACCCTACATCGCCGTCGAGCTGGCCAATAACTACGTGGCGCTGGGCGAGATTGACCAGGCGATTCAGGTGCTGGTCGCCACGCTGGAGCGCAACCCGCGCGATACTTCTGTGCTGTTCTCGCTGGGCAGCGCCCACACTCGCAACGGCAACGTGGAGCGGGCTTACGAGTACTACCGGCGCTGCCTTGACGTAGATTCGGAGAACGTGCCTTGCCTGTCCTACCTGGGCGGCCTGCAATGGAGTGACGGCGACTTCGTCACCGCTGCGGTCAACCTGGAACGCGCCATTTCCCTCGGCTCAACCGACCCGGACGATTACTACCAGCTTGGCCATTCGCACGCTTCGTTGGGGCGCTGCGACCTGGCCGTGCCCTATTTCCAGCAGGGCTACCAGCTTGTGTTAGAGCGCGATGACGCCCGGCGCCAGGCCAGTTTCGCCAACGCCCTGCAATCGTGCGGCGTGCGCATCACACCGCCTTCTACCACAGAAGCCAACCAGTAGCGTTCCCCGGCGGGCCAGACACGAGAATTTTATACGCATTTCTAATGCCCATCGTTAGCACACAACGGGTTAGAGTGCTAAATTGAGCTTGACAGCGCGATCTGGCATTGGTAAGATCAGGCTCGATTTAGCACCCGCCTGTTGGGAGTGCTAATCGCTTTGCTGGCTTATCGCAGCAACGGGTTTGAATGCGCGTGTGGAACTGCGCCAGCCACACGCATTGACAGAATCACCCACTAGCGACTGAAGCAAGGAGAACACAAAATGCCTAAGCAACTAATCTTCGACCAGGAAGCGCGCAACGGCCTGCGCAACGGGATTGACATGCTGGCCAA
>DYGW01000371.1 GCA_020724485.1 Thermoflexus sp. | reverse complement strand
CCCCGTACGGGCTGGCCTGATCGGGCTAGCCAGCACGGGCTAGCCAGTACGGGCTAGCCAGATCTGGCCTATTGACAAATCCCAAGAACCGTGAACACCGGAGAAAAGTGGGGCTCAAACCAACCGAACGACGAGCAGAGCTGTGCTCAGAGGCGGTAGCTCCGCGGCAACAGAGTGCTCTCCACCTCGTTCCCTGCAGTCGTGCACACCCGGCGCCACCTTGATCGCCCACAACTTCGTACGCCCGACAGAGCGTGTCCCTCGACCGCCCGCCATGCTCTCCCCGCAACGTGCCGACGCGCGGCGATCCTACAGCGCGGGTCTCCGCCCCATCAAAGACCGCTGAGCAGTACTCTGGTGCTCATCTTTCGCACAGGCGGCGAAAGATGGACCAGAGAACTACTCAGCTAAGACTGCGCCTGCTGCCTAGGTACATTCTGGGTGGTCAGTGCTCGCCGCCTCGGAACGCCTCCCCTCTTGCCGTCTTTCTTTGACGGGTCCCCCCCTCTGCGCTGTCCGCCAGCCACGAGCACGTTGCGAGGGTCTGCCATCAAGGAGCGCATGGGCATGGGCATCGTCAGCAAGATCAGGGCAGTGAGCAAGCGGCGGGCAACCTACGAGCAGTGGATGGCTGCCGTGTGGTTGTGCCTGAAGGACTTCCAGGGCGGCAGGGACGACTGGTTCGATGGGCTGAACTGGGTCAGTCGGGGTCGGGGCTATCTGACCGAGACGGACATCGTGGACTGGAGGAGGCTGTACAACCGGAACTATACGGCTTTTCAGGCAGCGCGGCTCGCCGTGCAGAGGGAGGACGGGCCAGAGGTCATGGTCTAGCAGCGAGGGTCAGCCGCAGGGCTGGCCCTTTTCGTGTGTTGAACGCGGCGAGAGAGACCGCGCCTACTAGAACAGGAGCATCCAATGAACACCGAGCAGCACCTCACGACCCTTTTCACCGAGCAACCAGAACCCGACAGCGACTACGCCCGCCAGGTCGCCGCCATCCACGCCCTGGAACGCTTCCACGCCCAGCGCAGCGAGTTCCTCAGCGAGCTGCAGCAAGCCGTCACCGAGGAAACCGGCTCGCCCCTGCACGGCCACCTGCGCAGCGCCGAGGAAGCCGCCCAGACCATCCTGGGCGACCCCACCCGCCTGCTCACCCC
>DYGW01000181.1 GCA_020724485.1 Thermoflexus sp. | reverse complement strand
CCCCTCGTAGGGGAAGGGCCGGGGATGGGGGGGGACAAACACGTTCACAACTTGTTCGTGGACCCGTCTGCGAGCGAGTCCGTGCCCTTTTCGACCTCACCTATTACAATACCAGCGCCACATTAGAATCCCGTAGGCGCTTCCTGAGGGAATGATGAGTATGCCCGCCGCCCTGCCGCCCAACTACCCCCCACCCTACCCGTTGCGCCTGCACCCGCGTGTGCTGGCCGGCTTCGGCTCGTTGCTCGGCGCGCTGATGGTGGCGGTGGGCATCGGCTGGGCGCTCCTCGCCGGAGACGAGGGGCCGGGCGCGTGGTTCCCGCGCGAACGCTGGCTGGCCGACTTGCTGCTGGGCGCGCTGCTGGGAGCCGGGTTCGCGGCGGGAGCCTGGGGACTTTTCGGGCGCATCCCCGCTCTGCGGCGCATCGAGCGCCGCCTCGTCGCCGTGCTGGACGTGGCCGCCCTGCGCCCCCACCACGCAATCATCTTCGGGCTGCTGGCGGGCGTGCCGGAGGAAATTCTGTTTCGCGGGGCGCTACAGCCCACACTGGGATTGCTGGTCGCGTCGCTCGTGTTCGGCGCGCTGCACGCGGTGACGCTCGCCTATTTCGTCTACGCGGGGGTCGCTGGGATGCTGCTCGGCGCGCTGGCGCTCTGGCGGGGCGCGCTGTGGGCACCCATCGCCGCGCACACGGTCATTGACGTGATCATGTTCGCCCTGCTCATTCGTCGCTGGCGAACGGGAGCACGCGCGCAGGGGGGCTGCTCTGCCGCGCCCGGCGAGGAGTGAGGTCAGTCGCGCGTTAGACGCCATCGCCCAGCGATCAGGGGGCAGCCGCCCGATATGCGCTGCAAAGCGCGATACAATGGAGTTACATCCGGCACCAACCAGACCCAAAGGACCCGCCCCGTGAGCCAGGAACCACAGCAGTGCCCCCACTGTGGCGCGTATGTGCTGAGCGGTGATGCCATCTGTCCGCGCTGCGATCATCCCCTGGCGTCGGCTACGCCGGGCGCGAGCGCGCCGCCCGACCCGCCGACGGCCATCTTCCCCGCGCCGGAAGAAGACATCCCGCCCGATCCACAGACAGCCATCTTCGCCGCGCCGGAAGAGGAAGCCCCGCCCGACGAATACGCAGTTGCCGCCGAGGCCAGCGCCCCGCCTGACGACAGCGAGCCGCCGGACACCGTCCCCGCGCCAGAGCGCGACGAGGCGCGCCCGCAGCCGCCCGAAGTGTCGCCCGGCCCGGCGGAAGAAGCGCCCGCCGTCCACGAAGATGACAGCGACAGCGTGCCCGCCCCCGACTTCACCGCGCTCTTTCCGCCAGAGGAAGTCGAAGCGGAGGCGCGTCTGCCTTTCCAGGATACCGATCGCCGCGCGCCAGAGACCATCGCCGAAGACACGCCGACGCATCCAGCAGAGAGCATCGCCTCGCCCGCCGAAGCGCAGCCGGAGCCGCCCCAGGATCGCACGCAGATCCCCCCCAGCCGCCAGGTCGCCGGGCCGGGGTATATCGTGCCGCCCGCGCCTTACACGCCGCCGCCCGTCGCGCCGCCGCTGCCACTGCCCGCCGTCTATGGCCCCTCGCCCATCCCCGGCCATGTCTACCTGCAGCAGCGGGTGACCGACTACACACACGGCGGCTATCGCGTGCACAGCTATACGCCGGCACAGGCAGTGCTCTCGCGCGGGAAGAGCCTGGGCGTCGGCGGGTGGATGCTGGCATTGATCACCGGGATCGGCTTCGCCTGGTACCTGCTCACCCTGACCCTGAGCGGCTTCGCTCCAGACCGCGCCTATATCACTCTGGAGTCCGACGGGCGCGTCTATGAAGACGGGCCGGGCGCGGCGCACATCCGGCGCGGGCGGGCGCGGACGGGCCGCCGCTGGGCGCTCTTTGGCGGGGCGGTGCTGGCGCTGAGCCTGCTGCTGGCGCTGGTGTTGGGCGCGGTGGCATTCGCCTACCTGCGCGACGACGCACACCAGGCCGCATTGCGCGAGGCGTACCCGGCGATCACCCTGTTCGAGGAGCGTTTCAGCGCAGTGGAGCCAGACCCCGCCGACGTGCCGCTGGCCCGCAATGGCTTCGTTGCCTGGGTAGTGTTGGCCGGGATCGCCGCCGTCGGAGTGTGGGGCGGCGCGACGCTGGCCGTGATCGGCACGGTGCATCACGGGGCCTATCGCGTGCCGGTGCCGCCGCTGCCCGGCTGGTGACAGCCCACCCGCGTCCGGCCAGTCCTGTCCCCAGAGGCCGTTTTCTCACCTGCTGAGGGGTAGCACCACGTTGAACACGCTGCCACGATCTGGCTCGCTGGTCACGTGGATTTGCCCGCCGTGCAGCTCGATGATGCGCCGGGCAATGGTCAGGCCCAGCCCGGCATGACGCCCGGTGCGGGCCTGGTTGGCCCGGAAGAAACGGTCGAAGATGCGCGGCAGGTCCTCCGTCGCGATGCCGATGCCCGTGTCGGTGACACGCACCGTTGCAGCGCCCTCGACGATGGCGCTTTCCAGCGTGACTGTGCCCCCTGGCACGGTGAAGTCCAGCGCGTTCTGCACGATGTTCGCCAGGGCGCGGTACAGGTCAGAGGGGCTGGCACGAACAGGCGCGGGCACGGCAGACAGCTTGAGCACCAAACTGATGCCGCCTGCCTGGGCCGCTTCTTCGAACTCAGCGTGCAGATCGCGCATCAGGAAGTTGACATCGAGAGGCATGGTCACGATAGCTGGCCCGCTGTCAAAGTGAGACATAGCCAGCATGTCGTCAATCAGCTTGCCGATGTACATCGCCTGTTCTTTCATGGCCCTGATGCGCAGCACGGTTTCCGGCGGCGGTTTAACCGCCCGTTCGATCAGTTCCAGGCCGGTGTAGATCACCGCGAGCGGGGTGCGGAACTCGTGCGAGGCGTCTTCGATGAAGCGCGCCAGGATGTTGACCTTCTCCTGTTCCAGCGTCAGCTTCATCCGCTCCGCTTCGGCGTTCTTGTAGGCGGTGATGTCTACAATAGCCTGCACGATACAGTCAATGCTACCGTCGTTGTTGCGCACGGCCCTGGCTGAAACCAGTCCCCAGAACTCGCTACCGTCGGCGCGAATGTAGCGTTTCTCGCGCTGGAAGGCGTCTAGCTCACCCGTTTGCAGCGCGCGATATTGCGCGGCGGTGAGGTCAACATCGTCCGGGTGGGTGACATTCAGCCAGGTGAGTTCCGCCGGAGAGCTGTAGCCGAACATGGCCCGCCAGCGTTCGTTGACCTGCAGGTAGTGCCCCTCCGCGTCGAGCAGGGCGATGGCCGCTGGCCGCGTTGTCGAACATGGCCTGCAAGTGCGCCTGGCTCTCGCGCAGAGCTGTTTCGGCCAGGCGTTGCGCGGTGATGTCGCGGAACAGCGTGTAGACCTGGAAGGGTCTGTCCTCGCCAGGGCGCGCCAGGGGAATGGCGTCCACAATGATCCAGCGATAGCTCTCGCAGAGAGGATTGAACACGCCCATGACCGCGTTACGCACCTCCTGGCCGGTGCGCAGGGCGACCATCGCCGGGTGCCCCTCGCCGGGATAGGGCGAGCCATCTTCGTGGATGGTATGCCAGCGAGGGTCTATGGAGGTGCGCCCCAATATCTGATCCTGGGTCAGGCCCAGGATGGTTTGGGCAGCGGGGTTGGCCTGCGTGATGATGCCGTCCTGGTTCTGGAAGACGACCCCCTGAGTCATGGTCTCGAACAGGGTACGATAGCGGATTTCGCTCTCGCGCAGTGCCTGTTCGAAGTTGCGCTGCGCGGTGATGTCGGTGATGAACCCTTCAATCATCTGGTGATCGTCGGGCAACGTCACCAGGCGGCCCTGCTCCCAGACCCACTTCTCCTGGCCGTCGCGCGCCAGGATGCGGTAGACATAGGTAAAGGGTTGCCCCGCCGTGATGCTCCGCTGCGTCATCTCCCAGACGGCCTGGCGATCTTCGGGGTGAATGAGGTCTGCGTAGGCCACCGTGCGGTTGCGGATCAGGTCGTCCGGCGCATAACCGGTGAGCGCCGCGCAGCCGCTGCTGACCAACCGCATCGTCCATTGGGGATCATTCAGGCAGCGGTAGGCCATGCCCGGCAGGTTATCCAGCAGCGCCTCGAGCGAGAGCTGGCTCTGTTGTAGCGCCTGCCAGCGGGTGTCGTCCTCGTTGAGGCGGGCGTTGGCCTCGGCGAGCGATGCTTCCAGCGCGGCGATCCGGTCGCGCAGCGCCTCCTCAGTGGAGTCGTGATCATCGCGCGTGCGCGGCGGGGAATCATCAACCATGAGTCTGTCTCCTCGGTGAAGCGTCCGGCCCAGGTGTGCGGGCTGCCTCCTGCCCCGCTGCGGGCAGCGTGAAAGTGACTGTTGTCCCGCCACCCGGCTGGCTCTCCAACCAGATGCGCCCGCCGTGTAGCTCGACCAGTCGCTTGGTGATGGCCAGGCCCAGGCCCGCCCCGTCGTAGCCGCGCGCAGCCGGGCTGCTGCCCTGCTGAAACTCGGTGAAGACGTGCTCCACCTGATCGGGCGCGATGCCCACGCCGGTGTCGCTGATGGTGATCACGACCTGCTCGCCGTCGCCGCACGCACGCAGCGCGACATGGCCCGCGTCGGTGAACTTGACGGCATTGGCCAGCAGGTTGGTCGCCATCTGGCGGATGTGCGTCTCGTCGCCAAGCGCGGGCGGCGCGCTGGCGAAGTCACGGACGATTTCCAGGCCCTTGTGGACGGCGAGCGGCGCGACGGTGTCCAGCGCGCTGCTGAGCGTCTGGACGGTGTCAACGGGCACGCGGTCGAGCACGACGCGGCCCGTCTCGATGCGGTTGAGGTCTATCACATCGCGGATCAGGCTGAGCAGGTTGTGCCCGTTGCGCACGACCTTCTCCAGGCGGTCGCGCTGGATGTCGTTGAGCGGGCCATACGTGCCGCTGAGCACCAGTTCGGTGTAGCCGATCACCGAGTTGAGCGGCGTGCGCAATTCGTGACTCATGTTGGCCAGAAACTGGCTCTTGAGCCGGCTCGCCTCGCTTAGCTCGGCGTTTTTGCGCGCCAGCTCCGCGTGCAGCTCGGCCAGCGGGTTGAAAAGCTCGTAGCGCAGCACGGGCACGCCGAGCGCCAGCGCCGCCACAGCCAACAGCACTGCCTGCACCGGAATGTGCAGGATCGGCCAGATCACCGTCGAACTAAGCGAGGCCAGGATGACGAGCACAGGCGCTCGCCACAGGGCGCGGCCTCGCTCGTCATCCATCCGGTAAAGCAGGATGGCGGCGATCAGCAGGTAGAGCAACTGCGTCGCCACAGCAACCAGGCCCAGTGCCGTCCAGTCGCCCTCGAAGCTGCCCGCCTGATCGGGCACCGGGCGGATGTTGACGATCAGGCGGTCGGTCCACAGGGCGTAATTGTGGGTGACGGTCATCAGCAGCCCGGCCAGGCGCATGACGCGCGTCACTGGCGTGCGCTGCCGGGCGAACTCGGAGGCGAAGAAGAACATGGCCACCGTGAAGGTACCCATCAGCCCAATAGCCGTGTAGGTGGTGTGGGCCGGGGGAAGGTTGAAGTGGTCAATGAAGCGCCCAAACCCATTGGCGACGCAGTACGAGCCAAGCAGCAGCATCGTCAGGGCAAAAAGCTGGTTCATGCGCCGGTGGGGAGCCTGCCAGAGCACGAGCATCAGCAGGGCGCAACTGACGATGGCCGTGATACCGTTGGCGATGAGCACGACGACAGTGGTGGACGACATGGCTACGGCGCGACCTCCCCCTGCATCACCTGGGCAGTCAGCAACCTGGCGGCCTCGGCAGACACTGCCCCCGGCGTGACCGGGCTGATCAGCACGGCATCGGCGCCGGCCTCGCGCGCCAGCGCCAGCGCCTCCGGCGCAGCGATGACCAGGATGGGCACCCCGGCCAGCGTCGGGTCGTGGCGCAGACCCCGAACGATATGCGCCCCATCGAGGTCGGGCAAGTCGAAGTCCAGCACGACCAGAGCCGGGCGCTGCTCGCAGACAAGGCGCAGGCCATCGCTGGCACTGGGCGCGCCAAAGACGCGATACCTGGCACGTTCCAGGGCGCGCCGCCGTGCGATGAGCGTTTCGCTGGTGCTGTCCACCAACACCACCAACGGGCCGCTGGTTCGGCGTCCTGGCAACAGGATCGGCGGCGGCGCGGGCGTGCCGGGCGCTGCTGGCAGCGCAACGTGAAAAGTCGTCCCCCTGCCGGGGGTGCTGGCAAACCACAGATTGCCGCCGTGTAGCTCTACCAGCCGGTGCGCGATAGCCAGGCCCAGGCCGGTGCCGTCCTCGTGATGGGCCAGCGTACCGTCAAGCTGGTGAAAGGCACGGTAGATGCGCTCCTGCTGCGCCGCCTCGATGCCAGGGCCGGTATCCACGACGCACAGCACGACCTGATCGCGCGCGCTGTCGAAGTAGCCGCGCACAATGACGGCCCCGCGCTCGGTGAAGGTGATCGCGTTCTTGAGCAGGTTGTCGAGCACCTGATAGGCCCGCCCTCGGTCTACGGCCAGGTCAGGCAGCGCCGCATAGCCACGCACCAGCGCCAGCCCTTTGGCCGCCGCTGGCGCGGTGTGGGCTGCCAGTAGCTCGTCGAGCAGGGCCACCGTGGGCACGTGGCTGATGGTCAGCGCCAGCCGCCCGGCCTCGATGCGGCTCAAGTCGAGCACGTCGTCGATCAGTTCCAGCAGCCGCCGCCCGTTACGAATGACCTTCTGCAGCCGGTCTTGCTGCAAGGCGTTGAGATCGCCGTAGGTGCCGTGCAAGACCAGGTCGGTGTAGCCGATGATCGAGTTGAGCGGCGTGCGTAGCTCGTGGCTCATGGTCGCCAGGAACTGGCTCTTGAGCCGCGTGGCTTCGCGTAGCTCGTCGTTCTTTGCTGCCAGCGCCGCGTTGAGATCGGTGAGCGGCTGGAACACCTGAAACTTGATCACCAGCCGGCCCAGCATGATGGCGGCGGCGGTGAGCATCACCGCATTGAGCGAGAAAGTGCGCGTGACCGGGACAGCGGCGAACGCCAGCACGCCCACAACCATGACCGCCAGCGGCCAGGTCAGCGCGCGGGCGCGAGCATGGCGTTGGGCGTGCAACGCCCAGATGACAGAGAACACGCACAACGCGGACAGGCCCGCGCCCAGGATGCCGGTCGGGGTGAAATTGTACTCGTAGCTGTAGGCGTCGCGCGGCTCGAAGCGCTCGAATACGACGCCCAGCCAGGTCAGGATAAGGCCGAGGACGGTCAGGGACGTGATGAGGGTCATCTGTACGCACCGCAGGCGAGGGGGCAGCCCGGCAAAGCTCAGCACGAAACCGAACACCAGCGTGATACCCAGGACATACAGGGAGGTGACACCTTTATGCAGGGGGTCGGGATCCAACGCCAGCGGCTGCGCGACGGCGAAGACGGCGTTAGCCAGGCCGTACAGGCCCAGCACGACCATGCCCAAGGCGCAGTACAGGTTGCTGAGCCGTCGCGCGTCCTGCCAGATGACCAGCAGCGCCAGCGCCGCCCCGCAGACAAACAACGTCGTGTTGGCGGACAGGCTGATCAGAGTGGCCGGGCCGATGGTCATCAGGCACCTACTGGGGTCAGGGCACGCGCGCCGAGTCTGGCACTGCCTTATTGTAGCATGTTTCATTGCTTGCCTGGGCATGGGGCGGGGGTCCACGAACAAGTCGTGAACGTGTTTGTCCCCCCCATCCCCGGCCCTTCCCCCACGAGGAGGGAAGGGAGAAAAGCGGCGGGCCTGCTCCCCTTCCCTCCGCGCAGCGTGGGGGG
>DYGW01000180.1:1692-7781 GCA_020724485.1 Thermoflexus sp. | reverse complement strand
CCCAGCGCGGCTACCGCCTGATCGTGACCATGCCGGAGACGGTGAGCAAGGAGCGACGCAAGGTCTTGCGCGCGTTCGGCGTGGAGCTAGTCCTCACGCCGGGCGACAAAGGTATGGCCGGGGCCATCGAAGCAGCCAACCGCATTGCCGCCGAGCATGGGGACGTGTTCATCCCCCAGCAGTTCGTGAACGCCGCTAATCCCGAGGTGCACCGCCGCACGACCGCCGAAGAAATCTGGCGCGACACAGCGGGCCAGGTGGACATCTTCGTCGCGGGCGTGGGCACGGGCGGCACAATCACCGGCGTGGGCGAGGTGCTCAAAGCGCGCAAGTCGGGCGTGCGCGTAGTCGCCGTCGAGCCTGCCGATTCGCCGGTGCTCTCCGGCGGGGCGAAAGGGCCGCACCCCATCCAGGGCATCGGCGCGGGCTTCGTGCCGGACGTGCTCAACACGCAGATTTACGACGAGATCATCACCGTCAGCGGGCCGGATGCCTTCGCCATAGCGCGGCGCATGGCAACCGAGGAAGGGCTGCTCGTCGGCATCTCGTCCGGCGCGGCGACCTGGGCGGCGCTGCAAGTCGCTCATCGCCCGGAGAACGCCGGCAAGCTGATCGTGGTGATCATCCCCTCGTGGGGCGAGCGTTATCTGTCCACGGCGCTGTTCGACGATCTGGGCGAGTGAAGCGCGCGGCGCGGGCCCGCGCCGTGAGGAGCGTGAACCATGCTGAAAACCATCCGCCAAGACATCCATTGCATCCTGGAGCGCGACCCCGCCGCCCGCCACTGGTTCGAGGTGCTCACGGCCTATCCGGGGCTGCACGCCATCTGGCTGTACCGCATCGCGCACTGGCTGTGGCGGGCGCGGCTGCGGCTGCTGGCGCGCTGGCTGTCGCACCTGGCGCGCTTCCTGACGGGGATTGAGATTCACCCCGCCGCGCGCATCGGGCCGCGCTTTTTCATTGATCATGGCATGGGCGTCGTCATCGGCGAGACCGCCGAGATCGGCGCCGACGTGACCCTCTATCACGGCGTGACGCTCGGCGGCGTGAGCCTGGCGCCGGGCAAGCGCCACCCTACCCTCGAAGACGGCGTCGTCGTCGGCGCCGGAGCCAAAGTGCTAGGAGCGATCACTGTGGGCAAGGATTCACGCATCGGCGCGAACGCCGTCGTCGTCAAAGATGTCGAGCCGGGCATGGTTGTCGTGGGCATCCCCGGCAGGCCCGTCAAGCGCGAAGGGCCGCAGCCGGACACGCATCACCCCGACCTGCGCCACGACGTGCTGCCGGATGTCGTCGCCGAGCGACTGGATCGCATCCTGCTGCGGCTGGACGAGGTCGAGCGGGCCATTCAGAACGGCAACGGCAATGGCAGCGAGCCGGACGACGAGTCCATCACGGCAGATGTGCCCGACTTCTACGCAGTGGACTACACGATCTAGCGCATGATCGGCAGCGGTAGGGGCGTGGTCTGCTGCGCCCAAGTTCAGACTTCGGAAGTCTGCGGAGACTTCCGAAGTCTAGCTGCGAAACCGCCAACCCCGCGCGGTAGCCAACAACCCCGGTTCGTGCTATAGTTTGGAGACGAAATAACCACCCCTGCGCGTAGTGGAGGAGAGCCGGAAGCGGGCGGCACCACGTGGCCCGTTTCTTGCCGGACAATAAGGAGCCAATGATTGATGGGTGAGAAGACATTCGTCGTGACCGAAGCCACGTTCGAACAGGATGTTCTGAAGTCCGATCTGCCGGTGCTGATTGATTTCTGGGCCGAATGGTGCGCCCCGTGCCGCATGATCGCGCCGCTAGTAGACCAGCTTGCCACCAAGTACGCCGGTAAGCTGCGCGTCGGCAAGGTGGATGCCGACCAGAATCAGGGCTTGCTGATGCAATACGGCATCATGGGCATCCCTACGTTGATGCTGTTCAAGAACGGCGAAGTGGCCGAGCAGGTGATCGGCTTCATGCCCCTGCCCGCCCTGGAACCAAAGATCGCCCGGCACCTCGACTGAGCGGCACGCGCTCTCCAACCCCTGACCTCAAACGGCCCTCCGCCTCTGGATGGCCGTTTATTGCGCCGAGTCCCCCGTGCTGGCGGGGGTACCCTGGGACGCAGAAGCCGAGTCCCTGCTGAAGAGGTTTCTCAGGCAGTCGTGCACTGGATCGCGCGCCTACCTCTCGTAGTCCAGTTCGACGACGCCCCGCTCCCGCTGCGAGCGCAGCGCCCCGCTCAGCAGAGCGTGCTGCTGGCGCGTCTCCTCTGGCGTCGCGCAGTAGAAGGGCTGGCGCATCCCCGCCCGCCCGTGCACCAGCTCGTCGCCGAACGCGGCGATCATCTGCAGCAGCGCGTCCGGCATCCCAAATTCGAAGAGCGGCCCGGTGATGGCCGGGTACGCGGAACGATAGCCCAGGTCAATCTGCTGCCAGGACTGCTCCTGGCCGCGCGCGTACGCCATGCGGTACAGAGTGCGCGGCGTCTTGGTCGAGAAGGCAATGCCGCCTTCGGTGCCCAGGACGCGGATATACCAGGTGTTCATCTCACCGGGCGCGATGCGGTACAGCTTGAGGGTCATGGGGAAGGCGTCGCCCCCCGCTTCGACCGTGCAGTCGAGGATGGCGTTGTCCCACGTCTCGCAGGGCACCATGCGCCCCTCGTCGTCCGGGCGCTCGGTCATGATGTTGCTCAGCCGGGCGTGGACGGTGCGCGGCGCCCATCCCGCTCGCAGGGGAATGTGCAGGACGTGCATGCTCAGGTCGCCCATGCAGCCGTACTCGCCGTTGGTGGCGATCCTGCGCTTCCAGTTGATCGGCTTGAGCGGGTCGAGGTCGCTGCTGTGCAGGAATCCCGCCTCGACCTCGATGATCCTGCCGAGTGTCTCCTGCTGGACCGCCTGCATGACGCGCTGCGCGCCGGGGTAGAAGGTGAACTGCGACACGCAGGCAGCGAAGACTCTCGGATGCTGGCCCAGCGCGGCGAGGATGCGCGCGTTCGCCGCCGCGTCTAGGCCGAACGGCTTCTCGCCCAGCAGGGGGATGCCCGCCACGATGATGTCCGTGTAGAGGTCCGCGTGCTGGTCGTGCGGCACCGCGCAGTACACGGCGTCCACTGCGGCCGGGTCGAGCAGATCGCGGTAGTCGGTTGCGGTGAGGCGGATCGTGTCGAAGTTGGCGGTGAACCAGTCGAACTTGCTCGCGGTGCGGCTGCAGACCGCCGTGACGCGCGGGACGAAATCGAGGTCGAGCAGGTGGCACCAGCGGGCGACGGCGCTGGCGAACTCGCGCCCCATCATGCCCAGGCCGATGATCCCGAAGCGAATCTCTCTGCGTGCTGACAAGGTTTTCCCCCTGCAAGAGTAGGGGGCGGCGCTCCGTCTCGCTTAGCGCGTGAAGAACGGCCCGCCCACCACGCGGAAGAACGGTCCTTCTGGCGCGCCGATCTCCGGCCCGTCGCCGTATTGCAGGTGGCACGAGGCCGACTGGTAGCCGAAGCGGAAACCGATCAGCACGCCCACGCGCCACATGCGCAGGATCAGGTCTATGCCGACCCCGCCGCGCAGCAGCAGCGCGCCCCATTGGGTTCCGCAGCGTTCGTTAGCCCCGGCCTCTGTCGTACAGGTTGCGCCGCCGCCCATGCCGCCCACGCCCAGCAGCGGGTAGATGCGCAGGAAGCGGTTCTGGAACAGGATGGCGCCCAGGTCGAATGCGCCCTGCCCTACCCCATAGAACATATCGCCCGTCGGCGTCTGACGCCCGTTCCCGCCACCGTAGCCGCTGCTGTCTATGACCAACCGCCCGGCGGTGATCAGCGCGCCGCCTCCGCCGCCGTGCATCGTCTTCACGCCGGGCATGGCCATCTCGGCCAGCCACGACTGGACGGCCTGCGCAGCGAGCGTGGTATCTTGCACCGTCACGTAGCCTACCAGCGATGCCCGCGTCTTGCTGTCGCGCTGTGGCTCTGGCTGCGGCTCCGGCTTCTTGACCGCGCCGGAGATCACTGCTTGCAGCTTATGCCAAGGGGTGCTCATGGTCTGGTCCTCCCACTTATTGACAGCTTGTCAACAGGCTGTGGATAACTGCGCCACATCACCCTGCGTCACCTCCATTGTACAGGATCGCGCGGCGCAGAGGAAAGAAAATGAAGGCAGTTCCCGGTTTTTTCTCCGCGTCCTCTGTGCCTTTGCGGTGATACGCTACGCCGGCTCTGCGAGCGTCCTCGCACAACTCTTGCACCTGCTCGTGAACCGGCGGATAATACTAGTGAGTAGTGTACAAAGCCGCCACGCCGCCGAACAGCCAGCAGCAAGGAGCGCAAGCGTGAAATCAGCAGCCGAGCGAACCGTCGAAGCACTCACCTGGGCAGCCGTGGTCATCTGGCTGGGCTTCGCCCTGGTCGCACACCTCCTGGGCTATGTCTGGCTGGTGGTGCTGGTGCTCAGCATCATCCTGCTCAGCTCCGCCATCTATCAGCGCAGCCACGGCTGGCACACCTCGCTGTCCATCTGGGTCTTCGGCGTATGGATGGCCGTGTTCAGCATGTTGGAAATCGCCAGCATGTTGATTGGAGCGGCGGGCGACGGCGAGGGCCTCAACATTGATCTGTGGGTGTACCTGGGCGTGGCCCTGGTCTCGATGGGCCTGGCGGTCATCTTCCGCATGATCAACCCGAACGCGCTGCTGGGCGAGGCCGGGGCCGCCGGGCGGCGTGGGCGTCGCTATGAGGGCGATCCGCGCCCCTACGTGCCACGCCACGTCGTCGAAGAGTCCAGCGCCGCGTATCTCCCCCCTTCGCAAGAGCGCGCCGAACGCGGCTACGGGCATCGCGCCGGGCGCGGCTACGAGCGCCCTTACGAAGCGGCCCGCCGCGAGGAGCAACTGTACGAAGATCGTCCGGGCGGCTACACACAGGCTGATGAGGACGCCTACGGGGAAAATCAGCAGGCGGCCCGCCCCCGCCGCGACCACACCTTCACGCCGCCCGGCTACGAGCGCCAACCAACCGCTCCCGGCCAGGACATCTATCAGGAGCCATACGAGCAGAGCGCGGATTACCGCTATACCGGGGCCGAGCCGCCCTACGCATCCGGCGAGGAATCGCGCTACGGCGAGCCAGACCCCTATGCGCGGGACGCGGGGTACCCGGCGGGTGGACAGGCCCCCTACGCGCCGGGCGCAGACTACGCGGGCGCTCCGCCGGGCGGCTACACTTCGCGGGCGCCCCGGCGTCCAGATGATCGCCGTCGCGCTGCGCGCCAACCGGTCAGCCAGCCGCGCCCAGCCGAAACGCCCTCTGACTTGCAGGCACGCATTGACGACATCATCCGTCGCAGCCGCGAGCGGCGCAACGTGCCGCCCGAAGACCTGCCGTACTGAGCGGGAGCTAAACAACGGCTTTTCCGGCCTTTTGTATGAGCTTGTCACTGCCCGCAGCCGGAACACCCTGACGCCCATCCAGAAGAACCGCCCATGACACTGACAGAACTGCTGCAAGCAATAAACACTCTCTCTGCAGAGGAACTACGAGAATTGCGCGAGCACATCGAGCAGCGCCAGCGCGTAGCCGCAGCGGAAACACTGGTTCGGGCGCTGGACGACCTGCGCCAGGGACTGCGTGACGCTGACCTCGCCCGGTTGGAATGGGCGATGAACGTAGAAGTCGTGCAAAGGGCTGAGCGTTCGGCATGGCAGACGTGACCTATCTGCTGGACACAAATATCACTCGGATTTGCTCAGACACCATCCACACGTCACGGCACGAGTGCAAGCAGGACTACGGCGGGCGAGGCACTGTGCATCTGTCAGCCGGTGCGCTACGAGGTACTGCGCGGTCTGCTGTGGGTGGGTGCGACAGTCAAATTGACCGTGCTCCAGGACAATGTGCTCCCTCTATTTCAGACGGTGACGCTCACCGACGAGGACTGGGAACTTGCAGCCCGGCTGTGGGCGTTTTCGGTAAGCGCAGGCAAGCAGTTGGCTGACGTGGACTTACTGCTGGCGGCTGCGGCGCAGCGCCTAGACACGATCATCGCCAGCAGCGACACGGACTTCGACGCGCTTCCGGTTCGACGCGAGGACTGGCGCACCAGCATATTGGGTGA
>DYGW01000180.1:0-1682 GCA_020724485.1 Thermoflexus sp. | reverse complement strand
CCATAGTGGGCCCACCTGATCTCTCGTCGCGTGACCCTCGGCGCGTTACAATCAGACCTGGAGTTCGCTGCGGGGCGTAACCCGCGCCCGTGCGCCGCGAGTGGGGAAGGTTGCCCGTGTCCATCAATCTGCCACCTGTCACGAGTCCCCCCTGGAGCGTCACCGCCAAGCGCCTGATCGCGCTGACCGTGCTGACCCTCATCTACCTGTTCGCCCGCCAGGTTGACGCCGTCGCCTGGCACTCGATCATCGTCACGGTGGTCTTGGCCTACCTGCTGTCGCCGGTGGTCACCTTCTTCGAGCGCCGGCTCAAGCTGATCCCCAACCGCGAGACACGGCGCTCGCTAAGCGTGCTGTTCACCTGGTTGATGGTGCTCAGCCTGTTCGGGCTGATGATCTGGCTCGTCGTCCCGGCGACCGTCAAGCAGGCGCGCCAGTTCGCCGACGACTTGCCGCGTCTGCTCGAAGACACGCAGAACGACCTCAAGTCCGTGCTGGGCAGGCCGATCACCATCGGCAATTTCACAGTCGTGCCCTGGGACGAGCTAGAAAGCCTGTTCGCCCGCGAAGACGCCGTCCAGGAAGATGATGTCAGCGGCACCCTCCAGAGCGCCGTGCTGTCGCTGGCCGACCCGGCGCTGGGCGTGGTGGGAAGCGCGGTGTCCTTCTTGGTCACTACTGTCTTCGTGCTGATCATGCTCTTTTACCTGATGCGCGACGGGCCGATGTTCGTGGCCGGCCTGATCGGGGCCGTGCCGGAGAGCTACCAGGGCGACGCGCGGCGGCTGCTGCACGAGTTGGGGCTGGTCTGGAGCGCCTACCTGCGCGGGCAGGTCGTGCTCAGCCTGATCATGACCGTGGTCGTCTACCTGGTGTCTTTGGGGCTGGGCCTGCCCCAGCCGCTGCTGCTGGGGCTGGTCGCCGGGTTCCTGGAGTTCATCCCCAACCTGGGGCCGGCGCTGGCGCAAATCCCTGCGCTGCTTTTCGCGCTGACCACCGACAGCGCGACGATCCCCGGTCTGGACGCGGGCATCGTGTACGCGGTCATCGTCTCCGTCGCCTACATAATCGTGCAGAATCTTGAGGCGGTGTTCCTCGTGCCGCGCGTGCTGGGCAGCAGTCTAGACCTGCACCCCTTCGCCGTGCTGGTTGCCATCCTCATTGGCGCGAGCCTGGCCGGGGTGCTGGGCGTCGTGCTGGCCGCGCCGAGCGTGGCGACGGTGCGCCTGTTCGTCCGCTACCTGCGCGTCAAGCTGCTGGATGAGGAGTACATGCCCGCGGCGCGCCCCTCCGCCGCCGGGCAGCACAGCCTGGTCTATCGCCTCATGCACTATTTCATCAGCCGGCGCTATCCTGTCCTGCCCGCCGAGCATTTCGACGAGTCGCCTCCCGCCGCACACGGGAGCGCGCGATGAGCCAAAACCCCGCTAACCTGGCCCTGCGTTTCGCCCTGGAACCGGCGCGGCTGGCCGTCGGACACGGGCCGGTCATCGAGCGCCCGCTGGCAGCGCTGGACGCGGCCATTCGCGCTGCCGAGCGCCGCCGCGCGTTCTCGGAGTCATGATCCTCACGTCTAGGGGGGGGCCGCGCAGCATTGTCCTGCCGACCGGTGGCGCGACCGCACAACCTGCCCTGGACAATGGGCGTATTCGGATTTTGGGGCAAAGCATCACCGCAGAGAC
>DYGW01000179.1 GCA_020724485.1 Thermoflexus sp. | reverse complement strand
GGAAGGGCCGGGGATGGGGGGGGACAAACACGTTCACGACTTGTTCGTGGACCCCCCTGCCCCAAAGGCTTGGCGCTTGCGCGCGCGCTGCTGTAAAATCCGCCGCTATGGACGACAACACACACCCCCTGCGCTTCGACGGCTGCATCGCCACCAACATCGAGCAGACCTACCGCCACCTTGAGCAGGTCTACGAGCGCCTGATCGCGCCGACCGGCCTCAACGTGCTGGAGTGGTACGCCCTGCGCGCGCTGTACGAAGAAGATGGCCTGAGCGCCTCGCGCCTGGCCGCCCTGGTGTGCCGCCATCCCTCCTCGATGACCGCTCTGCTTGACCGCATGGAGCAGCGCGGCCTGCTGCGCCGCGAAGTGGACCCGGCTGACCGGCGCAGCGTGCGCATCTTCCTCACCGCGCAGGGCCGCGCCCAGCGCCCCCAGGTTGAGCAGGCAGCGGCGCAGATCGATCACCTGCTCAAAGACCTGGTCACGCCGGAGCAGCTTGACATGTTCCTGCACGTGCTCGGCGTGCTGCAGAACATTCACCTCACCGAGTCCTGACCACCCGCACGCCCCTTGCCCTCTGACCATTGGGCCATGCCGCCAGAACCAGCAATGCCGTATACTAGGTGAAAGTCGCACGAGCGCCTGGCTGCCCATGCCGCCCGGCGCCGCCAGAAAGGACAGAGCGGTGGTGCGCCTTCACCCTTTGTGCTTGCTTAGCTCAGACGCCGAGTCCTTGCTGCGCATGCGGGCGGCAGAACACGCCCGCGACCCCGAAGAGAGCCTGGCCCAGATTCGGCGGGCATTGGAACGCGGGCGCTTGCAAGCCGTGTGCCTCTACGACGACGCCGAGAAGCCGCGCGGGTTTGCCGCCTGGCGTTGGCACGGCGACGATCACGCCCAGGTGATTGTGCAGTACACGCTGCCCATCGTCCCGCCGGCGCTGGGCGAGACGCTGGTAGATTACGTCTTCTCCGAAGTGATACGGGCGCACGATGTCCAGGTGATCGAGGCGCGGATGCGCAACAGCTCACCGGGCGTGCGCGCGGCCTGGGCGCGCCACGATGCGACGTTCTTCGAACGCTGCCGCCTGATCCGCCCGCTCGGCCAGGTGCCGGTGCCGATCCTACCCATTCCCGCTGGCTACCGACTGGATCGTTGGGACGATGACCTGCTGCCACAGATTGATGCGCTGGCGCTGGCCGCTCACCAGGACGGGATCGAAGCGGTGGCCGTGCCGGAATCAGCCGGGGCAGCAGTCGCCGAGCGGCTGCGCAGCGCCCGCGCTGGCGACGCTGCCAGCGACAGGCGTTGGCACGCGGAAGCCAGCCTGGTGGCGCTCGACGGGGGAAACCGGGTGGCGGGCTATGTGGCAGTGACGGCCACGCCCGGCGAAGCCGCCGTGCTTGATCTGTCGGTTCACCCCCAGCACCGGCGGCGCGGCCTGGGCCGGCTGCTGCTGGCGCGCAGCATGGCCGCCTGCCGCGCGGCGGGCCTGGTCGCAGTGATCGTCGCCGTGACCACGCGCAACCCAGCCCGCCGCCTCGCCGACCAGCTTGGCTTCCAGCCGGTGACGTGCGGCGAGGTAGCGATCTGGTGGCGCGACGGACGCCAGCTCGCCTGGCGCGAGGGCTGACGTGCCGCTCACGCTGGCGTCTTCTCTCGCCCGCGCCTCAGGGGACGCTCAGCCGCTTCTCACGTCCAGACGCTATAATGAGCAATGTTTGAGCCTTCTATCACACGGGGGAAATCGCCATGTCATTCTTTGAAATCTGGGGGATAGGCGCGCTCGTCGCCTGGGTCTACATGACCTTGATCTGGATCGCCAGCGTGCGCCTGAAGAACGCGAGCGTCGTAGACCCGTTCTGGGGCGCGGGGTTCGCTGTGCTGGCCGTGACTTACTTTCTGCTGGCCGAGGACGGCTTCGGCGGGCGCAAGACGCTGATCACGGTGCTGGCTGTGGTGTGGGGGCTGCGCCTGTCGCTGCACCTGGCCTGGCGCAACAAGGGCAAGGGCGAAGACTACCGCTACCAGCAGTTCCGCCAGCAGTACGGCCCGCAGCGCTACTGGTGGGTCAGCTACTTCCAGGTCTTCATGCTGCAGGGCGTGTTGATGGTCATCATCTCCGCGCCGCTGCTGGCCGCGCAGTTCTACGGCGATCCGGATCGCTTCACCGTCCTGGACGCGCTCGGCGCGCTGCTGTGGGGCGTGGGCTTCTTCTTCGAGGCGGTGGGCGACTGGCAGCTCGTCCGGTTCAAGAGCAAGCCCGCCAACAAGGGTCGCGTGCTCGATCACGGTCTGTGGGCCTGGACGCGCCATCCGAACTACTTCGGCGACGCGGCGGTGTGGTGGGGCCACTACCTGATCGCGGCAGGCACCGGCTGGGGCGCGCTGACCATCTTCGCCCCGGCGCTGATGAGCTTCCTGCTCGTGTTCGTCTCCGGCGTGGCCATGCTGGAGCGGCACATGCGCCAGAAGCCCAAATACGCCGCCTACATGGCGCGCACGAGCGCCTTCTTCCCGCGCCCGCCCAGGAAGAAGTGAACGCTCATACCACCCAATAGCACGCCCGGCGGACGCTGGCATCGAGCGCCTGCACCACCGCGTAGTAGGCGCGCTGCACGTCCCACGCGGACTGGAAGCGCGCGTCCGGGTCTTTAGCCAGTGCATACAGCAACAGCGCCTGCAGCCGCTCCGGGAAGAGGGGGTGATGCTGGCGCGGCAGCGGCACCGGCTCGTCCACGTGGGCCAGCGCAGTCATCTGCTCGTTTGCGCCCTGGAAAGGCAAGACGCCAAGCAGCAATTCGTAGAGGATCACGCCGAAGGAATACAGGTCGGCGCGGTGATCGGCGGGCAGCCCCAGCGCCACCTCCGGAGCCATGTATTCGGGCGTGCCAACCGACACGCCAAAGGCGGTCAGGCGGGTGTCGAGGTGGGGGCGCTTGCCCAGGCCGAAGTCGGTCAGGTAGACGTGGTTGCCGTCGCCCTGCCGCTCGATGAGGATGTTGCCGGTCTTCAGGTCGCGGTGCAGCACGTTATGAGCGTGCCCGTATTCCAGCGCATCGGTGATCGGGCGCACGATCTGCCAGGCAGTGAGCGGCGAAAAGCGGTGATGGCGCAGGATACTTTCCAGCGTCGGTCCTTTGATGAGCTGCATGACGATGTACAGGTAGCCGCGCCATTCACCGTAGGTGATCACCGGGACGATGTGCGGGTGGCGCAGCGTGATCATCAGCTCGGCCTCGCGCCAGAAGCGCGTGCGAAAGCTCTCGTCCTCGGCGAACTCCGGCAGCATGATCTTCAGCGCAACTGGGCGGCGCGACTGGACGTGGTATGCCGTGTAGACACGCCCCATGCCCCCCGTCCCAATCGGGCGCACGAGCACGTAGCCGTTGATGTCCTGCCCGATCAAGGTGCGATCCACGCCGGTCACTCCCTAGCTTCATCCCTGCGCGCCCCCAGTATAACGCAGCCGGGCGGCCACGCGCGCGTCTGCGCATCAATACGTCTGGCGCGGGGAGATGGCTCCGGGCGCGGCGGTGAAGCTGAGCAGGTAACGTGTTTGCCGCCCCTAGCGCAGCAGCGCCAGCGCAACCCCCAGCATCGCCGCCAGAATGCCCACCAGCCAGAAACGCTGCACGACCTGCGTCTCGCTCCAGCCGCCTAGCTCGAAGTGGTGGTGGAGGGGCGTCATGCGGAAAAGACGCTGCCCGTGCGTCAGCCGGAAGTAGGCAACTTGCAGGATCACACTGAGCGTGGCGGCGACGGGGATGATGGCGATGATCGGCAGCAACAGCCATTGGCCGGTCATCAGCGCGACCGTGCCCAGCGCCGCCCCCAGCGCCAGCGACCCCACATCGCCCATGAACATCTGCGCCGGCAGTGCGTTGTACCACAAGAAGCCGAAGCACGCCCCGACGATGATGAAGGAGAACTGCACCAGGAAGGTCTGCCCCTGCAGGTGGGCGATGGCCCCATAGGCGGCGAAGGCGCTGGCCGTGATCAGCCCGGCCAGCCCGTCCAGCCCGTCCACAATGTTGACCGCGTTGCTCATCCCCACGATGAAGAACACGGCGATAGGGATCCACAGCAGCGGGGGAATGTCCACGAAGTCGGGATAGAGGGGGATGTACACGCCGTTCGCGTTCTGAAAGCCGCCGCCCACAAAGGCCATCACCGCCGCCACAAACACCGCCAGCAGCACCTGCACGGCGAACTTGGTGCGGGCGCGGATGCCTTCGCCGCGCTCGCGCAGGCCGCGAATCCCTTCCAGGTCATCTATCGCCCCCAGCAACCCAAAGGCCAGCAGCACGAACAGCGGCAGCAGGATGCTGGAGCCGGTCAGCGTCTCGCGCACCAGGCGAGCCAGATTCAGCCCCAGGGTGATCAAGACGACCGGCACCAGGATCAGAATGCCGCCCATCGTCGGCGTGCCCATCTTGGCGAAATGCGTCTGTGGCCCCGTCTGGCGAATCTGCTTGCCGACGCGCAAGCGGCGCAGCACTTCGACGAAGGGATCGCCCCAGATGGCGGTGAGCAGGAAGGTGAACGCCCCCAGCGTGAGGGCAAATGGCAGTTCAGGGGTCATGGGATGGCTGGCTTCACGGCGGTTGCCCCGGTCAACGCTCGCGCGCGCTCGCGCTACAGAGCGGCCATTGTACGCCATAACGGTCTATCTGCCCAAGTGCGGCGGGGAAACGGAGCATCCCAGATTGACTGGCGAATTCCCAGAAGGCGTGTCCTGACAGCCATGTGGCGGCAATGCGTTGGCATACGTTGGCCCTCAAAAACGGCAACCGCCGTGTGAATTACCCCTTCAGGGGGCGGCTTTCGCGGGGAAGCGAGAAGAAAACCTCTCGGCGCTACTCCCACACCGCTTCTCCGGCGAGAAGGCGGCGAATCTGCTCCGGGAAGCGATCCGCGTCGAGCGGCGTGCTCAGCAGCCCGTCGAACATGGCCGCGCGCGCCCTACCCTGCACCTCCTGGCTGGCACCCTCCGCCAGGGCCACCACGCGGGCACTGCTCAGACGCGGGTGGCCTCGCATCTTGCGCAATGCCTGGACGCCGTCCTCATAGGGCAACGCGATATTCATCAGAATCAGGTCAAGCTGGGGAAACGTATCGGCGAACTGCACGACCTGCCAGCCGCTCGTCTTCCACTCACAATGGATGACGCCCAAATGGGCCAACAGCCGGGCAATGGACACGAAGCGGGGCGGGTTCGCTTCTACGACGAGCACATGAGCGTCGCGTGGGCTGAGCGATTCACGCATACGGCGCTACTCCTCGGTGGCGTCACCGGAGCCACTATCCTACCTGCCGGGCCATGAGTGGGCCATCTCCCCACCCCTAACGCTGGCGTGCCCTAATACTCGCGCGCGAATGGGTTGCCGCCCTGGGCAACAAGCTGGTAGCGCAGGTTGTCGGGGGGAATCTCCATCAGCACCACCAGGCGCTCCAGCAACTCTTGGGCCAGCGGCGCGGCGGTCAGGCTGCCCCAGTACCCCCAGGGGCGATCCAGCTTGATCAGGATGGACACCACCGGATCATCGGCGGGCAGGAAGGCTAGGAACGAGGCAATCGAGTTGCCCGGCGCGAACGGCTCGTAACCATAGGGCGCGGGAATCTCGGCGGTGCCCGTCTTGCCGGCGATGGTGTAGCCAGGGAACTCGAACTCGATTTCGTTGCTCTCGCGCAGCACGCGGATCATGATGTCGCGCGCTTTGTGCGCCACTTCCTCGCTGATCGGGCGACGAATGGCGGCGGGCTGCGTCTCGATCACCTGGCCGCCGTCAATGCGCGCCTTGACGATGTGGGGCTGCATGATCAGCCCGTCGTTGGCAATGGCGTTGGCCGCGGTGAGCATCTGCAGCGGCGTGACCGACACACCCTGGCCGTAGCTGTTGTTGAGAAACTGCGCCTCGCTCCACAGCGAATCGCCCGGCTCGACGAGGATGCCCGGCGACTCGCCCTCCAGGTCTACTCCGGTGGGGCTACCGATGCCGAACTCGCGCAGCTTGGGATAGACCGTGTACGGGCCGATCTCCTTGTAGATGGTGGCCGTGCCGGTGTTCAGCGAGTCAATGAAGACCTGCGCGAAATCGGGGTTACCGTGCGATGTGCGATCCCAGTTGCAGATGGCTACGCCGCCCGCCTCAAAGCAGCCGGGATCGTAGTACGACCAGTCGAGATCGTGCGTCCCGGCGTCAAGCGCCAGGGCCATCGTCACCACTTTGAAGACCGACCCCGGCTCGTACACGTCGGCGATGGCCTGGTTGCGCGCGTACCGCATATTGTCTTCCGACAGATCGCCGGGCCGGAAATCCGGGTAGTTGGCCATAGCCAGAATTTCGCCGTTGCGCGGGTTCATGATCAGGATCGTGCCGCCCGTCGCCGTTGGATCCTCCTCAAGGAAGCCCGCCAGCACTTCCTGGGCGAGATACTGCAAGTCGCGGTCAATGGTCAGGATGAGGTCCATCCCATCGCGGACGCGGGTGGCCTGGGTCTGGCTCTCCTCCAGCAGCGGGATGTTGCTCTTGGTGACGCGCTTGCTCTGGCCGGCCAGCAGCGTCTGGTAGAAACCCTCCACGCCGTAGTAGCCCTGGCTGGCCCGCGCCCCGTCTGACCCGGCGAAGAAGCCGACGATCTGGGCGGTCAGCTCGCCCTGCGGGTAGATGCGGATCGGCAGCGGCTCGATGATGATGCCGGGCACGTCCAGGTCGGCAATGGCCTGCCCAACGTCGGCGCTGACGCGGCTAGCCAGCAGCACATACGGCGGGAACATGCCGTCCGCGTTCGGTTGCAGCAGGTTGTAGAGACGGTTCTCCGGCAGGCCGACCAGCGGCGCAAGCGCGATCGCCACGGCCTGGCGGTCAACGACCTGGTTGGGGCTGATGCCGATGCGGTATTCAAACGAGTTGGTCGCCAACAGGTGCCCGTTGCGGTCGAAGATTTGCCCGCGCTTGGGCAGCACCTCAACCGTCTGCTGGTAGCGGTTCTTGGCCTGGTCTTCGAGCGCCTGCTTAATCTCCGGATTCATGCGGAACTGGAACGAAAGCAGGCGCGCCAGCAGCACCAGGCTGATGCCGATCAGCACCACGCCAACCAGCGTGAGCCGTCTGCTGAGAGTCTCGTCGCGGATCATAGCCCCAGATCATCCTGCGAGCAGCGTCCTAGCCGCTGCGCCATGCGTCCAACTGTCGCTTCAGGCCGTCCCACTGCTTGCGCAGCCAGCCGCCAAGCGTCTCGTCGTAGATGTGCTCGGCGGTCTGCGCGGTGGGCGACGGCGTCGGCGTGACGATGGGCCGGTCGTAACGGTAGCCATCCACAATGATGTACTGAATTTCGTCCGGGTTCGCCGGGCGAAAGCCCAGCTCTGCCGCCCGCGTCATGACGCGGGGCAGGCTCTGCAGGTCGGCGATCTCAGCGCGCACGCGCTCGTTTTCGCGCTCCAGCCGGGCGCGGTAATCGTTCATCTCGGCCAGCTCGCGCGCTGAAATCGTGCTGCGCGAGGTCTGGAACAGGTACAGCGCGGCGATGATCAGGCCAATGACCCCGATCAACCCCAACGTGGCCACAAACTGCCGCTGGTTGCGCCAGGGCTGCTGTACTGTGTGCGGCTTGGCCAAGAAGCGAGACTCGTCGCTGCCCATCTTTCCCCGTCTTCGGCCCTGGCTGGCGCGCCGCTGAGACTGGATAGTAGCGAGATTATACCCCAAACACCTTTGGCGAACCGCCGCCGTCGAGCCGGGGTCCACGAACAAGTCGTGAACGTGTTTGTCCCCCCCCCCCCCCCCCCCCCC
>DYGW01000178.1 GCA_020724485.1 Thermoflexus sp. | reverse complement strand
GGGGCAATCCCAGCGCCCAAGTGCCCAGCCCTAACAGCTTGTTCGTGGACCCCCAACGCGCGTGAGGGCTGGGAGGTGTATGCAATACGCCCCTACGACGCGGACTCGCGCCCTGCAGAAGACAAGACTTCGGAAGTCTAGCCGGAAGCTACCTGTGCATAACCTGTTGATATGTCAATAAGCTGTTGATAACTCGCCGGGCGCGCCGCAGGCAGGGTCTGTGGTATCATACGCCCCATTCGCGACCCAATAGGATGGACGCTCATGCCAGGTTTACTCGACGTAGATGACACGCTGTCAGACCGTCGCGGCGCGGCAGACTGGCGCGTCCGCCCGCTGGCGAAGCTGCCGAACCTGCTGCGGAGGGACGGGGCATGACGGTGCAGGTGACGCTGCACGGGCCGCGCGCCGCCGATCTGTTCGGCACGTATGCCGAAGCGTTCGCGTGCTGTTTTGGGCGCGGCGAGCGATGCACGCCGCCGCCATTGGCGGGTGTCTGCGGGCGGGTGCTGCGCGGCCTCCGCGAGGAGGACTTCCGCGCGCTCAGCGACGACCCGGCGCGCAAGGTTGTGTTCATGCTCGATGGCGAGGCGCTCGGCGATCTGCTGGGGCGCACTGGCGCGGAGGTGCTGGCCCAGATCGGCTACGCGCCCGGGGAGGTGCGCGCTCTGACAGCGCAGGGCGTGCGCTTCAAGCTGGCGATGGTGCCGCAGGTCGCAATGGTTCGCGCGACGTGGGACGCCCTGCTCGCCCTGGTCGCGGCTGCGTACCCGGAGTGGGGAGAGCGCATCACCACTGCGCGGGCGACGCTGAAGGCGCTGCCCTACGCGCAGGTCATGGCGGGCGGGGGCGGGGCCGCCGAGGTGCGCAGATTTCTGGAGACGGCGCTGCACGTCAACCCGCTCTTCGCTGGCGACGGGTTCACGCGCTGCGACGGGCGCGCCGTCTACGCCGAGTACGCCTGCCGCAACCGCCCGCTGAGCGACTTCGCGGACTGGTGCCTGATCGAGTTCCCGGTGATCGTGTGATGGACGCGCCAGGACCGGCGTCGGGAGTCTTGAGTTAGGAGTCTGGAGCGTGGAGAAGTCCCCTCACTCAGAACTGGGAACTCTAGACTCCTGACTCAGAACCCCGGACTCCCGACTCCCAACTGGTGATCCTTGTTCCCCGCTACTCTTCGTCCTTCGCGCCGCGCAACCTGTTGATCTGCTCGCGGCGGCGGCGCAGGTAGGCGCGCGCCATGAGAATCCACGTCGTCGGCGAGAGCAGCATCAGCCGCCGCCACTTGCGGATCAGTGGGCGGCGCACCCCGGCGTAGGCGTAGGCCCCCTGGCGGCGACCCCAGGTGATCGAGTACGACGGGTGGGAGGGCACGGCAGTCCACTCGATGACCATTGCCGCCCACGACAACCCCCCGCCGAAGCCGACCAGGGCGATCACATCGCCCGGCTTGATGCGCTCTTCTTCGACGGCCTCGGCCAGCGCAATTGGGATCGAGGCGGCGGAGGTATTGCCATAGCGGGCGACGTTGCTATAGACGCGGTTTTCGGGGATTTTGAGCGCCTTGGCCACATGGTCAATGATGCGCTGGTTGGCCTGGTGGGGGATGACCAGGGCCAGGTCGTCCGGGGTGAGGCCGGCCTGGGCCAGGGCGTCGCGGATGCTGTCGCCGATGACGCGCGTGGCGAAGCGAAAGACGCCGCGCCCATCCATGTAGATGCGCCCCTGTTGGTGCGCCCCGTCTTGCAGGTAGGTGTCGCGGCTGTTGGCGGTGGGCAGAGTCAGCATGTCCCAGCCGGAGCCGTCGGAGCGCAGCACCGAGCCAAGCACGCCGCCCGGCGTATCGCCGCCTTCGAGGACGACCGCGCCCGCCCCGTCGCCGAAGAGGATGCACGTACCCCGATCCGTCCAGTCCACCACGCGGCTGAGCGTCTCCGCGCCGATGACGAGCGCGGTGTTGATGGCGCCGGTCTGAATCTTGTTCACTGCCATGTCCAGGCCATAGACGAAGCCGGAGCAGGCGGCGCTGAGGTCAAAAGCGCCCGCGTTGGTCGCGCCCAGATAGTCCTGCACCAGACTGGCCGTGCTGGGGAAGATGTGCTCCGGCGTGGCTGTGGCGACGATGATCAGGTCAATGGCGCCGGGCAGCACATCGGCCACGTCGAGCGCCTTCTGCGCCGCGCGGGTGGCCAGGCTGGTGGTCGTTTCGCGCTGGGCGGCGATGCGGCGCTCTTTGATGCCGGTGCGCGTAGTGATCCATTCGTCGTTGGTCTCGACGATGGCTTCCAGGTCACTGTTGGAGAGCACCTGCGAGGGCACCTCCATCCCCCAGCCGATCAGGTGCGCGTAACGCAGCGCGCGTGGTCGCCTGGCGGGTGCGGCCCGGCCCCGGAACAGCCGGCGTGAGCGCGGGATAGTGTCAATCATGCGCTGACCTTGCTGGCAGAGCGCGCGCGGGACGAGGCCCGGCGGCGCCCGCTCACTCCTTGTATCTGCTGAAGATCAGCACGGCATTGTGCCCGCCGAACCCGAACGAGTTGCTCATCACGTGCTGGATGGGGGCGGCCCGGCCCACATTGGGTGTGTAGTCCAGGTCGCACTCCGGGTCGGGAACGTGCAGGTTGATCGTCGGCGGGATAAACTGCTCGGTGATGGCCTTGACGCTGAACACCGCCTCGACACTGCCCGCCGCGCCCATCAGGTGCCCGGTGACCGACTTGGTCGAGCTGATCGGGATGCGATAGGCATGGTCGCCGAAGACGGCTTTGATGGCCCGCGTCTCGCTGACGTCGTTGAGCGGCGTGCTGGTGCCGTGCGCGTTGATGTAGCTGATGTCCTGCGGGGCCAGGCCGGCGTGGCGCATGGCGCGGCGCATGGCTTCCTGCGCGCCCTCGCCGTGCTCCATCGGCGCGGTGATGTGAAAGGCGTCGCAGGTGCTGCCGTAGCCGGTCAGTTCGCAATAGATGCGCGCGCCGCGCGCTTTGGCGTGCTCCAGCTCTTCGAGCATGAGCATGGCCGCGCCCTCGCCGACCACGAAGCCGTCGCGGTCAGCGGCGAAGGGCCGGGACGCGCCCTGCGGGTCGTCGTTGCGGCGCGAGATGGCGCCCATGTTGGACAGGCTGGCGATAGTCAGACTGAGCAGGGCCGCCTCCGAACTGCCGGCGAGCATGGCCACCGCCGCGCCGCGCCGGATCATCTCGTAGGCTTCGCCGATGCTGTTGTTGCCGGTGGCGCAGGCCGTGCTGATGGACATGTTCGGCCCGCGCAGCCCAAAGTCAATGGCGATCTTCCCGGCGGGGCTGTCAGGGAGCATCATCGGCAGCAGCAGCGGGCTGACCGTGCTGTGACCCTCTTGCATGAATTTCTCGATGCCGTTAAACAGCGTCTCAAAGCCGCCGATGCCCGTGCCGACGATCACGCCCACATCCCAGGCGTTGTGCTCATTCACGGCCAGGCCGGAGTCTTCGAGGGCTTGCTTGCTGGCGTAGTGGGCCACCTGCGCCAGCGGATCGGTGCGGCGCAGGTCGCGGCGATTCAGGTGCTCGGCGGGGTCGTAGTTCTTCACTGGCGCGCCGAAGGTGACCCTGAGACCCAGTTCCTCGAACTGCGGCATATGCTGCGCGCCGGAGACGCCATTGGCGGCGTTGCGCCAGGCTTCGTCCGGTGAATTCCCGACGGGGCAGATGATGCCCAGGCCGGTGACGACGACACGTTTGAAGTCCACAGGTCCTTCCTCCGATTCGCTGGTACCGCGCTGCCAGCGCGTGCAGGGCGGTGAGGGGTCTCGTCACATGCGGGCGGGTTCACCGCCCAGGTCGCCCATTATACCGCATGTTCCGGCGGCGAGGGGGCACAGGCATGAACTATAACCCGGCGCAGGGGCCGGGGTTGCTCTGCGGCGGCGAAATCGGTGACAGCCGGGGCTTGGCACGCCAGCGGGGTGATATATAATCGCGCGGCGGAGGCATGAGCGACTGTGATCCTGGTGACCGGGGCATCTGGGCTGGTGGGCCGGCAGCTTGTGCCGCGTTTGCACGCGGAAGGGCTGCCCGTGCGCGCCTATGTGCTGCCGGCGCGCGGCGCGCGACCGCCCCGCCTGGACTGGCCCCTTGAAGTCGAAGTCGTGGCTGGGCGGCTGGACGACGCGCAGAGCCTGTACCGCGCCATGCAGGGCGTGCACACGGTGATTCACCTAGCCAGCGCCCAGTGGTGGGGCACCCGCCGTGACCTGCAGCGTGTGGACATCGAGGGAACGCAACACCTGATCGTCGCCGCCCGCTCGGCGCGCATTGGGCGCTTGATCACCCTGAGCCAGCTTGGCGCGGAGCCGTCCTCGGCCTATGAGCTGTTGCGCGTCAAGGGGCAGGTGGAGACCCTGGTGCGCAACAGCGGCATCGCCTACACGATCATGCGCTGCGGGATCATCTTCGGGCCAGAAGATCGCTTCGTCAACGGCATCGCCATGCTGCTGCGCTCCAACCCGCTGTTTTTCCTGCAGCCGGGCAAGGGGGAAAGCCTACTGCACCCGCTGTACGTGGGCGACCTGGTCTCGGCACTGGTCAATTCCCTGGAACGCATTGACCTGGTTGACGCCACCATCGAGATCGGCGGGGCAGAGTACGTGAGCTATAACGAGATGATCCGCACGGTCATGCGCGTCTCTGGCACGCGCCGCGTCATTGTGCCCGTGCCGCCGTACCTGCTGCGCACGCTCAACCGCATGGTGACGCGGGTGGTACGTCGCTGGCCGATGACGCCACAATGGTTAGACCTGCTGGCCAGCAACCGCACGGCCAAGCTCGGCAACCTGTACGATTACTGCGGCGTGCGCCCGGTGCGCTTTGAGGATACGCTGCTGACGTACATGCCGGGCCGCCACTACCGCCGCGAGCTGTTGCGTTTCATGTGGCGGCGTCAGCATTGACGGGTGGTCAGTGGTCAGTTTTCAGTTGTCGGTGATGAGTCGTCGGAATGAGCGGTGCTTTGCGCACAGGCAATCGCGCTGGTGAGGTGACCCCATGCTGCCCACATCGCACGGCTCGATGATTACAACGGTTCAGCAACTGAACGAGGCGGAGCAGATCACCGGTCTCGACGAGATGGAGGTGCGCACTCGGCGCGAGCGCGGTGAGGGCAACGACTTCCAACTTCCCACCAGCCGCTCACTGACCAGCATCTTCCGCCAGAACGTCTTCACGCTGATTAACCTGGTGCTGTTCAGCATCGGCGCGGTGATGGTTTCCATCGGGCGGCCCGACGAGGCCCTGGCCAGCGTCAGCCTGATTCTGATGAATATCATCGTCGGCGTGATCCAGGAGGTGCGCGCGAAGCGCAAACTGGACCGCATCGCCCTGCTGACGCGGCCCAAAGTCTCGGTGATCCGGGAAGGTGAGGAGCGCGCCGTTGGCCCGGAGGAGCTGGTGCGCGGCGATATTGTCGTCGTGCGCGCCGGGGATCAGATTGTGGTGGATGGCATTCTGGTCGGCTGCGGGCAAATTGAGGTAGACGAATCGCTGCTGACCGGCGAGTCGGATCACGTCCCCAAGCGCGCGGGCGATCACCTGCTCTCCGGCAGCTTCGTCGTGTCGGGCAGCGCGATGTTCGTCGTGCGGCGGGTGGGGGCCAAGAGTTTCGCCAACACGGTCGCTGCCGAGGCGCGCACCTTTCGCGTGGTCAAGACGCCGCTGCAACGCGTCGTGGATTTTGTCATCCGGCTGCTGATGATGGTGGCTATGTTCATCGGCCTGCTGCTGATCGTCTCGTCGCTGCTGTCCGACATCCCCCTGATGCGGCGAGTGCAGGCAGCGGCAGTGATCGCCGGGCTGGTACCCAACGGTCTGTTCTTCATGGTGATCGTTGCCTACGCGATGGGCGCGGTGCGTATCGCGTCGCGCGGGGCGCTCGTCCAGCAGGCAAACTCGGTCGAGTCGTTGAGCAACGTGGACGTGCTGTGCATGGACAAGACCGGAACGCTGACGGCCAACAAGATCGCTTACTACGACGCGATCCCGCTGGGCCTGACCAGAGAGGCCCTGGAACGGGCGCTGGCCGACTTCGCCGGCAGCGCGACGGCGACCAACAAGACGACCGAGGCGCTGATCGCGGCTCTGGGCGGGGACAGACTGCGCGCTTTAGACGAGGTGACGTTCTCTTCGGAACGCAAGTGGAGCGCCATCGCCTTCAGCGATGGGCGGCGCAGCGGCACTTACGTGCTGGGCGCGCCGGAGATGCTGGCCCCGTACCTGGACGTGCCGCTGGACTTGCTGCCGGAGACTGACGATTGGGTGGCGGCGGGGTTGCGCGTGGTCTTGTTCGCCCATAATCCAGCAGCGCTCGCTCTGCACGACGACAAGCAGCAACCCGTCTTGCCGGCGCTCCACGCGCTGGGCCTGGTCGCCTTTCAGGACGAGCTACGCCCCGACGCTCACGAGGCGCTGGCCCAGTTCGCCCGCGCGGGCATAGACCTCAAGATCATCTCTGGCGACAACTCGCAGACCGTCGCTGCGCTGGCCCGCCAGGCCGGGCTAACCGGCGATCTGACGGCGGTTGCCGGGCAGGAACTGGCCGCGCTGGACGGCGCGGAATGGGGGCGGGTGGCAGAGGAGGCGTGCGTCTTCGGGCGCATCGCGCCGCAGCAGAAGGAGCGCCTGGTCAGCGCGCTGCGCGAGGGAGGTCACTACGTGGCGATGATTGGCGATGGCGTCAACGATGTGCTGTCGCTGAAGAAAGCTAACCTGGGCATCGCCATGGAGAGCGGCAGCGCCGCAACACGCAGCGTGGCCGACATGATCTTGTTGGGCGATTCGTTCGCCGCTCTGCCGCCCGCGTTCCTCGAAGGACAGCGCATCGTCAGCGGAATGCGCGACATCCTGCGCCTGTATCTGGCGCGGGCGGTCACGCTGGTGCTGATGATCCTGTCAGCGTCAGTGGTGGGCGTGGGCTTCCCGTACATTCCCAAGCACATCACGCTGGTGGCGCTGCTGACGATTGGCATCCCCACCTTCGCCATTGCGGTGTGGGCGCGTCCCGACCAGTCACAGAAGCGGCTGCTGGCCTCCGTGCTGCACTTCGCGTTTCCGGCGGGGATCGTCACCTTCCTGTTCGCGTTCGCGCTGTACGTGTACACCTTCAACAGCATCGTCAACGAGGGGCGCACGATTGGCGTGCTGCGCGAGGACATCGCCACGTTCCAGGTCTACGCGGGCATTGACTACGAAATCTACACGCCGGATCAGTTCCGCTACGAGGTGGCGGTGCTGTTCTCACAGTCTGTGCTGACCGTCTTTTCGGTGCTGGCCGGGCTGGTGCTGGTCATGTTTGTCGAGCCGCCATTGCGCTGGTTCGCCGGCGGCGACCGCTACAGCGGCGACGTGCGGCCCACGCTGCTGGCGCTGGCGCTGGGCCTGGTCTTCGCCGCGATCATGGTGGTGCCTTCGCTGCGCCGGGTGTTTGAGCTGCTGCCGCTGGAAGCGCGCGACTACGGCGTGGTGAGCGTGGCGCTGGTCGCCTGGCTGCTGGCGTTGCGTTACACATGGCGCGCCCGGCTGTTCCCGCGCTTTCTGTACCTGGAGTGGATGCTCGGCTTCACAGAGGATTGGCTGGCAGAAGACGTGCAGGGGGCGTGAGAGAGTGTCTGGGGCACGTCTGTTCATAGCCTGGGTGAGAGTGGATCGGATTGCCCTTTGCTACCCTGATAGCCAGTTCGTTCTTGGTTGCTCGCAACCTCACCCCCCTGGTCCCCTCTCCGCCGGCAGAGAGGGGGAAGTTGAGCGAAGCGAAACGGGGGTGAGGTCAAACCAGGGCGCAGTAGAGCAGCACTCCTGAATCTTGCACGCACCCCCTTGCCGGCAGGGGGCCACGAACAAGCTGTTAGGGCTGGGCACTTGGGCGCTGGGATTGCCCCCCATTC
>DYGW01000177.1 GCA_020724485.1 Thermoflexus sp. | reverse complement strand
AACTGCAAGAAGTCGCCGCTGGCCTGCTCGATGGCTCCATCTCCACCGGCTACGGCCAGTAAGCCGCTGCCAGACTGCTACAAGCACCATTGCGATAACAAGAACGCGCTCCCTCGCCGCCCGGCGGGGGAGCGTTCTTTCAGCAGTCAGCCTTCAGCGGTCAGCAGTCAACAACCGCTGTTCTGCTCTTGCTGAAGGCTGGTCGCTGATGGCTGACAGCTATCAGCTAGCCCTCCCCCGCATGACGCCAGCGCCCGACGACCCGCTCCAGCGCATCTACGGCGATGTAGAGAGCCAGCCCCAGCAGCGACATGGCCAGGATTCCCGCGTACATCTTCTCGTAGCGCAGGCGCTGCCAGGTCAAGGTGACGATGTAGTAGCCCAGGCCCTGGCGCGTTGAGTACTGCTCGGCGATGAACAGCACGGCGACGGCTGTGCCCACCGAGACGCGCAGCGCGGTCAGCACGGCGGGCAGCGACGCGGGCAGGTACACATAGCGGAACAGCGCGCGCCGCCCTGCCCCCAACGAGCGTACCGACTGGATTAGCTCCGGGCGCAGGCTGGCTGCTTCGTCGCGCACCACGACGAGAATCTGGAAGAACAGAATCAGCGCGATCAGGAACACCTTCGAGGTCTCGCCAATGCCCATGACGACCAGGATCACCGGCAGGAAGACAATCTTGGGGATGGGATGCACCAGCCCGATCAGCGGCGAGAAGATGCGGTTGAGCACGCGAATCTGGCCCAGGCCCAGGCCCACCGGCGTGGCGATCAGCGTGGCGAAGGCGACCGCCTTAAGCACGCGCGCCGCGCTGGCGACGGTGTGATCCCACAGGTCGCCCTGAATTTCCTCGACGAAGACGGGCAGCACGTCCCAGGGATAGGGCATGATGTCGCGGCGCAGCGCGACGGCCAGCGCCGTCCAGCAGACGAGGAAGATGACCAGCGCCAGCGCCAGGTTGAGGGCGCGTGCCCCGATGCCGCGCAGCGTCTGGCGCGCGCCACCCGGCTCGGCGGGAGTCAGTGGGCCAGGCCCAGCAGTGTGCGTAGTTCGGTGCATTTGTCCAGAAAGTCCGTTGTGCTGCGGTAGCCGGACGCGCCGGCGCCGGGATTCTCGACGATGACGGGCGCGGTGTTGGGCGGCTGGCCCAGCACCAGAATCCGGCGGCCCAGGATGGCCGCCTCCTCGATGGCGTGGGTGACGATCACGCTGGTCAGACCCATCTCCGCGCGCAGTTGCAGGATCAGGTTTTGCAGGTCTTCGCGGGTGGGCGCGTCCAGGCTGCTGAACGGCTCGTCCATCAGCAGCAAGTCCGGCTGCAGGGCAAGCGTCCGGGCGATGGCCGTGCGCTGGCGCTGCCCGCCGCTGATCGCACCGGGGAACTTATCGCGCTGGTCGTAGATGTTGAGCCGCGTCAGCCAGTGGGCGACCATCGCCCGCGCCTCCTTGCGCGACGGCGGCGGCGCGCCGCGCGGGGCATGCGTGCCATCCGGCCCGTAGAAGCGGCGCACGCGCAGCCCCAGGGCCACGTTGTCCCACACCGTCGCCCAGGGCAGCAGGCCGAAGTCCTGCAGGATCAGCCCTGTTTCGGGGCGAGGACGGCGGATCACCGTCTCGCCGACGCGGATCGTCCCGCTCGTCGCGCGGCGCAGCCCGGCGATCAGCGTCAGCAGCGTCGTCTTGCCGCAGCCGGACGCGCCGATGATTGACCACGCTTCGCCCGGCGCGACATGCCACGAGAAGTCTTGGAAGACGGGCGCGCCGCGCGAGCCATAGCGGAAGGTGAGGTGCCCGATGGTGATCATCTTGATTCAGGTGCCCAGCGATCTGCTATTCAGTGAGCCCGGGGACGTATGCGATATACCCCTACAAGAGCGCGATATGCTCCGCAGAGCGCTGCTCTGCTGCACCCCCGTTGACCTCACCCGCAGCCTCGCTGCGCTCGGCTTGCCCCCTCTCAAAAGTGGGGGGGGGGGGTGGGGGTGAGGTTCTGCAACCGTTCCGCTACTCCAGCGTCAGCAGGTAGGCGACCAGCGCCGCCAGGTCTACCTCGCTCAGCGTGTCGTAGGCGGGCATGATCGGCCCGAAGCCCTCGACGACGAAGGCCGCTGGCTCCACGATAGCCTGCTGCAGGTATTCCGCCGCGCTCAGCCCATCAACCGTGCTCCCCGCCCGGCCCGCGATTCCGGCCACTGACGGCCCGGCGCTCGCCGTCCCGTCCAGTGTATGGCAGCCGATGCAACCCAGACTGGCGAACAGCGCCTCACCCTGGGCCGCGTCGCCGCCAGCGGGCGCGATGGCTTCCAGGAAGGCCGGGTTGACGGTGTCGGCGTAACTGGCCGTGCTCTCCACGATGCCCTGCTCGATCAGCCAGGCGACGGTGTCATCCCAGGCGGCCTCGTTGGTGATCTCGTAGGTGGGGAAAGGCGGCAGCGCGTAGGTGTCCTTGACGCTGTCAGGCACGTTGGTCTTCTCCAGCCACAGCGCGCGGTACGCTTCCGGGTCGGCGTTGATGTCGTCGGCGGCGCGCATCCACGCCCGCAGGAAGCCCTCGACGGCCTCTGGCTGCTCCTCGATCACCTCGCTGCGGAAGCTGAGCACGCTCTGGCTGAACTGCGTCTCCACCAGCGCGGTGTCGTCGGCGATCAGCGTCGCCCCGCCAACGATGGCCGCCTGGGCCAGCGGATCAGGCAGGCAGGCGGCTTTGAGCTGGCCTTCCATCAGCAGTTGGAAGCGGATGGCGATGTTCGGCTCGGCGCGGAAGGTCAGGTCAGCGGCGCTCACGCCCTCGGCCTCGAGGATGCGTTGGGCGATGTAGTGGATGACCGAGTTCTCGCTGATGCCAATCTCGACGTTGGTCAGGTCGCTGGGGATGGTCACGTTGCTGCGCGGCGCGCCCAGTAGCCGGAACTGGGGAGCATCCGGGTAGGCGCGGCGGGCGAGCGAGACGATCTGGATCAGCGTCTTGTCCTGGTTGAAGATGCCAGTGCTGATCAGGTCGTTGACCATGCCGTCAATCTCCCCGGCAATGACCAGTTGGTCGCGCTCCAGGGCGCTGCTGACCGGGATCAGCTCGATCTCAATGCCCTCTGCGGCGAAGTAACCGGCTTCGTCGGCCACGTAGAAGGGCAGCACATCCAGGATAGGCAGCAGGCCCATGCGCAGCTTAGGCACGTCCTGGGCTTGGGCGCGCCCGGCCAGCAGAGCCAGACTCGCGGCGAGCACGGCAGCGATCAACATGAGGGCCAACACAGTCTTACGCATGGTGAATACTCCTTGTGCTTGTAGGTCGCCAGTGTTCGGTAACCGGTGGTCAGTAATCAGTGCTCAGTCTGCGGGTATTCGTAGTGCCAAACCTCATGGTAGTACCTCACAAGTGGAGAGGCCCGACTAGACGCACAAGCAAAGGCCCCTGACGCTTGGGTTCCTGGCGAGGGCGGCACCGCTTGAAGCATGTTCTACCAACAGCCAGTGACCAGCAGCCAACAACCAGAGACTCTGCTATCGTGCGAAGTCTATTCTTCAATAGTGATATTCGGCACATCCGTGTCTATTGTCAACTACCAACAACACAGGTCTCCCGGCGAGGGGAGACCTGTGTCCTGCGCCGCACAGACTCGCGGTTATGCCAGCCGCTCGCGGAACGCCTCGGTCAACGCCGGAACTACCTCGAACAGGTCGCCAACGATACCGAAGCGGGCCAGCTTGAAGATCGGCGCGTCGGGGTCTTTGTTGATCGCAACGATCACCTTGGCCGTGCGCATCCCCGCCTGGTGCTGGATGGCACCGGAGATGCCCGCCGCGATGTACAGGTCTGGCGAGACGACCTTGCCCGTCTGCCCGACCTGGTGCTCGTAGGCGATCCAGCCCGCGTCCACAGCGGCGCGGCTGGCTCCGAGCGCCGCGCCGAGCACCTCGGCCAGGGCGCGCAGCGGGGCGAAGCCCTCCGCTCCGCCGACGCCGCGCCCGCCCGCGACGATGATGCTGGCATCGGTCAGGCTCACCTGGCCGCCGGTCGTCTCGACGCGCTCGATCTGGGTGGGGACGGCGTCCGGGGCCAGCGCGGGCGCGACCGCGATCACCTCGCCGCTTCGCCCTGGTTGGGGTTCCGGCACGGGGAAGGCGCGCGGGCGTAGCGCGGCGAACTGCGGCCCGTCACCGACGACCGCTTCCACGCGCAGCACCTTGCCGCCCAGCACCGGGCGCACAGTGCGCAGCTTGCCGCCATCCAGCGTTAGCTCAGTTACGTCGGCCAGCAGGGGGGCATCTAGGTCGGCGGAAGCGCCAGCCAGCAATTCGCGCCCGGCGACCGTCGCCGCAGCCAGCACCACGTCCGGCGCGCGCCCCTTCACCAGCGCGGTCAGCAGAGCCACATACGGCTCAAAGCGGTAGCGGGCCAGCGACGCATCGCCCGCCTGGATGACGGCGTCCGCGCCGTGCTCGAACGCGGCCTGAGCAGCAGCCCCGGTTTGCGCGCCGTCGCCGAAGACGAGCGCCGTCACCGTCCCGCCGGCGGCCAGCGACCGGGCCAATCCCAGCGCCTCCCACGACGCGGTGACTGGCTGGCCGTCGTGCTGCTCGATCCAGACAAAGATCGCGGCGCTCATAGAATCTTCTCCTCCAACAGGCGGGCGACCAGCCTGGCCGCCTTCTCCTGGGCGTTGGCGCCCTCGATGATCTCGGCGGAGCCTTCGCGCTTGGGCAGCTCGCGGTGCCCACTGACCGCCGTCTTGGGCGCGACAGCAGCCGCGCTCAGCCCCAGGTCGGCCAGCGACCAGACGGGAATCTCGGCTTTGGCCGCCTTGCGGATACCGATGAAGGTCGGGTATTTCGGCTCGTTGATGTCTTTCAGCACGCTGATCACAGCGGGCAGGCGACCGCTGACCACTTCGGTGCCCTGGTCGGTCAGGCGGCGCACGCGGATGGTGCGCGCGGCGAAGTCAATCGCCTCGATCCTGGCGACGAAGCCGATCATCGTCCAGCGGAGCTTGCGCGCTGTCTGGAAGACGTGCTGGTCGCTGGCGCTGTCGGACATCTCCTTGCCGAAGATGACCAGGTCAGCGTTGCCTAGCTTGTTGATGGCAGCGGCGGCGGCGCTGGCGTAGGCCAGGCTGTCGTGAGCGGCCAGGGCCGGGTCCCACACGCGAATGGCCTGGTCGCAGCCGATGGCCAGACCGTGCTTGAGCGCCTCGGCCTGCGCCTCCGACCCGACGGTCATGACCGTCGCCTGGCCGTTGTGCGCGCCCTTGAGCAGCACGGCTTCGGTGATGGCGTACTCATCCCAAGGGTTAACGACCAGCCTGTCGCCCCACTGGACATTCCCGCCGGCGTCCACCGCGACGGCAGCCTCGGTGTCCGGCGTCATGGTTGCAATCGTTACAACGTGCAAAGGTCACTCTCCTTAAGACACTGTTCAGCCCTGAAAGTAGCTTTCAGCGGCCAGCAGGATTATTGGAACCGCAGAGAGACGCAGAGGACGCGGAGAAGAACCGAGAATGTTCTTGGTTGCCCTGATTGCTGGCTCGTTGCTTCCGCTCACAGCCTCACCCCCTGAAATTGAGCGAAGCGAAACGGGGGTGAGGTAGATAGCTGGCAATCAAGACGCTTATTGGTCTTTCCTCTGCGTTCCTGCGTCTCTGCGGTGATGGAATCACCCCTCGCTCTGCCAGGTCTCGGCGTCGTAGGGCACCGGCTCGCAGCGCAGCGGGCGGTCGTGCCGGTAACCCAGCGCGTAGTCGGCCTGGATGAGCTGCTGAATCTCGCTGGAGCCTTCGTAGATCACGGCACCCTTTGCGTTGCGTAGATAACGCTCGACATCGTACTCGTCGCTGAAGCCGTAGGCGCCGTGCAGTTGGACCGCTTCCAGCGCCGCCTTGACGCTCATATCGGTGGCGAACCACTTGGCGACCGCCGTCTCGCGCGTGTTGCGCTGGCCCTGGTTCTTCAGCCAGCCGGCGCGCACGACCAGTAGCCAGGCCGCGTCGTACCACTGCTGCATGAAGGCGATCTTTTGCTTGATGAGCTGGTGCTGGGCGATGGGCACGCCGAAGGTATGACGCTCTTTGGCATATTTGATGCTGTCTTCCAGGCAGGCGCGGATGCAGCCGGTCGCTCCGGCGGCGACGGTGTAGCGCCCGTTGTCGAGGCAGCTCATGGCGATGTAAAAACCCTCGCCCTCCTCGCCCAGCCGATTCTCGACTGGCACCTCGACATCCTGCATGACGATGCTGCCGGTCGAGCCAGCGCGCACGCCCAGCTTGTGCTTCTCGTCGTAGGTGCTGACGCCCTTCATGTCTTTGGTGATGATGAAGGCGGTGATTCCCTTATAGCGCGGCTCGGCGTGCGGATCAGTCTTGGCGAAGACGATGAAGTTATCGGCCAGCGTCGCCAGGCTGATCCACATCTTCTCGCCGTTGAGGATGTAGACATCCCCTTCGCGGCGGGCGGTGCTGCGCAAATTGACCGGGTCGCTGCCCGCGTCGGCTTCAGTCAGCCCGTAGCCGGCGTACTTCTCGCCGCGCGCCTGCGGGACGAGGAAGCGCTGCTTCTGTTCCTCGGTGGCCCATTGCAGCAGCGCCAGGCTGTTGAGGCCCGCGTGCACCGACATGATCACGCGCAGGCTGGCGTCAATGCGCTCCAATTCCTCGCAGGCCAGCGCCAGGGTGATGTAGTCGAAGCCCTGCCCGCCATAGCGGACGGGGATATTGATGCCCAGCACGCCGTTTTCGGCCAGCAGGGGCAACACGTCGGGGTGTGGCTGGTGCTTGCGGTCCCATTCCTTGAGGGTGGGGTAAATCTTGTCGCGGGCCAGCTCGCGCACCATATCGCGGGCCATGATCTGTTCTTCGTTCAGAGCAAAATCCATAGCGGTAACATCCTTCAAAAAGCGCGCGCCTGGCGGCTGCCCGCCCCCCACCAGGGAGTGAGCGCGGCGCCGGCGCATCCCGTCACTAGTGATGCGATTATAGCATGGGGTCTGGCGGCGAACGAATAGCGCCTGCCTCAAGAGGGGGCCTTTCACGATGGGAGCGAAATCTCTGAACCGCAGAGGCGCAGAAGAACAAGACTTCCGAAGTCTTCGGAGACTTCGGAAGTCTGCCTTTCGCGCTTTGCTCTGCGCTCTCTACAGCCTTTGCGGTGATGCTCTACCCCAGAACTGGAATACAGTCTTCAAGACACTCACCCACCCCCTGACACAGCGTTGCCAACAAAAGTCTTGACAATCGCGCGCCGCCCGTGCTATACTGCCCGCATCCTACGAAAGGAGCAAAGGCGCACAATGGCGAATCGTTTCTTCATCCGCACCCGCATGAGCGGCGATCCTGTCGGGATCGAGCCTTGCCGTATTGCGCCTGTTTGCCGCTAAGTAAACTCGGTTAAACGAGGGACACTGGCCGCGGGCGCAATGCCCGCGGTTTTCATTGGCGATGACTCGTCAAGCGAGTCCGTCGCCGGCCACACAAGCCGCGGGCACCTAGCTCGCGGCTTTTTTTGTGCGGCAGAACAGGCTCCAAACCGCTCTTCTCGCGTCGAAAGCTGAGCATCACTTAACGCAACACTGAGGATTACACCATGATGGATAATTCCATCCCCGCGCAGGAAGCGGCGCTCGTCGTCGAGAACGTCGTCAAGCGCTTCAACGTCGCCGCCGAACCCTGGTGGCGGCGCTGGACTGGGAGCCACAAGGCGACCGACGGTCATGCGGCTGGCAGTCAGCCCACCAACAGCCATGACGCTCCGAACAAGATGAAAGCCCGGCGCGGCAAGGAACTGGTCACCGCTGTGTCGAACGTCTCTTTCAGCGTCTATCGCCGCGAAATCTTCGGCGTGCTGGGGCCGAACGGGTCGGGCAAGTCCACCCTGATCCGCCTGCTCTCCACGCTGCTGCTGCCCGACGAAGGGACGATCACTGTCTTTGGGCTGGAC
>DYGW01000176.1 GCA_020724485.1 Thermoflexus sp. | reverse complement strand
AGGTGATCGGGGCCAATCTGCACATTGCGCATGTCAGTTCGCGGCTGGCGCTGGAGACGGTGCGCCGATTCCTGCGGACGGGCGCGCCGGTCACCGCGGAGACCTGCCCGCATTACCTGTTCTTCACCGAAGCCGATCTGCTGCGCGTCGGGCCTTACGCCAAGGTCAACCCGCCGCTGCGCCAGCCCGACGACCAGATCGCGCTGTGGGAGGGCCTGGCCGATGGCAGCCTGATCGCCGTGACCACCGATCACTCGCCCTTCACCGTCGAGGAGAAGGAGCGCGCCCGCACCGACATCTGGCGCACGCCGCCGGGCGCGCCGGGTGTCGAGGAACTGGTGTTGGGCATGATGGACGCCGCCCTTGCGGGCCGGATCAGCATCGAGCACGCCGTGCGCCTGATCAGCACCAACGGGGCCAAACGCTTCGGCCTCTACCCGCGCAAAGGGGTGATCGCCGTGGGCGCGGACGCCGACCTGGTGATCTACGATCCGGCGCTGACCACGACCATTCACCCCGATATGCTCTTCAGCCGCTCCAAAGCCAGCGACAGGCTGTATGAGGGCATGACCTTTCAGGGGCGCATCCGGCGCACACTGGTCAACGGCAGGACAGTCTTTGCCGACGGCGTGATCACCGGCGAGCCGGGCTGGGGCAAGCTGGTGCGGCCCGATCCGGCCCGCGTGCAGCGCGACTGGTGAGCGCCGCTGGCTTGCCGTTACGAATGACTCAATCCGTAGGGGCGTATGGCATAGGCCCCCATGAACCGGGCGCAGCCGGGGCGTACCCCCGCTGAAGGCCGCTTCTTAACGAGAAAGGACGTGAGCAATGCCCGAACCACCTGCCTGGCGTTACCAGAAGATCCTCAAGCCGCTGTTTGACATCCCGGCCCCTCACCGCATCCTGGCGGGAGGGCGCGTGCTGACCTGCGTCGGGGACGAGGTGATCGAAAACGGCTTCGTCGAGATCGAGAACGGCGAAATTAGGGCGGTCGGCCCGGCGGACCAGCTCAGCAGCGTCGGCCCTGCTGAGATCGTGGACTGCAGTGGCAAGTCGATCCTGCCCGGCCTGATCAACTCGCACGCCCACCTGGCCTGGGACGGCATTCACGACCTGGCTCGCCAGTCCATGGACGACGCGCCGGAGATCAGCGCCTACAAGTCCGCGGCCAACATGCTCAAGAGCTTGCGCGCCGGCGTGACGCTGGTGCGCGACCTGGGCATGAACAAGTCCAACTTCTTCGCCAAGCAGGCCGTTGAGCAGGGCATCTTCCCCGGTCCGCGCCTGCTGATCAGCGGCGAAGCGATCATCCAGACGGGCGGGCACACCTACTGGTGCTGCCGCGAGGCCAGCGGCGCCGACGAGATGCGCCGCGCTGTGCGCGAGCAGGTGCGCGGCGGGGCCGACCTGATCAAGATCATGGGCAGCCACGACACGCTGGAGTTCACCGATGCGGAGCTGGAGGCCGTGATTGACGAGGCGCATCGCAACGGCCTGCCGATCACCGCTCATGCCACCTTCGACTCGGGCATCGCGCGCATGGCCCATTTCGGCGTGGACGTCATCGAGCACGGCGGTGCGATGAGCGACGAGACGATCCAGCTTCTGCTCGACAAGCGGATCCCGATCGTGACCACTTTCGCGCCGCTGGTCATGCAAGCCCAGGCCGAGATCGCCCGCCAGTACGGCCTCCCCGAATGGAAGATCGCCGAGCGCCAGAAAGCCGTCAGCGACCCCAGCCGCTACGATGGGCTGGTCCGCGCGGCGCGGGCGGGCGTGCCCATCGCCTTCGGCACCGACGCCGGCAGCCCGGTCGTCGGTCACGACGTAGTCGCGCCGGAGCTGCAGTTCATGGTCAAACTGGGCGTCAAGCGCGATAATTACGACGCGCTGCGCAGCGCGACGATTGTTGCCGCTCAGGTGAGCAAGCTGGAGCACCGTCTCGGCACGCTCGAGGCGGGCAAGGAAGCGGACGTGATCGTCGTCGGCGGGGACCCCCTGCACGATCTGGAGGCGCTGGCGCGCGTGGAAATGGTCTTCATCGCCGGCAAGAAGATGATCGGAATTGGCGACTAAGCAAAACAAACGGGCCGGGCGGGTCAGGATTTCCACCCTGCGCGGCGCATGGGTTATGCTGCCCGGCATGAATCTGCCGGTTTCGCTGTTTCTGCTCTACAACGGGCTGCTGCACATCGGGCTGTTGGGTGTCTCTGACGCCATCTTGAACTTCTACTTCGTCAGCCTGGGGCACAGCCAGGAGACGATCGGGCTGCTGCAGGCCCTGCCGCGCCTGGGGGGCTTTGCCATCAGCGTGCCGGTCGGGCTGCTGGCCAACCGCATCGGCACGCGGCGCATCGTCATCTTTTCGACGCTGGGCCTGACGGCGTCCTACCTAATGATCATCGTCTGGCCTTCGCTGTTCATGCTGGGCTTCAGCCGCCTGTTGATGGGCCTGTTCTGGGGCGGCATTCAGATCGCCACGACGCCGCTGCTGATCCGGCTCTCGACCGCGCAGTTCGAGACGTACGTCTTCTCGTACCTCAACGTGGTCACCATGGGGACGACGGCGGTGGGCAGCTTCGTCGGGGGATATCTGCCGCTGCTGATCGTCACGCTGTTCCCCGGCGCGGTGGACGCGGTTGGCGTACCCCCAGAGCAGACAGCCTTCGCCTACCGCGCCGCCCTGCTGCTGGGGACGGTGACGGTTGTGGCGGCCTTCTGGCCGTTGCACCGGCTGCAGGACGACGGCCCAACTGCCGTCGCGCATCGCTCACCAGGGACAGCGGCACAGCGCACGCCCTGGCTGCAGATCACGGGGCTGGCGTCGCCGATGCTGATCTTTGGCTTCACCGGCGGCCTGACCTTCCCGTTTTATAACCTGTTCTTTCGCACGACGTTCGACGTGCCCGACAAGACGGTCGGCACTATTCTGAGCATCGGCTGGCTGGGCATGGCCGTGATCCCGTTGGTCGGCCCGGGTTGGGAGCGCAGCCTGGGGCGGACATGGGCGCTGGGCGTGGCGCTGGTCATCGCGGCGGGCGCGTTCTATGGACTGAGCGTCGCGCCAACGCTGGCTTTCAGCGTGGTCTGCTTCGTCGGCGCCATCTCGTTTCGCAACATGATGCAGCCGCTCTTCCAGCCCCTGCTGATGGACACGCTGGCCCCTTCGCTGCACAACATCACCAGCGGGGTAAGCACCGTGCTGTGGAACGTAGGCTGGTTCACCGCCACAGCCATGAGCGGCTTCTTGCAGACGACCTACGGCTTCGGCGTGATCATGCAGATCGTGGCAGGCGGCGTGCTGCTCAACGCGGTGATCGTCGTGCTCATCTTTCGCCGCCGCCAACCCCATTGGCAGGCCCAGCAGGTACTCTGACGCTCGCCGTCCGGCGAGTCGCAACCCTGGAAAGGACCCCCCATGAGCGAGCAGATCACCGGTATCTTCAACATCCTGGCTACCCCCTTCGACGCCGAACGGCGCGTTGACATAGCCAGCCTGCGCCGTCTGGTGGAGTTCCAGCTAGACAAGGGCGCGCATGGCTTCACCATCCTGGGTGTGCTGGGCGAGGCGGCCAAGCTCAGCGTGGACGAGCGGCGGCTGGTCATGGAGACGGTCATGGCCACCATCGCCGGGCGCGTCCCGATCGTGGTCGGCACCAGTCACCAGGACACGGCCACCTGCATCGCCCTCAGTCAGGCGGCCTTCAACGCTGGCGCGTCTGGCGTGATGATCGCCCCGCCGCGCATGGAGCATCCCACCGACGACGCCGTGCTGGCGCTCTACCGCACCATCGCCGAGGCCGTGGACGGGCCGCTGGTGGTGCAGGACTACCCGGTGGTGAACAACGTGATCCTGTCGCCGGCGCTGATCGCCGCGCTGGCCGAGCAGATTCCCACGATCCGCCACCTGAAGATGGAGGACCCGCCGCTGATGGAGAAGATCAGCGCCATCCGGGCCCACACCGAGCGGGTGGCCATCTTCGGCGGGCTGGGCGGCATGTACCTGCTGGAAGAGCTGCGGCGCGGCGCGGCGGGGACGATGACCGGCTTCGCCTTCACCGAAATTCTGATCGCGGTGTACGATGCCTTTTGCGCCGGGCGCATGGCCGAGGCAGAGCGCATCTTCGACCACTACCTGCCGCTGATCCGCTTCGAGAACCAGCCGCTGATCAACCTGACCATTCGCAAGGAACTGCTCTACCGGCGCGGGGCCATCGCCTGCCCGGCCCTGCGCGACCCATTCGCGCCCATTGACGCGGGCACCCACGACGAGATCGGCTGGATTCTCGCGCGGGTGGGCATCAGCGACCCGACGCGCAAGCTGACGTTTTAGGACTTGGGGAGAAGGGCATAACACGATGGACCTGGGACTCAAAGATAAGGTCGCCCTGGTCGCTGCGGCAGGCCAGGGCCTGGGCTACGGGACAGCCCGCGTGCTGGCCCGCGAAGGGGCGCGTGTCTCCATTTGCAGCCACATCGCAGAGGAGATCGAGGCCGCTGGGGCGCGGCTGCGCGAGGAAACGCGCGCCGAAGTACTGGCCACCGTCTGCGACCTGCGCGATCCTGTGGCTATCGAGACGTGGGTCAAGCGCACAGTGGACGCCTGGGGGCGCATCGACGCGCTGTTCATCAACGCGGGCGGCCCGCCAGCGGGCACCTTCAAGGAACTGACCGATGAGCAGTGGCAGGCCGCCTTTGAGCTGACCCTGATGAGCGCCGTGCGCATGATTCGGGCCGCCCTGCCCCACATGATCGCAGGGGGAGCCATCGTCGCCAGCACGTCGTCGTCGGTGCGCGAACCGATCGAGCGGCTGGGATTATCGAACGTGATGCGCGCCGGAGTCGCCGGGTTGATCAAGACTCTGGCCGACGAACTGGCCCCGCAGGGCATCCGGGCTAACACCCTGCTGCCGGGCCGAATTGACACAGCGCGCGTGGCCCAACTCGACCAGGCGCGCGCCGCCAAGCTCGGACTCAGCGTGGAAGAGGTTCGCGCCCAGAGCATCGCCACGATCCCGCTGGGCCGCCTAGGGACCATTGACGAATACGGGACTGCGGCGGCCTTCCTGCTCTCGCCCGTCGCGTCCTATATTACCGGCGCCACCCTGCGGGTTGACGGCGGCAAAATCCGCTCGATCTAGGAGCACTCTGTCATGCGCGTTACTGAAATGAACTGGATGCAGCTTGAGGCGTATCTGGCGCAGGATAATCGCTGCGTGTTCCCGCTGGGCAGCACCGAAGAGCACGCCTACCTGAGCCTGGGCGTGGACAACATCCTGGCCGAGCGCGTCGCGCTGGAAGCGGCGGAGCCGTTGGGCGTGCCCGTCTTCCCCGTGTTGAATTACGGCATCACGCCCTACTTTCGCGCCTACCCGGGATCGATTTCGCTGCGCGTGGAGACTTACCTGCATGTGATCCGCGACATCCTGGACGGTCTGGCCGAACAGGGCTTCAAGCGCATCTTGATCGTGAACGGGCACGGCGGCAACGCGCCAGCCCAGACCCTCTCCGGCGAATGGATGGCCGACCATCCTGGCCTGGTGGTCAAATTCCACAACTGGTGGAACGCGCCGCGCACCTGGGCCAAAGTGATGGAGATAGACCCGGTGGCCTCCCACGCCTCGTGGATGGAGAATTTTCCCTGGACTCGCCTGGCAGGAGTGGCAATGCCTGACCAGCAAAAACCCATGATTGACTTCGCCCTGATGCACGTTCTGGGGCCGGCGGCGCTGCGCGACTATCTGGGCGACGGCAATTTCGGCGGCTACTACCAACGCCCGGATGAGGACATGCTCGCGATCTGGCAGGTCGCCGTCGCCGAAACACGCGAACTGCTGACCGAGGGCTGGGGCCAATGAACCTGCTCATCTGGGGCGCGGGCGCAATGGGCGGCACCATCGGGGCCTATCTGGCGCGCGCCGGACACGCCGTGACGCTAGTGGACAGCGCCGCCGATCACGTGGCGGCCATCAACGCGGCGGGGCTACGCCTCACCGGGCCGGTGGACGAGTTCACCGGCCACGCGCCTGCCTTCACGCCGGAAGCGGTCAGCGGGACGTGGTCTACCATCCTGCTGTGCGTCAAGGCGCACCACACCGAGGAAGCGACTCGACTGCTGGCCCCACACCTTGCGCCAGACGGGTACGTCGTCTCGATCCAGAATGGGCTTAACGAGCTGGTCATCGCCGGGATCGTCGGCGAAGCGCGCACCATCGGCGCGTTCGTCAACTTCGGCGCAGATTATATCGAGCCGGGCCTGATCCAGCGCGGCAATCGGGCGGCGGTCGTGCTCGGCGAGCTGGACGGCCAGATCACACCTCGCCTGACCGCGCTTCACTGGGTCTTTCTGGATTTTGACGACCAGGCGATCATGACCGGCAACATCTGGGGCTACCTGTGAGGCAAGCTGGCCTACGGTGCGCAGTTATTCGCCACAGCCCTCACCAACGACTCCATCGCCGACGCGCTCGCCTATCCCTCCTACCGTGCGGTGTACATCGCTCTGGCACAGGAGGTGCTGAGCGTGGCCCAGGCGCGCGGAGTTGCGCCCGAAGGTTTCAACGGCTTTGACCCGCAGGCTTTCCTGCCCGGCGTCGATCCTGCGGTCTCACAGCGATCGTTGGACGAGATGGTGACCTTCAACCGGGGATCGGCCAAGACCCACAGCGGCATCTGGCGCGATCTGGCCGTTCGCAAACGCCGCACCGAAGTTGACGCGCAGCTAGGGCCGGTCGTCACATTAGGAGCCGAGTCCGGCGTGACAACTCCGCTCGTCGCCCGGCTAATCGAATTGATTCACGCGATCGAGAGCAACCAGCGTACTCAGAGTATGGAGACGCTCGACGAACTGAGACAGTGCTTACCCTAACCCGTAAGGAGCACACCATGTCCGCCTACGACGCCCTGCAACACCACATCGCCCGCCTGAACGACATCCTGAACGTGCTCAACGTCCTCAAATGGGATTCACGCACGCAGATGCCGCCCGGCGGTTCGGAGACGCGCGGCTGCCAGCTTGCTACCCTATCCAGCCTGGCGCGTGATCATTTTACTGGCGACACGACGGCGCGGCTGCTGGATGCCGCCGAAGTTGAAGTCGCCGGCGAAGACCCGGACTCGTACCGCGTCCGCGCAGTCCAGCAAACCCGCCAGTACTATGAGATCGTGCGCCGCATCCCCACCGATCTGCTCAGCCGCCGGGCCACTCTAGCACCAGTGTCCGAACAGGTCTGGCACGAGGCCAAGAAGAGCAACAACTTCGCCAGCTTCGCGCCGTACCTCCAGAAGATGCTCGATCTCGCCAGAGAACAAGCCGACGCGGTGGGCTACGACGAGCATCCGTTCGACGCGCTGGTGTTTGAATACGAGCCGAGTATGACGGCGGCGAAGCTGCGTGTGCTGTTCGGCGATCTCAAGGCGGGCTTGCTCCCCCTGCTGGAACGCATCGTGCGGAACGACAGACCGTTAGAGAAAGACCTCTGGGCGCAGGAATACCCGATTGACAGGCAACGTGTTTTCGCGCTGGAAATGGCCAAGAAGATCGGCTATGACCTGAACCGGGGCCGCCTGGACATCGCGCCGCATCCCTTCGAGATCTCATTCACGCGCCAGGACGTGCGCATCACCACGCGCTACAGCCGGCACTACTTCCCGATGGCTCTTTTCGGCACGCTGCACGAGGCGGGACATGCGCTCTACGAGCAGAACATTGACCCGGCGCTCACCCGCACCGCGCTGACCACTGATTTCTTAGGGCAGTATGCCGTCGGCGGGACCAGCTACGGGGCGCATGAAGCATCGTCGCGCCTGTGGGAAAACCAGATTGGCCGCAGCCAGGCCTTCTGGGAGGCGCATTTCGGGCGTTTGCGCGAGCTATTCCCAGAGCAGTTGTCCGGCGTTAGTGTCAATTTGTTCCACCGGGCCGTAAACCGGGTCAAGCC
>DYGW01000175.1 GCA_020724485.1 Thermoflexus sp. | reverse complement strand
TCCCCCACGCTGCGCGGAGGGAAGGGGAGCCGGCCCGCCGCTTTTCTCCCTTCCCTCCTCGTGGAGGAAGGGCCGGGGATGGGGGGGACAAACACCTTCACGACTTGTTCGTGGACTCCCGCCGCGCCGCCAATTCGCCGCCGTGCCCAACGCGCGGTAGACTTGGACGGAGCGCAGACCGCTCTGAGACGGTGAGCGCATGAGGCGCAGCAGCGCCCGCGTCGCTCTGAGAAACTGGTTGATCAACGCTATGCTAAGTTCGTCCTACGTGACAGATATAATCAGTGCCGCTCACAACCTGACCATCGAGATCGGCCCCGAAATCTGGCGGCTGGTCAACGGCGCGCGTCCCCCCAGCGAGGAGTCGGGCGCGACACCGGCGCTGGTCGAAGCGCGCCCGGACGGCCTAACCTATGCGCCGGCGTTCGCCCGCGCTCGCCCGCTCCCGCCGCAAGGGTGGTTGGCTCCTTCAGGGGTCGCTCGCGTGGTCGTCGGTTGGGCACCGGAATACCAGAGCTGGCACCTGGGGCTGCTGCTCGCCGAGTCCGCTGAGGATGCGGGGGAGTTGCGCTGGTGCGGGCTGGCCAGTTGGCCCCAGGGCGAAGCAGTCGAGCACGAAGGGGACGCTCGTCACGCAGCCCAGGCGTTGGCCCGGCTGCTGGACCGCCCGCTGCACGTCGTCGCGCCGCCCAGGCCCGCGCCCATCATCGCGCCGCCGGCCCCGGCTGCCGACACGCGGCCCCTGGTCGTGGCGGCTCCGGCGGCCTCGCCCTCGCCCGCTGACGCGCCGTTGCGCGAGCCGCCGCTCACCTTCGAGACATGGGCGTTCGTCGCCCGGCGGACGCGCTGGGTCTGGAAACGACGGGCGCATTGGGTGCTGGGTAATCTGCTGCGCGCGGTGGGGCTGGTGGTGCTGGCGGTCGTATTCGCCCTGCTGGGGGCCGGCACGCTGAACAGCGGGCTGGCCGAGGTGAACCCGGCCTGGCTGCCTGCGCTGGGGCTGGCGGTGGCGGTGGCTCTGCTGGCGACGGCGCTGCGCGCGTTCTGGCGCATGATCACCACGACGGACGTGGTGCTAGATGTCAAGAAGCGCGAGGTGCGCGCGCGGAGCCGTTTCACGGGCAGCACGCGCTGGCGTTTGCCGTTCGAGCGGGTGAGCTATGTATTGCTGACCCAGACGGCTCCCCGCCCCCAGGGGCGCAAGGGCAAGGACGGGCCGATGCGCGTGGCCCAGGACGTGTGGGTGCATCTCGCCGAGGGCGACCGCTTCCGGCAAGTGGTGGAGTTAGGCCGCGTCGAGGGCGTCTCCCGGCAGTGGGACGCGGCGCGCGCTGCCCTCAAGCAGCCCGGACGCCGCCGGATTCGGCTGGCCGATCTCGACAGCCCGGCGCACCAGGCTGCGCTGCACATGGCGCGCGTCCTGGAAGCAGACGCCTGGTTGGACGTGCGCAAGTGAGGGCGTCCGGTAAGTTTGCCTTGCAGCGAGTTAAAGGTGCATCTGGATTCGGGGGCGAGATTCCCTGAATCGCAGAGACGCAGAGGACACAGAGGAGAACTATGCAGATTCTTTGCTTTTCTCCGCGCTCTCTGCGTCTCTGCGGTGATGCTTTGCCCCAAAATCCGAATACGCCCGCGAGTTAGCCTGGACTGGCACCTGCTCACCGCGCGTGCTACCATTCGACTCAACGCGCCGCTGGCGGACGAGAAACGACGATGTTTGACATCTTTTCGGGGCCTCTGGACAGCCGGCAGACCACTCGCCTGGTGCTGCTGGCGATTATCCTGCTGACCGTGCCGTGCTACTGTCTTGGCGCGGTGCTGCTGGCCTATGCCCCGGCGGACAAGGGCAGGACAGCCGTCCCGACCGATCCCACGCTGGGCGGCGCGACAGCCTCTCCTGGCGTGCCGACCTATACGCCGTTCCTCACGGCCACGTACACGCCGTTTGGACAGCCGCTCCCGCCGACGCCTCCTCAACTTTTCCTGCCGACGAATACGCCGTTTGTGATGCCCGCCACCTGGACGCCCATTCCCACCTGGACGTTCATTCCAACGATTACCACCGCGCCCACGCTGACGCTGCCCCCGTCGCCCACGCTGCCGCCGACTGCTGCGCCGACGATCACGCCGCTGCCGACCAGTACGGCGGTTCCGACTGAGCCGCCGCCGCCGACCGAACCGCCTCCGGCGACGGTAGCGCCGCTGCCTTCGCCCACCCAGGAAAGCCTGGGGCAGGGGAACTGATGCGCCCGATCACGCCACCATAGGAAGCACACGAGCCGATGCCACTAGACCTCCAAGAGCATTTGCGGGCGCTGTGCACTGCGCCCGCGCCATCCGGCCATGAGGGGCCGGTCCGCGCCGTGATCCACGATGCCTGGGCCGGACGGGCCGACGACCTGCGCACCGACGCCCTCGGCAACCTGATCGCGGTCAAGCGGGGCAGTGGGCCACCACCGCGCCGCACGATCATGCTGTGCGCGCACATGGACGAGATCGGCCTGATCGTCGCCGAGGTGCGCGAAGGCTTTATCCGCACCGCACCCCTGGGCGGCATTGACTACCGCGCCCTGCTCACGCAGCCGGTGCTGGTGCATGGCCGCCGGGCGCTCAAAGGGCTGTTCGGTGCCGCGCCGCCGCACATGGCGCGCAGCCGCGACAAATACCCCGCTCCGGACGACCTGTGGATTGACGTGGGCCTGCCCGCTGACGAAGTAGCCGCGCTGGTGCGCGTGGGCGACATCATCACGGTAGACGCGCCCGCCGTCGCGCTGAAGGGCGATCACCTGGCTGCCAAGTCGCTCGACAACCGCCTGGCCGTCGCTGTGGTGACGCTTTGCCTGGACGAGCTAACTCGCCGCGATCACGCCTGGGACGTGGTGGGCGTGGCGGCGGTGCAGGAGGAAGTCGGCAGCTATGGCGCGCTGGCCGCCACCTACCAGATCGCGCCGGACATCGCCATCGCCATTGACGGCTCGTATGGGGTGCAGAAGGGTGTCGGCGACGAGGGCTTCGACCTGGGCGACGGGCCGACCATTGGCCGAGGCCCCAACTTTCACCCGCTGCTGGTCAAGGCTCTGCACGCCGCCACCGATGCCCTGGAGATCGAAGTCCAGATCGAGGCCATTCCCGGCCACAGCGGCACCGACGCCTGGCAGATTCAGGTCAGCCGCGAGGGTATCCCCACAGGGCTGATCGGCGTCCCCATGCGCAACATGCACACGCCATCGGAGGTCGTCAATCTGCGTGACGTGACGCGCGCCGGGCGGCTGCTGGCGGCGTTCATCGCCGGGCTGACGCCGGACTTCCTGGACTCCCTCGCCTGGCCCGAAGCAGCCACCCTGAAGGAGCGTGACGCATGATGGACGTGCTGCGCGAGCTATCCGAGGCGGTCGGCATCTCTGGCGACGAGGGCGAAGTCCGCGCGCTGATTCTCAAACACATTCAGGGTCACGTCGAGGACATCCGCATTGACGCGCTGGGCAGCGTGCTCGCCGTCAAGCGTGGCACCGGCGCGGCCAAACTGCGCGTCATGGCCGCCGCGCACATGGACGAAGTGGGCATGATGGTCATGGGCTTCGATTCCGACGGGACGATCCGCGTCAGCGCAGTCGGCGGGCTGGACGCGCGCATTCTGCCGGGGACGCGCGTGCTCGTTGGCCCGGACAAGATACCGGGCGTGATCGGCTGGCCGCCGGTGCACCTCAACAGCAGCCAGGACACAGTGCCCATTGACCGGCTGCGTATTGACATCGGCCTGACCAGCCGCGAAGCCGCCCAGAAAGCCCTGAGGCCCGGCGATTCCATCGCCTTTGCCAGCCCGTTTGAGGTATTGGGGCCGACGGTGCGCGGCAAGGCGCTCGATGACCGCGCTGGCTGCGCCTCGCTGATTCGCCTGGTGCAGGGCGACCCGTTCCCCTTCGACCTGCACGTGGCCTTCACCGTGCAGGAGGAAGTTGGCTTGCGCGGGGCGCGGGCCGCCGCCGGGCATATCCGGCCCGACGTGGCCTTCGTGCTGGAGACGACCGCCTGCCACGACCTGCCGCAAGACCCCGACGAGCCGGACCAGACGACGATCACCCGGCTGGGCGGCGGCCCGGCGATCACCGTGGTGGATCGCTCGATGGTCAGCGACCCGCGCCTGGTGCGCCACCTGGTGCGTGCCGCCGAGGCGGCGGGCATCCCCCACCAGTTCCGCTCGCCGCAGCACGCCGGCGGCACCGACGCGGGAGCCATTCACAAGACGGGGATGGGCGTGCCCAGCGTGGTGGTGGCTAACCCTTGCCGTTACATTCACGGGCCGTATGCGATCATGAGCATCGCCGACTGGGAGAACCAGACGGCCCTGCTGCGCGCGGCGTGGAACACATTGAACGAAGACGTGCTTGCCCGTCCCTGAACGAATGGGACAGTTGGAGCTTGGGAGGGATAGCCATGAGCAAGGCTGAAGCGCCAATCTACCAGCTCAAAGTGACACTATACGACAGCAAACCACCCATCTGGCGGCGGCTGTTGGTGCCCGGCAACATCACCCTGGGCGAGCTGCATTATGTCATCCAGATCGCGATGGGTTGGGAGAATAGTCACCTTCACCAGTTCGTCGTCGGGGACCAGTATTACAGTGACCCGTCCTTCGGGCTGGCTGAGTACGGTGAACGAGTGGGAAATGAGGGGCGTGCCACACTCAGCCGCATCGTCCCCGGCGAGAAGTTCAAATTCACCTACGAGTACGACTTCGGCGATAGCTGGCTGCACGATATCCTGGTCGAGAAAATCCTGCCGCCCGATCCCCAGATGAAGTTGCCCGTGTGCATCAAGGGCAAACGCGCCTGCCCGCCAGAGGATGTCGGCGGCGTCTGGGGCTACGACTCCTTCCTGGAAGCGATCAAAAACCCCGACCACCCTGAACACGCCATGTATCGGGAATGGATCGGTGATGACTTCGACCCGGAGGAGTTCGATCTGGACGCTATCAACCGGGAACTTGGCGCCAAGTCGTGAGGCGCAACCTCGCCTAAGCAGCTACCAGTTACCTTCACCCATCAAGGATGAACACCTGTGGACGCACTGATCAAAACACTCGCCGAAGCCTGGGGACCGCCCGGCTATGAGCACCACATCCGCGACCTGATCCGCGCCGAAGTCGCCGCCGCCGCCGCCGAGATCACCGTGGACGCGCTCGGTAACCTGATCTGCCGCGTGGGGAACGGCCCCAAGCGCGTGCTGGTCGCCGCGCACATGGACGAGATCGGCCTGATCGTCAGCCACATAGACCGCCAGGGCTATGCGCGCTTCGCCAGCATCGGCACGCTGTTCCCGGCGACGCTGCTGGGCGCGCGCGTGCGCTTCGAGCACGGGGCTGTCGGCACGATTGGCGTCGAGCACCAGTTCAGCAAGCGCCGCGATTTGCCCGACCTGGCCGGGTTCTACATTGACATCAGCACCGGCGCGGACGGCAACGCGCCCGTCGGCGTGGGCGATCCGGGCGCGTTTGTCGGCGAAGTCTTGCGGCGCGGCGAGCGCATCATCGGCAAGAGCCTCGATAACCGGTTGGGCTGCGCCGTGCAGATCGAGGCGCTGCGCCGCGTCAAGCAGGCGGGGACGCCGCACAGCGTCTATTTCGTTTTCAGCGTGCAGGAGGAAGTCGGCGCGCGCGGGGCGGGGCCGGCGGCTTACGGCGTGGAGCCGCACCTGGCGCTCGTCGTGGATGTGACCCCGTGCGGCGATCAGCCGCACGGCAAGGAGATGGCCATCCGGCTGGGTGGCGGCCCGGCCATCAAGATGCGCGACGAGGGGTTGATCGTGCCGCCGGCGGTGCGCGACCTGCTCATCGCGCGCGCGGAGGAAGCGGGCATCCTCTACCAGCTCGAAGTGCTGACCGGCGGCGGCTCGGATGGGCGCACGATTCAGGCGGCGCGGGCGGGCGTCCCCACCGGGGCGATCTCGCTGCCGCTGCGCTACGTGCACACGCCTAGCGAGACGGCGGACATGGGCGACGTTCGCGCGGCGGTGGACTTGCTGGCGGCGGTGCTGGTGGGGGAGGTTGCGCTATAATACCTGAAATCCATTGAGTCCCGGAGTTGGGTATGATGCCGCCTGTTCAGCAATCGTTGTTCGCGACCCGACAGGCCAGGCGATATAACGTCCCATTTCCCTCCACCCGCTATCAGGGGAGCAAACTCAAGCTGATGGAGTGGATATGGGCGAACGTTGAGGACCTGGAATTCGATACTGTCTTGGATCTGTTTGGCGGGACAGGCTGTGTCAGCCACTTATTCAAGACGGCTGGTAAGCGCGTCATTTACAACGATATTCTGCAGTTCAACTGGACTATCGGTCTGGCCCTAATCGAAAACAGGGATGTGCGCTTAGCGCCAGCGGATATCGAACTGGTGCTTGAGCGACATCCCGGCATCAACTACCCCGATTTCATCCAGCGAACGTTCAGCGGCATCTACTTTACTGACAGCGAGAACGCCTGGCTGGATCGCGTTGTTTACAATATAGACCATCTGTTGACCGATCCGTTCAAGCAGGCTTTGGCGCGTTTTGCCGTGTATCAGGCTTGTATCGCCAAGCGTCCCTACAACCTCTTTCATCGCGCTAACCTATACATGCGCCAAGCCAGAGTCCAGCGATCCTTTGGCAATAAGACGACATGGGATACACCTTTTGAAGTCCATTTTCGCGTTTTTGCCACCGAAGCCAACGCAGCAGTGTTCGACAACGAGCGCAGCAATCGGGCGGTTTGCGGCGATGCACTCGAAGCACCTGTTGACGTTGATCTGGTTTATATTGATCCGCCCTATGTGAACCACAGAGGCGTAGGGGTGGATTATCTGGATTTTTACCATTTTCTCGAAGGGCTTACGATGTATGATGAGTGGCAACAGCGCATTGACTACAGCACCAAGCACCGGCGGTTGCAGCGTCTGGAGTCACCCTGGACCAGACCCGGCACCATCCTGGCAGCTTTTGAGGCAGTGATTGCCCGTTATCGCAAAAGCATTCTGGTTGTCTCCTATCGCAACGATGGCATACCATCCCAAGATGCGCTCATAGAGGTGCTCAAGCGATACAAGAGCAATGTCTTTGAGGCCAATAAGCGCCAGAAGTATGTCTTGTCTAAACGCGATTCAGCCGAGCTACTCCTAATTGCTCTGTAGCTGCACTGTGGTGAGCCGAAGCAGATGACTTCTCAAGATGCATTCCGCGACTCCTTGGTCTCCTACTTTGGCAGGTTGCGCGAGCGGGTGACAACAGAGACGGGGGATTGGACGGTAAAAGGATTCATTGACGTTTACCAGCGTATCTACACGATCACGCTGGACACCAAAGTGCTGTCCAAAGCACTTGAGTTGTTGATGTTTCCGGTGTTGGTCGAATTTGCTCAGGCAAACGGCCACAAGATGGTGTTGGCCCGTCAACAAAACCAATATCCCGACATCAGTTGGTTGGCTCCCGATGGCACCAAATATGCGCTGGACATCAAGTCCACATATCGTAGAGTGGTGGATCGCCAGGGGAGGTCCAAGGTCAACGGGATGACGTTAGGGACGTACACAGGTTACTTCAGGGCGCGAGAAAGTGACTCAATCACCACCTTTCCCTACCAGGACTATGCCAAGCATTATGTGCTCGGCGTAATCTACACTCAGATCAAGGGCATTGATGAGCGGCGTGTCTATGACATCGGCCAACTCGCAGACATTCCTGCTGTTGCCAGAGATTTCGACTTCTTCCTGCACGAGAAGTATCGCATCGCGGCGGATCGCCCAGGTAGCGGAAACACCCGCAATATTGGCTCCACTGTGTTCGAGGACCGGTTGATCAACGGGACGGGGGTTTTTGCCTCATTGGGTGTCGAAGTATTCGATGACTACTGGATGAACTATCGCACAATTGCCGATGCACGTGCAGAGGGGATGGAGTATCCACCCTACCGCAACTTGCAT
>DYGW01000174.1:583-8012 GCA_020724485.1 Thermoflexus sp. | reverse complement strand
GAGAAAAGCAAAGACTCTTCATAGTTCTCCTCAATGTTCTCCTCTGTGTCCTCTGTGTCTCTGCGGTTCAGAGACTCTCGCCCCCAAATCCGGATGCACCCGGCTCCGCGCAGGGCCTGGCGACCAGCATCCGTCACTGACACCTGACGGCTGATCGCCGACAACCTACCACGTCCTCGCTTATCGCTGGCAGCAAAACAAAGGAAAAGACCAAACACTCGGTTCGCGAAGCGTTTGGTCTTGGGGGAGCAACCGGATGGCTGTGGGGGGGCAGCAGCCATCGCAGTTTCTCTCATCATAGGCGCAGGCCGCCTCACCTGCCTGACGCGCAGCCACCGGGCACCCGCCGCCCGCCTGACGCGCGCCTGGAACGGCCAGAGCAGCGGGATGCCCACGACCGCGACGGCGTCCGCTCACCAAGAGAACAAGGCGCGGAACCGCCCGGCTGAACGGCTCCGCGCCCCGGTGCGCGTTGGAGCTTGCTCAGGCGCGCGCCCGCAGGACCGCGTCGTGCGGGCCGACCCATAGGGCGTGTTCAGCGTGCCACGTCCAGCCAGCCGAGCCAATGGTCACCGCCTGGCGCGCCCAGCCAGCGGCGACGCGCGCCTGTGTCTCGTCCCAGGGCCGCACGCCGCTCAGGGCATCGGCGGCCTCGACGTTGCACGCGCCAACGGCCACCGCGCTGGTCAGCGCCGTCTCGACCGGCTGCCCGCGCAGCACGCCCGCCAGGAATCCGGCGATAGTCGCGTCGCCCGCGCCGGTCGTGCCGACCAGCGGCTCTGGCACGAAGCACGGCGCCCACAGCTCGCGCTCGCGCCAGCCCGCGCCCGGCAGTGCCGCGATGCCCCGCGCACCGATGCGCAGGTACAGGCCGCGCGCTCCCAGCTTGAGCACGACGATGCCCGCGCCCCAGTCGAGCATTTCGGCAGCCACGTCCGAGAGCAGCGTGTCTGCGGGCTGGGGAGAAGCGGGCATCTCGCGGCACAGCATGACCAGCAGCTCGTCCAGGCTGGGCAGGAAGATGTCCACATAGGGCAGCGTGCGCGCCAGCACGCGCCGCCAGTCCACGCGCCCGCTGGGACCTTGTGGGTCGGGCATGGCCATGTCCAGCGAGGTGATCACGCCGGTCTCTCTGGCGCGGCGGAACATCGTCTCCAACTCCGCGCCGTCGCCGGCGTACATGCGCTCCATCATGGGCGGATAGCCAAAGTGAAACAGGAGCGCCTGGCGTAAACTCTCGTAATCCACATCCGCAGCGCTGAAAGTGTGATTGGCCCCAGCGCAGTGCAAGAAGGAACGATCCGCGTCCGGGGGACTGAGCACAATGCTGTACGAGCTGACCTCACCGGGGACTACGATCATGTTCTGGGTCAGAGCGGGGTCCTGAGCACGAATCAGGTCGAGGATGATGCGCCCGAACGGATCATCGCCTACCTTGCCCATCAGGTGCGTGGCAATGCCCAGCGTGTGCAGGCTGCGCCCCGTGTTGGACACGGGGCCGCCCGTCGAGAGCAGCGCCGCGCCAATCTCGATCAGCGCCCCCGGCGCAAGGCGTGCCTGCACGTTCCCGCCCGGTATGCGCGGGATGATGTCCAGACAGATGTGTCCGGCAACGACCGCCCCTTCACGACTCATGAACTACCCTTTCTTCGGACAGAGCCAGCGACCTGCCCCAGCCTAGCACTCCCCGATGATACAGCCGATCGCGCCCCCTTCACAACCTGGATATGTGCAATGCGGCACAATCTGCCCAACTAGCCTATAATACGGGGTGGTTCAGCGCCGCTAAGACGCGGCAACACGCGAGAAGTTGCACGATGTGGGAGTGTGACATGCACAGAGACAGGCGAAGATATTCACTGCGGACGGGGGCGGTGCTGCTCACCGGCCTGGTGCTGCTCGCGGGCACGGCCCTCTGGCGTGAGGTGCCCGCGTCCGCTCAGGGCGACGATGCCTCGTCCCCCGTGCCGTTCGCGGGAGACCCCCTCACCTCCGACAAGGACACGTTCTTCGCCGGTTCGGGGGTCTGCGCGAGCTGTCATGGGCGGCTCACCGATGCAGCGGGGAACGATGTCTCGATTGACAGCTATTGGCGCGCGACGATGATGGCCAACGCCGCTCGCGACCCGTACTGGCAGGCATCGGTCAGCATCGAGACGGCCAACCTGCCCCAGTACGCCGAGGTCATCGAGGACAAGTGCGCCGTCTGCCATACGCCGATGGCCCACTTCAGCGCCGTTCAGGCCGGGGCTGGCACGCGCCTGTTTGAGGGCGGGTTCCTCAGCGTGGAGCACCCGCAGCACGCCCTGGCCCTCGACGGCAACTCGTGCACGCTCTGCCACCAGATCGAGGATGTCGCGTTCGGCGAGCCGGAGAGCTTCAGCGGGCATTACACCATTGACGCCGAACTGCCAGCGGGTGAACGACTGAACTACAGCCGCTTCGCGGTCAGCGAGCAGGGAAGCGCCATCATGCAGGGCGCGTCGGGCTTCATCCCTGTGCAGTCCATGCACATGGCCCAGGCGGAGCTATGCGCGACCTGCCACACGCTCTACACGCCCTACGTGGACGACACGGCCACCATCGTGGGCGAGTTCCCAGAGCAGACGCCCTACCTCGAATGGCTGGACAGCGCCTATGCGGGTAACACGCCCTGCCAGGGCTGCCATATGCCCCAGGCCGAGGGCGCTGTCGTAACCAGCATCACCGGCGGCGAGCCGCGCGAGCCGTTCTTCAAGCACACCTTCGTTGGCGGCAATGTCTACCTGATGGACATCTTCCTGGCGCACGGCGCGGAGATGGCGACGACTGCCGGCAGCGAGCACTTCGCCTTCACCCGCGAGCAGACGATGGCCCAACTCCAGCAACGCGCCGCCGCCGTCAGCCTGGAGAACGTGGGCTTCGCGGACTCCACGCTGGCCTTCAACATCGTGGTGGAGAACCGCGCCGGGCACAAACTCCCGACCGGCTTCCCGTCGCGGCGGGCCTGGCTGCACATCGCCGTCAGCGACTCTGCCGGCAACATGATCTTCGAGTCCGGCGGGTACAGCGAAGACGGGCGGATCATCGGCGACGACCATGACGACGATCCGGCGCGCTTCGAGCCGCACCGCACTGTGATCCTCTCGCCGGACGACGTGCAGATTTACCAGTCCATCATGGGCGACGTTAACGGCGAAGTGACCAGCATCCTGCTGCGCGGGGCCGGCTACCTGAAAGACAACCGGCTGCTGCCAGCGGGTTTCGACAAGGACACCACACACCCGGACGTTCGTCCCAGCGACGCGGCGCTGGCCGACGCCAACTTCGTCGGCGGGGGCGACCGGGTGATGGTCTCGCTCAATACCGGGGCTGCCGAAGGGCCATTCGAGGTGAGCGTCGAGCTGCTCTACCAGGCGCTCAGCTATCGCTGGATCGAGAAGCTGCGCGACTTTGACACGGCGGAGAGCGCGCGGTTCCTGGGCTACCACGAGACTGTGCCCAACACGCCCGTCGTCATTGCCAGTGTCACGGAGAGCGTATCGCCATAACGGCCCCATCGCCATGAAGATTGAGCGGCTGCCCGTCTGCACTGCGATGGACAGCCGCTCGCTTTATGCAGATTGCTGGTGTAAAGCCGGCCCCTCACGCTACAATTGGCGACTTGTATCTTGTCACTCACCGCCTGCATCCCTAACAGCGTGCGTCACCGTCATGTGCTCACCCGCTCAGCCAGCCTATCAGAGGAGGTGGACCTGCTGATGAGCATCAGTCAACTTGCCAAGCAGATCAAGGAATCCCCGACGCTTAAGCTCAATGAAGAGGCGCTGCTGATGAAGGAGCGCGGCGAGCCAGTGATCAATATGAGCGCCGGCCAGCCGACTAACAAAGCGCCCATCACGGCCATTCTGGGCACAGCGGCCAAGCTCAAGACTGCGGAGATGAAGTACACCCCGGTAGACGGGTTGAAATCGCTAAAGAAGGCGATCATCCGCTACACCGAAGAGAACTATGGCCGGCTGCCCGCGCCAGAGAACGTGATCGTCTCGACCGGGGCCAAGCAGTCTATCTTCAACGCGCTGTACTCGATCCTCAACCCACAGGACGAGGTAGTGATCCTCGCGCCCTACTGGGTGAGCTACCCCGAAATGGTCAAGATGTGCTATGGCGTCCCGGTGATTGTCACACCGGAGGACGGCACGTTTCACCCGCGCTTCGAGGAGATCGAGCAGGCGGTTAGCTCGTATACCAAGGCGATCATCGTCAACAGCCCGAACAACCCGTCGGGGGTGATGTACAGCGAGAGCCTCATCGCCGACATCGTCGCTTTCTGCGAGCGGCGCGGCATTTACCTGATCATGGACGACATTTACCACAAGCTAGTCTTTGACGGACGCCAGCACACACCCGGCTACCGCTTCACTGACCGCGACATCGAAGATTCGCACCTCATTGTGGTCAACGGCGTGTCCAAGCTCTACGGCATGACCGGCACGCGCATCGGCTGGGCCATCGCCAACCGCAAGCTCGTTGAGGTGATGACCAACGTCCAAGGCCAGATCACCTCGTCGCCGCCCACTATCTCGCAGGCCGCCGCCGAGGGCGCGCTGACCGGGATGCAGAGCATCGTCGAGCACCTGCGCCTGACCATCCAGAACAACCGCGACGTGATCCTGGATGAGCTGCGCTCCTTCACCGATGTGCACGTCCCCAAGCCGGATGGCACGTTCTACTGCATGGCCGACTTCCGCGCCTATACCCAAGACTCGGTCGAGCTGGCCAACTTCCTGCTGAGGAAGGCGCTCGTCGTGACCGTGCCCGGCAAAGAGTTCGGCATGGAGGGCTACCTGCGCCTGACCTATTCCGGCGGGGTCAAGGAGATTATCGAGGCTGTCGAGCGCATGAAGTGGGTGCTGGACCCCAATGCCCCCAACGAGATCTACATTGGCGACCGCAAGATGATCCGGGACTGGATGTAGAGGACGGACGATGACCAACAACCTGCTCAACATCAAGACTCCTGCGCAGGATCAGGCGCACGCGCTGAAAGCCGAGTTCGGCCTGCTCAACCACGGCCTGACCAACCTGCGCCAGAGCTACTGGAACCTGCCTTCCGAGGCTCTGTATGAGGAGATCGTCTTTCGCGGCGAAGCGAGGATCGCCACGCAGGGCCCGATCGTCGTCTCATCCGGCAAGCACACCGCGCGCGCCGCGCAGGATAAGTACATCGTGCGCGAGCCGTCCTCCGAGGATCACGTCTGGTGGGGCGAGTACAACCGCCCGCTGGGTGCCGAGAAGTTCGAGGAGACATTCAGCCGGCTACAGGGCTACCTGCAGGGTCGCGATGTCTTCGTGCAGGACTGCTACGTTGGCGCGCACCCCGACTACCGGCTGCCCATCCGCATCATCACCGAATATGCATGGCACGCTCTGTTCGCGCGCAACATGTTCATCTTGCCGGAGACCCGCGAAGAGTACCGGCTGCACGTGCCAGAGTTCACGGTATTGGCCGTGCCGTCGTTCAAGGCGTTCGAGCCGATTGACGGGACGCGCACCAGCACGGTGATCGCCATCAACTTCGACCAGCGCATGGCCATCATCGCCGACTCCGCTTATGGCGGTGAGATCAAGAAATCCATCTTCACGGTGATGAACTACCTGCTGCCGCTCGAAGGGTTGATGACCATGCACTGCTCGGCCAACCAGGGCAACGGGGGAACGGACGACGTGGCGCTGTTCTTCGGGCTGTCGGGCACGGGCAAGACAACGCTCTCCGCCGACCCGTCGCGCGGGCTGATCGGCGACGACGAGCACGCCTGGGGCGACGATGGCGTCTTCAACTTCGAGAACGGCTGCTACGCCAAAGTGATCCAGCTCTCAGAGTCGGCTGAGCCGCAAATCTACGGGGCGGTGCACCACTTCGGCGCGATTCTGGAGAACGTCGTTTACGACCCGGTGACGCGCAAGATTGACCTCGACGACGATGAGATCACCGAGAACACGCGCGCCTCGTACCCGCTGACCTATATCAGTAACGCGGTCACGTCAAGGCGCGGCGGGCACCCCAAGAACATCATCTTCCTGACGTGCGACGCCCAGGGCGTGATCCCGCCCATCGCCCGCCTGACGACCGAGCAGGCGCTGTACCATTTCATCTCCGGCTACACATCGAAGATCGCCGGCACCGAGGTGGGGCTGGGCGAAGAGCCGCAGATCACGTTCAGCGCGTGCTTTGGCGCGCCGTTTATGGTTCACCACCCCACAGTCTACGCCGACCTGCTCAGGCGCAAGATCGAACGCTACGGCGTGCACTGCTGGCTGATCAACACAGGTTGGACGGGCGGCCCCTACGGTGTAGGCAAGCGCATCAGCATTCGCCACACGCGCGCTCTGCTCAATGCGGCGCTCAGCGGCGCGCTGCTGGACGTGGAGTACTACACTGACCCGATCTTCGGCTTCGAGGTGCCTAAGACCTGCCTCGGCGTGCCGGACAGCGTGCTCTATCCCGCCGAATCGTGGCCCAGCCGCGACGAGTACTGGAAGAAGTACCGCCAGTTGGCCGCGCGCTACATTGACAACTTCAAGAAGTTCGCCCCGGACTGCCCGCCAGAGGTGTGCGCCGCCGGGCCGCGCCTGGACTGACCGCCCGCTTGGCCTCAATCCACGCGATGCAAAAAACCAGGGTGTCTCGCGCAAGACACCCTGGTCGTTCAAGTGACAGCACTGGCCAGTGGCAGGCGGACTGTCACCGTTGTGCCACACCCCGGCTCGCTCTCAATGTGAAACGCGCCACCAGAAACCAGCGCAAGCTGCCGCGCCAGAGTCAGGCCCAACCCGACGCCCTGGTGCTCATAGAGGTGACGTTCGAACTGAAGATAGGCCCCGCTATCGCGGATCTGCTCGGCGGACATCCCGCGACCCTCATCGCTGATTCGCAGCACGTACTCGCTTCCTACCGCCCCGCCGTATACCCGAATGGGCGTGCCCGCCGCCGAGAACTTGGCCGCGTTGTCCACCAACTCGACGACGATCTTATCCAGCACACTGCGCGCCACGCACACGGGCACATTCTCTAACGACACATGGAGGTCTGCTTCACGGTTACGCTCTGCCACCTGCTCGCGCGCGGCGCGCTCGATCACCTGGGCCGGCGCAGCCTCCAGCGCGCCAGCAAGCAAGACGCCTGCGCCGTGTTCGCGCTGCCCCAGCTCAAGCTGCGCGTAGAGCAGGAAGTTCTGGAGTTGCCGCTGCAGACGCAAACCGGATTTCAGAAGGGCATCGGCCATTTCTGAGACCTGCGCCGGCTCGAGCACGGCGCTATCCAGCATGATCATCTCGGCATAGCCCATCAGACCGGTCAGCGGGGTGCGCAGCTCGTGGGGCAGCGCCAGCGCAATCGAATCGCGCAGGTTTTCGATGCGCTGCTCGTATCGGTCACGCACCATCTCGC
>DYGW01000174.1:0-573 GCA_020724485.1 Thermoflexus sp. | reverse complement strand
ATAGCTGACAGCAATTCCTCGCGTGTGAACGGCTTGGTGAGGTAGTCGTCAGCGCCCAACTGCATCCCCTGGCGCACCTGGCCATAATCGGCTCTGGCCGTCAGGAAGATGAAGGGCAGTTGGCGGGTAGCCGGGTCGTCCTGAAGGGCTTGCAGCACGCCGTACCCGTCCAGGCCCGGCATCATAATGTCGGAGATGATGAGGTCAGGCAAGTGCGCGCGGGCCAACTGGACGCCCACACTGCCATCTGGCGCACCGATTATCTCGAAGTCCTCGAACTGAAGCAGCGAGACAATTTCCTCCAGCAGAGAGGCCTCATCTTCGATCACCAGAATCTTGACCATCCTCCCGCTACCCCTCTTGTATGCCCAACTCCTACGCAGCACTCACTTTCGCCAGAGGCGCGCTTGACTGCGCCTTGACAGCCCGCGCAGACCAGCGCGATCACACATGCTCGCCAAAGCTACCAGGAACTGTCTCAGGGCAATGTTATACCGTCCTTACGATTCGCACCAGTTCAGAGGGTCCACGAACAAGTCGTGAACGTGTTTGTCCCCCCCATCCCCGGCCCTT
>DYGW01000173.1:1790-8111 GCA_020724485.1 Thermoflexus sp. | reverse complement strand
CCTATGCGCAAATGAAGAATCCGGCTCTTGTTCCCGACCACGTCAAAGAGGAGTTGAAGCACATTGGTTTGTGGGATGTCCATCCGCGCAACTTGTTCCGGATTACATGGAAAAACCAACCGGTTGCCAAAGGTGGTTTATTTGACGGGGTTAATTTCATCGAGCTGCCGCCCAGCCTGACTGGTGTGCCGGCGCGGTTGGTTGGTCTGGTAGGTAAGTGGTTTCCTACCGGTGCGCACAAAGTAGGCGCCGCGTTTAGCTGTTTAGTGCCGCGGCTGGTGACTGGGCAGTTTGATCCGACCACTCAGAAAGCAGTCTGGCCCTCGACTGGCAATTATTGCCGCGGCGGGGCATACGATTCGGCGTTGCTTGGCTGCCAGTCTATTGCGATCCTGCCGGAAGGGATGAGCAAAGAACGCTTTGACCTGATCTCGGAATATGGCGCGCAGGCCATCGCCACGCCCGGCTGCGAGAGCAATGTCAAGGAAATCTACGACAAGGTCAAAGAACTGATGGCCTCCGACCCGAACATGCGCAGCATGAACCAGTTCGAGGTCATGGGCAACTACCGCTTCCATTACTTCGTGACCGGCAACACGATCATTGACCTGGCGCGCGAGCTGGCCGATCAGGGCATCGGCAGCGGCAAGGTGTCGGCCTACGTGTCGGCGATGGGCAGTGCGGGGACAATCGCGGCGGGCGACCGGCTCAAGCAGCAGTGGCACGACCACAAGATCGTCGGCCTGGAGCCGGTGCAGTGCCCCACGCTGGCGCTCAACGGCTATGGCGGCCACGACATCCAGGGCATCGGCGACAAGCACGTCACCTGGATTCACAACGTCAACAACATGGACGCGATCATGCTGATTGACGACATCGAGACCAAGCTCGCGCTGCAACTCTTCGCCGACGAGGGCGGGCTGAAGGCGCTGGTGGATCGCTTCGGCATCGCGCAAGAGACGGTGGACTACCTCAAAACGCGGCTGGGCATCAGCAGCCTCTGCAATATCTTCGGCGCGATTAAGACGGCCAAGTACTATGGCATGAGCAAGGACGACCTGGTCGTCACGGTCGCTACCGATGGGCTGGATCGCTATGGCAGCGTGATGGAAGCCATGCGTCGCGACTACGGCGTTGTGGACGAGACTGAGGCCGTCGCCCGCGTGCGCAGCCTGTTCCACGGCCTGCGCACGGACTACGTGTGGGAAGGCAACTGGGAGAACCGCGCCCGCTGGCACAACCTGAAATACTACACGTGGGTCGAGCAGCAGGGCAAGACGGTGGAAGAACTCGACGCCCAGAAAGACCAGGCCTGGTGGGAAGCCGAGCAGGCGCGCGTCAAGGATATTGACACCAAGCTGGCAGAGTACCGGCGGACGGGCAGAATCTGAGCGGGGAGAGGCGGATGTACCCCGAAGACCGCGTTCTGGTTGGCGTCATCAACCGCAAGCGCGACTTCGACATGGCGCAGACCCAGCACTGGTATCGCGTGCCGCAGGGCCAGGCCGCGCAGGGCCTCTATGCGGAGTACATCGCCTTCTTCTTCAGCCGCGCCTTCGGAGAACTGAACGGCGCTATTCACTACTATGCACGGCGCACGGGACTTGAGCTGGTTCGCCGCCGCGACCTGCTGCCGGACGAGCCGGCTCATCCCCGCGCCGATGCGCTCTACTACAAGCTGCAATTCGGCGAGTTGCGCCGCAAGGACCCGCCGATCGTCAATGCCGACCGGCGCGTGGTGACGTTCATCCACACGACCTGGGATCGCTTTTCGCAGGCGCGCGACCTGGCCGACCTGTATTCCGACGCGGATGCCTTTGTGGATCGCGTGTTCCACGCGCTGGAGCGACAGGGCGTCCGCGCGGAGCGGCGCTGGGACACCGAGTCCCGTGCAGAGGGCAAAGGCGCGACCCTGGTCATTCGCTGCGCTGACGGGATGGTTGTCGCCTCAACAGGGGCGCGCGATGAGCGTGCGATTGCCCTGCCGGTGTCTGATGGGCCGGGCGCGCTGCAGGAGACAGTCGCGGCGATTCTGGATGCGGTCAGAAAGCACGGCGGGCTGCCTGTAGGTCGCTGCCGTTAGAGGAATAGAGAAAAGTGCTATGGCCTTGTTGATCATCAATGCAACAGTGGTCACCTGGGAGACGCCGAACCGCGTGATCGAAGATGGCGCTGTCTTGATTGACGGCGACACGATCCGCGAAATCGGCGACACGGCTGCGCTGGCGGCGCGTTATCCTGCTGCCGAGCGTTTGGACGCGCGCGGGCAGTTGGTCATGCCCGGCGGAATCTGCGCGCACACGCACTTCTATGGCGCGTATGCGCGCGGCATGGGCATTCCGGGGCCAGCGGCCAAGAATTTCCCTGAAATCCTGGAACGGCTGTGGTGGCCGCTCGACAAGTCGCTCGACCGGGAGGCGGTGCGCTTCAGTGCGCTGGTCTGCCTGGTGGACGCGATCAAGCACGGCACGACAACGCTGATCGATCATCACGCCAGCCCCAACTTCATTGACGGCAGCCTGGACGTGATCGCCGATGCTGTCGAGCAGGCGGGGCTGCGCGCGGTGCTGTGCTACGAAGTCACCGACCGCGATGGCCTGGACAAGGCGCGGGCGGGCATCGCCGAGAACGTGCGCTTCTTGCGCGCCGCGCGGGCGCGCCCGCTGGTCGCGGCGACGTTCGGGCTGCACGCCAGCCTGACGCTGACCGACGAGACGCTGCGGGCGTGCGTCGAGGCGGCTAGCGGGCTGGACACTGGCTTCCACATTCACGTGGCCGAGCACGAGGCCGACCAGGAAGACAGCCTGCGCAAGGCGGGCAAGCGCGTCGTCGAGCGGCTGGACTCCTTCGGCATCCTGGGGCCGCAGACCATCGTCGCCCACGCGGTGCACGTCAACGCTGCCGAGCGCGCCATTCTCAGGGACACGCATACCTGGGTATCGCACCAGCCGCGCTCGAACATGAACAACGCCGTCGGCGCTGCCGCGCTGGATGCCATGTTCGCCGAGGGAATCGCGCTGGCGCTGGGCAACGACGGCTTCAGCAACAACATGTGGGCGGAGTGGAAGGCGGCCTATCTGCTGCATAAGGTGGCTAACCTCGATCCGCGCCTGGCCCCTGGCGATATGATCGCCCAGATTGCTGCGGGCAACAACGCGCGCCTGGCTTCGTCCTTCTTCCCGCAGAAGGTGGGCGAGCTTGCGCCTGGCGCGGCGGCGGACGTGATTCTGGTGGATTACCGTCCGTTCACGCCACTCAACGCGGGCAATCTGCCCTGGCACATCCTGTTTGGCTTCGAGTCCTCTATGGTGACGACAACCATCGTTGCTGGCAAAGTGTTGATGCGCGACCGCAAGTTGCTCACGCTGGACGAGGGCGCGATTGCGGCGGCGGCGCGCGCGCACGCCCCCAAAGTCTGGGAGCGTTATAATCACTATGTCCAGCAGGTACTCGCGCAGTGACGGAGGCTACGAGGTTGGCAAAAGACCCCAAGTTCTTAACCATCGCGGTTTTGGGCGGCACCGGCAAAGAAGGGTCTGGGTTGGTGCTGCGCTGGGCGCACAGCGGCTACCGCGTGCTGATCGGTTCGCGCGACGCGGAGCGTGCGGCGGCCAAAGCCAGCGAACTGAACGCCATCCTGGGCGCTGAGGCAGTTCATGGCCTGAGCAACGAAGACGCCGCCGCGCAGGCCGACCTGGTGGTGCTCAGCGTGCCGTACAGCGCGCACCAGGCGATTCTCGAGTCGGTGAAAGAGCGCGTGTGGGGCAAGATCGTGGTGGATGTCACGGTGCCGCTGCAACCGCCGAACGTGCGCACTGTGCACGTGCCAGAGGGCAAGGCGGCCAGCCTGGAAGCGCAAGCCCTGCTTGGCGACAGCGCGCGCGTGGTGGCGGCCTTCCAGAATGTGGGCGCGGCCCACCTGCAAGAACTGTCTCATGGCGTGAACTGCGATGTGCTGATGTGCAGTGACGACGCCGAGGCGAAGGGCGAGGTCGCGCAGTTGGTTGAGGCCATTCCGGGGATGCGCGCGGTTGACGCCGGGCCGCTGGCTAACGCAGTGGCGGTTGAGGCGCTGACGCCTGTCCTGCTGTATATCAACAGGCGCTACAAGGTCGCTGGCGCGGGGATTCGCATCACGGGCCTGGAATGACGTGCCAACGGCAGCGCAGCTTACTCAGTTGACCCTCATTGGTCTGCCGCATATCCCCCACGTGCAGCCCGGCGATGACCTGGCGGCGATCCTGGTCGCCAGCCTCGAAACCGCACGCCTGACCCTCGAACCGGGGGATATTGTCGTTATCACGTCCAAGCTGGTCTCTAAAGCCGAGGGGCGCTTCGTGGACTTGCGCGCGGTCGAGCCGTCGGCGCGCGCCCGCACGGTGGCGGAGAGGACGCGCAAAGACCCGCGTATGGTCGAGCTAATCTTGCGCGAGTCCACTGCGATCTCGCGGATGCGCCCGGACGTGCTGATTGTGCGTCACCGGCTGGGCTTCACACTGGCTAACGCGGGCATTGATCACTCGAATGTGGGCCGCGATGGGGAGGACTGGGTGCTGCTGCTGCCCGAAGACCCCGACCGCTCGGCGGCGCAGATTCGCCAGCGTTTGCGCGATCTGACTGGCACAGCGCCCGGCATTGTGATCAGCGACTCGCATGGCCGCCCGTTTCGCATCGGGACGGTGGGCGTAGCTATCGGCCTGGCCGGGTTCCCGGCGGCCTGGGACAAGCGCGGGCAGCGCGACCTCTACGGGCGCGAGCTGCGCATCACCGTGACGGGCTTGGGCGACGAATTGGCGGCGGCGGCGGGACTGGTCACCGGGCAGGGAGCGGAAGGGCTGCCGGTCGTGCTGGTGCGCGGGACGGCACTTCCTGAGGGCGACGGCTGCGCCGCCGACCTCGTCCGGCCCGAAGCCCTTGATCTGTACGCCGATCACCAGGACGTGGGCGGGTAGCCGCATGAACGCGGCAGCGCTGCTGGCGCTGATGCAAGCGCGGCGGTCTATTCGCCGCTACAGCGACCGGCCTGTTTCGCGGGCGGCGTTGGAGCGGCTGCTCGAAGCGGCGCGCTGGGCACCGTCGGCGCACAACCGGCAGCCCTGGCGCTTCGCTGTGCTGAGCCAGCCAGAGCCGCGCCTGCAGTTGGCCGAGGCGATGGGCGAGCGCTTCCGCCGCGATCTGCTGGCGGATGGCCTGATGGCGGACGATGTAGAGCGGCAGGTCGCGCGCTCTGTGGCGCGGATTGGCGGCGCGCCGGCGGTGATCGTCGTGCTTCTGAGCATGGCGGACATGGATCGCTATCCCGATGAGCGCCGCCAGGGTCTTGAGCGGGAGATGGCCGCGCAGAGCGTCGCTCTGGCTGTGCAGAATATGCTGCTGATGGCTCACGTGCAGGGGTTGGGGGCGTGCTGGATGTGCGCGCCGCTGTTCTGCCCGGAGGTGGTGCGCAAAACGCTGGGGCTGCCTTCTGACTGGGAAGCGCAAGCCCTGCTGACGGTGGGCTACCCTGCCGAGCAGCGTAGAAAAGATCGCGCGCCCTTAGAAACGAAGGTTCGATGGTTCTGACACACACGCCGCGCGTGGTCGCGCTGGCCGGAGGGGTGGGCGGGGCCAAGCTGGTCTTTGGGCTGGCGCAAACCCTGCCGCCCGATCACCTGACGGTCGTCGGCAATGTGGCCGATGACTTCGCGCTATACGGCCTGCACATCTCCCCCGATCTGGACACGGTCATGTACACGCTGGCCGGACTCGCCAACCCGGAGACGGGCTGGGGGCTGGCCGGTGACAGCGGGCAGATGCTCGACATGCTGGCCCGCTATGGCGAAGAGACCTGGTTCCGCCTGGGCGACCGCGACGTGGCCACGCACCTGCTGCGCACGCATTGGCTGGCGGCGGGCCTGTCGCTGACAGAGGTGACGGCTCGTTTGGCGGCGGCGCTGGGCGTCCGGCAGCGGCTGCTGCCCGTCACCGACGACCCGCTGGCGACAATAGTGGACACGGTGGAACGTGGCTCGCTGGCCTTTCAGGACTATTTCGTGCGCTGGCGCTGGCAGCCGACCGTCCGCCGCGTCTGGTTTCGCGGCGCAGAGGACGCGCGTATCACCGGGGCGGTCGCTGAGGCTGTGTCCGTCGCCGACGTGATCGTGATCTGCCCGTCGAACCCGGCGCTGTCCGTCGCGCCAATTCTGGCCGCTGGCGGCATGAGCGAGGTGCTGCGCGGGCGGCGCGGTGTGTGCGTGGCGGTCAGCCCGTTCATCGGCGGGCGGGCGGTCAAGGGGCCGGCGGCCAAGCTGATGCCAGAAATGGGGTTGGACATTTCTCCGG
>DYGW01000173.1:0-1780 GCA_020724485.1 Thermoflexus sp. | reverse complement strand
TGGAGTGGCGCGCTATTATCAGGGCCTGGTGGATGGGCTGGTGGTGGACAGCGCCGATGCAGCCCAGGCGTCAGGGATTGGCATTCCGGCGCTGGTCACGGGTACGTTGATGAAGACAGACGCCGACAAAGCGCGTCTAGCGCATGAGGTACTGGATTGGGCAGGGAGCTTGTAGCGATGAGTGTATGGGCGATTGTGCCAGTCAAGCCGTTGAGCCGGGCGAAGAGCCGCTTGGCAGGAGTGTTATCGGCGGAGCAGCGCCAATACCTGGCGACTCAACTGCTGTTGCGCACCGTGCGGCTGTTGCTGCCATTGCCGCACATTCAGGGCGTGCTGGTCATCAGTCGCGACACGCAGGCGCTGGCGATGGCTCGTGACTTGGGCGCGCAGACGGTGCAGGAGAGCGGAGCGCCGGAACTGAACAACGCGCTGCTGCGGGCTACCCAGGCATCCAGGGTGTGGGGCAGCGAGGCGGTGCTCGTCGTGCCTGCGGATATTCCCCTGCTGTCTGCCGAGGATATCGGGATGGTGGTGGACATGGGGCGTTACCATAACTCGGTCGTGCTGGTGCCCGATCGCCGCGAGCAGGGGACTAACCTGCTGCTCGTCAGGCCGCCGGGCATCATCCCCTATGCCTTTGGCGAGAACAGCTTCAACCGCCACCAGTACTACGCGCGCGAAGCGGGCGCAACGGTGCTCGTTCACCGCTCGGAGCGCGCGTCGCTGGACATTGACACGCCCGATGACCTGGCCCGTTATGGCGAGTTGGCAAAGGCGTTGGGAGAGCCTATCATAGAGCGGATTGGCCCGGTGGGGGTGCCGCTGTCCGGCGGTGCCTCATGAGACGGTGTGAAACCGGTCTTGCAGGGATATTGACATAGACAGGAGAAGGCTTATGGCTGACCGAGTGGCTTTGTATTTGCAGGATGCGCACCCGCTGGCGGACGCGATCCAGTACGTACAGTACGCCGAGGATCGCGGGTTCGAGGCTGTCTGGCAGGCCGAAAGCCGCCTGGTGCGCGATGCTATCGTCCCGATGGCGGCTTACGCGGCGACGACCAGGCGCATCAAGGTCGGCTCCGGCGTGATCAACAACTGGACGCGCAATGCCGCGCTGACGGCGGCGACCTTTCTGACGCTCGACGACCTGGCACCGAACCGGATTCTGCTGGGCATTGGCGCGTGGTGGGACCCGCTGGCCAAGAATGTGGGCATTGAGCGGATCAAGCCGCTGCTGGCCATGCGCGAGCATGTGACGGTGGTGCGCGATCTGCTGGCCATGAAGAACGTGACTTTTCATGGCGAGTTTGTGCACGTGACTGGCATTGAGCTGGATATCGTGCATGGGCGCCGCGAGCCGCGTAACGTGCCCATCTACATCGGCGCGACTGGCCCCAAGATGATGGCTATGGCCGGTGAGATTGCCGATGGCGCGCTGCTCAACTATCTGGTGTCGCCCGCCTACAACGTGGCCGCGCTGGAGCAGTTGGAGTCCGGCGCTAAGCTGGCCGGGCGCACGGTGGACGACATTGACCGGCCCCAACTAGTCGAGTGCTCGGTGTACAACGACCGCAAGAAGGCCCTGGACGGCGCGCGCAAGCTGGTCACGCAGTACCTGGGCCAGCAGCCGCACATCATGAAGGCCAGCGGCGTCAGCAGCGAACTGCTCGACGAGATTCACCAGGTGCTGACCTGGCCGGCGACCGAAGAGCAGATCGAGCGCGCCATGACGCTGGTGCCCGATGACGTGGTGCATCTGATCACCGCGTCGGGGACGCCG
>DYGW01000172.1 GCA_020724485.1 Thermoflexus sp. | reverse complement strand
GGGGGGCAATCCCAGCGCCCAAGTGCCCAGCCCTAACAGGTTGTTCGTGGACCCACGTTTGCCGGGCGGGGCAAGGGCTGGCGGCGGGTTGACGGCCAAACCTTGCGCCAGCAGCGCGTCGTAGCGTTGTTCGTAATGGGCGAGCCGGTCCGGGGGCAAACAGCCCCACTCCGGTGGAGCCGTTGCCACTTCCTTTTTGATGTCCAGCAGCAGGGTGAACAATTCCTGTGCCCAGGTCTGCTGGTAGCGGGCCACAATGAATTGCAGTTCGCGCAGGTGGTGGGCATTGCCCAGGGCATGGTCGCAGTTCCCAAACTGGAAATAGGAAGCCCAGGTATCATGTACCGCACGCCCGCCAAAAGTCGGCAGAATACCAAGGTCGCGCAGCGCGACCTGGCCCCGCTTGCGATGTGCCGCGTAGTAGGTCAGTGTCGGCGTGCTGGCACTGTGCAGCCAGTGCAGTTTACCCTCGACCCGCAGCCCGCTTTCATCACGGTGGATCACAGCAGCGGCGGTGAGCTGCGCCTTGATGGCTTGCAGCGCCGGGGCGAGCTGCGCGACGAGGGCCTCGCTGCTCGTCAGGGTCAACGCTTCGCTCGGCGCGTGCCCGTAGAAATCGGCGAACAACTCCTTGATCCGTCCCAACGGCAGCAGTTGGTAGTGGTTCAAGTAGACCGCTTGCGCTTGGAGACGGGGACCATACTGGACCGGCTGTGTCGCCTCAGGCGGAAAAGCCCCTGTGACTGTCTCCCCGCAGCACGGGCAGCATTTGATTTCCGCTTGATGTTCCATCACTTCCAGCCGTACTGGCGGCACATCAAATACCTGTCGCCGCTCGACGCTGGTCGCTGCGACCTGCTGCAAGTCAGCCTGACAGTGCGGACACATTGTCACTACGTGGCGCTCAACCTGGTCCGGCTCGGCGACCATTGCCAGTGTATACCCTGTGTGGCCCTGCTGCCCGCCGGTTTTCCGCTTGCCTTTTTCGCGCAGACTGCGGCGGCGCGGCGGCTTTTTCAGTCCATCGCTGCTTGGGGGCTTGCCGCTATTCCGGCTATGCTTGCCCAGTTGGTCTTCCAACTCCTGGATGCGCGCCGCCTGCTGGGTGACCACCTCACCCAACTGCACAATGAGCGCCACGAGGCTTTCTTTATCCAATGCGTACAGTTCGTTGTGGTCTGGCTTCATGCCTTGACTATATCGCTTTTTCGCCCAGCTTGTTATCTTTTAGCCTGAGTAGTTACGATAAAACACCTATTTCTGAATCCACGTCAAGTTTGTTTCATAATTCACAGATTGCACTACCGGGCTGGTGATGTCCTTAGAATTCGAGGCGTTTTTGCGGTCAAATCTGATGAGCCATGCACCAAACTTATCACCCCAGGCAAACGAGCGTTCGTCAGTGAAGCGCCGTTTGGTGACCTCGGCGTTGAGGAGACGCTTGCGTCCGCGCTTGGGCTTCTGGCGATGGCGGGTGTTCTCGGCGACAGCCGTTGGCATTCGCGATGTGGCGACGTGCGCGCGGAATGAGGAAATCCGGGCGCGGTGTGCCTGGTAGATGGTCTGTGCCATGTCTTCTTGGGCTTGGCTGAAATCCGCCCTTTGGACTCCTAGGCACTCTCATGCTAACCTTGTCGAGTGTTACCCATGTCCCCGAACACCTGTTTCCCATGTCCTCGGTCTGTACACCACGTGGAGGGGGGCGGGAGTGAGGCTCTTCACCAATGACTGACACGGGCATCAAACGCAAATCCCCGCGCCACATGGCAGACTTCGTCACCGCGCTGGGGCCGGAGGCGTGCCGCGAGCGGCTGGCCCGCGCCGATGCCAGCCCGCTTTCCGGCGTCGGGACGTGGCTGACGCCGGTCGCACAGCATACGCAGGTGACCCGCGACGGGCAGTTCACCGTCGAGCGGACGTTCGCGGGGGGACTGTACCCGATTCGCTTCGTCGGCCACCTCGACCCCGACGAGAGCGGCGGCACGTGGGTGCACGGCGCGATCACGCACGACACCGCCAACCAGGTGTTGGTCGAGGGGGTGATCGTGTTCCTGGTGTTCTTTCTGGTCACGGTGCTGTTGTTTCTGAGACTGCGCGTGTTGGCCTTTGCTGTTTCGCTGCCCGTGCTGCTCATGCTGCTGGTCGTGTTCTCGGCCCGCTGGCAGACGCTGCGCCGGGCCACCGACGACATTGCGCGCTGGCTGCGCCAGCGGCTTTACCTGACGGACGAGCAAGTACGGGGGCGGGGGACGATGTGACCGCGCTGCGATACCTTCCGGCGGGCGATGCCGTGGCCGTCGAGTTCGTGACGGCGCTTGCCATGGACGAGTGCGTCCGCTCTCTGGCGAACGGCCCGCGTCGCTTCGGTGGGCAGCAGCTTTGCGTGCGCGTGCGGGGCGACCGCGTGCTGGTCGAGACGGGCTGGCAGCGTCACTGCGCGGAGGAAACGCCAGGGCTGTGGCTGCTGCGCTTTGAGGGGGTGCTTGGCCCCGAAAACGCGGGAACTCGCGTCGTGGGGCAGGTCGTGCGCAATAGCACGCTGGAGACGCTGCTGACTGTGCCAGGGCTGATCACGTCGGTATTCGCCGTGCTGGGCATTGCCCTGGCCGTGCCGTTCGTAGCGGTTCTCTCGGTGATTCTGCTGGTGCTGTTTGCCACCTACTACGTCTATTTCCAGAAGCTGCTCAGCCGCCAGGCGCACGATCTGGCCAGTTGGGTGGTGGTGCGGCTGATGGTGACCGAGGAGCCGGGTCAGAGTGGAGAGTCACCATGAGTGAAGGCGAGCGCGGGCGGCGGCTCAAGTTCCTGAGCGTGGACTTCGTGACGGCCATGAGCGTCGAGGAGTGCCAGGAGTGCCTGCGGCGCTGCGCTGCCGAAAGCGGCCAGCGCGTCTCCCTGCTTGACGACGGAAGCTTTGCCCTGCGCCGCACGGTCGGCGACGGGGGGCCGCAGACGGTTGCCTTCTGGGGGACGCTGGAAGCGGTGGCGCGCGGCACGTGGGTCTGGGGCACGGTTGTGGAGACGGGCGTGCGCCGGGCGGGGCGCTGGGTGTACGGGATGGCATTCGTGGCACTGCTGCTGCTGCTGGCGGCGCTGGAGTCCGGGCTGCGCGGCGCGTGGGGGACGGCGCTGCTGTGGCTGGCGGTCGTGGCCGGGATTGGCCTGCTGGCGGCGCGGCTGTGGTGGCACCGGCACCGCCACGCCATGCAGGTCGTCAACTGGGTCTATGACACGCTGTACGTCCCCGCGCCGCGTGCCTGATGGTGTGCGCGCCCGCGCCCGCGCGTGTTATACTGAAGATAACCGCCCGCGAGGGCGCAATGCCAGCGGTTGGTGATGGGGACGAGATGCCCGGTGTAAGCGCGGATTTCCACGCAACAAGGAGCGACTGGTCATGCGAACGCGAGCCGTGATTCTGGCTGGAGGGGAAGGCAGCCGGCTGGGAGTGCTCACCGCCAAGCGAGCCAAGCCAGCGGTGCCTTTCGCCGGGAAATATCGCATCATTGATTTCGCGCTGAGCAACTGCGTCAATTCCGGCATCTTCGACGTGCTGGTGCTCACCCAGTACCGCCCGCACAGCCTCAACGAGCACATCGGCCTGGGCCGCCCCTGGGACCTCGACCGCTCGTTCACCGGCGGGGTGCGGCTCTTGCAGCCATTCCAGGGCCGCCAGGATACCGACTGGTACGCGGGCACGGCGGACGCCGTCACCCAGAACATCAACTTCATCCGGCGCGGCGGGGCGCGCAATATCCTGATCCTCTCTGGCGATCACATCTACGAGATGGACTACGATATGCTGATCAAGTACCACGAGGCGCAAGAAGCCGACGCGACCGTGTGCGTGATCCGCGTCCCTCTCGACGAAGCGCCACGCTATGGGATCATGGCCGTAGACGAGCAGAACCGCATCATAGACTTTGTGGAAAAGCCGCTCACCCCGCCCGGCAACCTGGCCAATATGGGCGTTTATGTCTTCAAGCTCGACGTGCTGGAAGGCTTGCTGCGCGAAGACGCGGCGCGCGTCAATTCGCGCCACGACTTCGGCTACAACATCATCCCGCGCATGATGGAGCTGGGCATGAAGGTAATGGCCTTCCCCTTCGGCGGCTACTGGATTGACGTGGGGACTATTGACGCCTATTGGGAAGCGCATATGGACTTGCTGGACTCGCCGCCTTCGCTGGACCTCAACGACCGCTCGTGGATCATCCACACGCGCTCCGAGGAGCGCCCGCCCGTGCGCATTGACAGGGGTGCGATTGTCGAGGACAGCATGATCACCGACGGCTCGATCATCTGCGCGGGCGCGCGCGTGGTGCGCAGCGTGTTGTCGCCGGGCGTCTTCGTCGGCCCGAACGCCGTTGTGCGCGACAGCGTGATCCTGACCGATAGCTACATCGAGCGCGACGCCGTCATCGAGCGCGCGGTGATTGACAAGGGCGCAGTTGTGGGACAAGGCGCGCGCGTAGGCGAGATGACCGAAATCGGCGACCTGGCCATTGCCTGCGTCGGAAAGAACTCGACCGTCCCGCCGGGGTTCGTGGTCGGGCGGGGGAGCGTGCTCGGCGTTGACTTGCGCGCGGACGAAGTGGCGGCCCAGTTCCCGAACGGCGTCATTCCAGCGAACGCGCATGTGAGCTATCGCCTGGCCCGGTGACGCGAACTCTTCAGTGTGGAGATGGCAGCGGGGTGCGCAATGCGCGCCCCGTTTTCACTTAGCGTCGCCTGGCGCAGGGGCAGGCTCAGGGGTTGGCGGCGCTGTCCAGCGCGCCGCGCTGCGCAAAGACGACCGTAGCCAGGGTGCGGGCGCAGTCCTCGGCGCTGAAGACGATCTCAACAGGCGCGGATAGGTAGCGTCCCGCCGCCGTCACCTGGACCCACACCCGCCGGTTGATGCCCCCCGGGACGACCAACTGCCATTGGCCGACCTCGTGACCGGCGATCTCGCCGGTGAGCAGCAAGCGCGGAGCGGCATAGTCGCCCCAGGCCAGTACGGTGAAGGCATCGGTGGGCTGGCCGCTGCTGTCCAGCACGCTACCGGTGACGACCTGCTCTGCGCACGAGTTGGCGGGGCCGAAACCGGGCGAGTCGTCGCTTGGGACAAAGGGATACTGCCCGCTGACCAGCGTCGTGCCTGGCTCCGGCGATGGCGCGAAGTTGGACTGGGCGAGGTACATGCCGGGTGCCAGCGCGGTCAGCGTGGCCGCAAAATCGGACTCCCGGCTTGCTTCTTGGGCGTTAGCCAGGAGGATGATCAGCACGGCGGCGGTCAGCGTGCCCAGGAAGAGCAGCACCGTCCCGCCCAGCATCAGCCGGTACGGGCGGCTGGACGGCGGGACGGAGCCGGTTGCCGGGTAAGTATCATTGGCCATAGACGTACCTCAACCAATCTCCCCAAGACTCCGGGCGCTGGTTTTTGCCAGACTTCAGCCCAGGCTCCAGGACGCGGTAGGCGCGCAGCACTTCGGCCACGCTCCACGCCTGAGCCACAGCCCCGCGCGGTTGGTGGGGCGGATCGCCGTCGAAGATCTCGCCGAGCGTGCCCAGCCCTTGATCGGCCAGATGGTCGGCCAGCGGTTCCAGGTAGCTGAGCGCGGTGCGGGCCTTGCCGTACACGCGAAAATGGGCGATGGCAAACGGTCCCAGCAGCCAGGCCCAGGCCGTGCCCTGGTGGTAGGCGCTGTCTCGCTGCAACGGGTCGCCGCCGTAGTGCCCGGTGTACTCGCTTTCGTCGGGGGCCAGGCTGCGCAGCCCGTAGGAGACGAGCAACTCGCGCGCGCAGATGTCCACCACGGCCTGCGCCCGCTCGCCTTCCAGCAGCGGGAAAGGCAGCGCGACGGCGAAAATCTGGTTGGGGCGCAGCGTGGGATCGTCGCCGTCCGGCCCATCCACGACATCGTACAGGTAGCCGCCGTTGTACCAGAAGCGCCTGGCGAAGCTCTCCTGGGCGCGGTCGGCCAGGGCCGCGTACTGGGCGGCGTCCTGGTCGTGTCCCAGAGCAGCGGCCAACTCAGCGGCGATGCGCAGGGCGTTGACCCATAGCGCGTTGATCTCCACCGCCTTGCCGACGCGCGGCGTCACCACCCAGTCGTCAATCTTGGCATCCATCCAGGTGAGTTGCAGGCCGGGCGCGCCGGCGAAGAGCAGGCCGTCAGCCGGGTCCATGCGGATGTTGTAGCGTGTCCCCTCGATGTGCCAGCGCAAGATGTCTGCCAGCACGGGGTATAAGTCCTGGAAGAGCGGATCAGCGGGGCCAACCGCCTGATAGTGCGCGTAAATCGCCTGGAAATACCACAGCGTGGCGTCTACGGTGTTGTATTCGGGCGCGCTGCCCGCGTCGGGAAAGCGGTTGGGCAGCATTCCCTGATCCACGCAGCGGGCATAGGTGCGCAGAATCTCGGCGCTCTCCTCGACGCGCCCGACGGCCAGGGTCAGGCCGGGCAGGGCGATCATGGTGTCGCGGCCCCAATCGCTGAACCAGGGATAACCGGCCAGGACGCTCTTTCCCGGCTTGCCGTCCATGTCGCGCGTGACGAGGAACTGGTCGGCGGACAGGGCAAGCTGGCGAATCCAGGCGGGCGCGTCGTCCAGCCCGGCCCCGGCAAGCAGGGCTTGCTGGCGCTGTTGCTCGGCGAGCAGGGCGTCGTGCCAGGGCGCGGGATCGCCCTTCTCGGCGGTGAAGACGAGGGCCAGGGTGCCGCCCAGGTCTAGCTCGGCGGTGAGGGAAGCTGCGGCGAAGAGGTCTTCCTGGTCGCCCAGGCCGCGCCGCTTCTCCTCGGAGAGGTGGAAAGACCACCACCACTCGGAATTGGGGACGATGGTGCCCTGGTTGGTGAAGATGCGCAGGGTGCCGCCCTCGTTGTCGTTGCGGTCGGGGTGCTGGGTGACGCGCACGCCCTCACCGCACGACCAGGGCGCGGGGATGGGCGTCACCTCCACCGGGTAGCCGCCTTTGGTCAGCCTGTGGTGATCGCGGTAGGCGCACAGCGGCTTGATGACCAGCTTGAGGTGCGCGGTGCTGCGCACGTAAGAATAGGTGACGTAGGTCGTGTTCTGGCCGTGCGCCATCCAGATGCGCTGCACGAGGCGCACGTCGCCCAGCCCCCACACGAAGACGGGGATCGTCCCTTCTAGGTGGAAGCTCTCCAGGTGACGGTAGCCATCGGGCAGCACGACGCCCGCCGCCCATTCGTGCGTCACCAGGGGCGAGCGGCGACCATCAATTTCCACCCAGGCGTCGAGGTCAGCGACAAGCACGGTACGGCGGGTGGGGGGCTGGAGCGAGGCGGTGAGCAGGCTGTGGTAGCGGCGCGTGCGCGCGCCCGCCAGCGACCCCAGCGCGTAGCCGCCGATGCCGTTGGTGACGAGCCATTCGCGGCGCAGCAGCGCATCGAGCGTTTCACGTCCAAAGTGGATCATTCAGGACTCCGCGCAAAACTGGTTGTGGTGAACAGCCGCCCGTCCAGCATGAGCGGGTACGGGCGGCGAAGCGTTAGAACAAGGAGCGCACCGCGCAGGCGGTGATGAGTCATGGCGGCGCGCCCGCTGTCGTGTGCCTACAATTCGGTGTGGCCGCTAGTCGGGGCTGGTGTTGACCACTGAGTTGTCGCCGCTGAACGGGTTGGCGACGTAGCGATCGGCGTCCCAGTCGTTGTGCCAGTGGCTGCCGTTGACCAAGTAGCGGAACTGGTACTCGCGGTTGGGTTCCAGGTCCAGCGAGACCTTGAGCTTGCCGTTCTTGTAGCGCGTCATGGGGGTGGCGGCCTCGTCCCAGTCGTTGAAGTCGCCCACCAGGTACGCGCTTTCAGCGTTCGCGGCAATGGAATCGGGGAGCGTGAACTCCACCTTCACTTTGCCGCTCTTGAGAAAACGCTTTGTGAACATCCTGCTACTCCTTAATACAAACGGACTTGCACTGCCGATTCTACCATACGTCACGGCCAGCACCAGGGTTAGTGTGTGAGTGCCGGTGCAGTTGGCAGTGATGACAGGGGCATTGTGGGGCGCTCACAGCGGATGTTAAAGGCGTGTCAGGGTTACAGTGCGCTAAACAGATTATCGCACGACCGCTTGCCGTCCCGCCAGCAGCGCACTACACGGGTGTATTTCACGATGGGGGCGAAATTCTGGAACCGCAGAGACACAGAGGACACAGAGAAGAACTATGAAGATTCTTTGCTTTTC
>DYGW01000171.1 GCA_020724485.1 Thermoflexus sp. | reverse complement strand
CCGCCAGCATCGCCTCCATGATCCTCACCACCGAAGCCCTCATCACCGACATCCCAGAGGAGAAGCAGCCTGCTGCGCCTCCCATGCCGGAATACTAAACCGTCCGCCCAGCCATCACCCAGGGACAGACAGGCGGCCCCCTGCCAGAGGGGCCGCCTGTTGTTTTCTAGCGATTTCAAGGCCAGCCGTGTATAGTCCCTACAGTGAGCGCGGCGCTCGCGTGCGGGTAGCATCAAGTACGGTTGGGTCAGCAGCGGGGTCGCCGCGCCGGTTCAGCGTGGTGCTATGGAAGCATTCTCGGTCGGCGCGACTATCGGCGGCTACGCGATCCGCGAGGAGATTGGCCGGGGCGGTATGGCTACCGTCTACCGCGCCCACCAACTCTCGATGAACCGCGATGTCGCGCTCAAGGTGCTGCCGTTGCAGTACCTCAACCAGCCTACTTCCCTCGACCGCTTCAAGCTGGAAGCGAGCATCGTCGCGCGCCTAGAGCACCGTGCCATCGTGCCCGTGCACGACTACGGCGAATTTGAGCGCATCCCCTACCTGGTGATGCGCTACATGGACGGCGGCTCGGTGGACGATCTGCTGGCTACCGGACCAATCTTGCCGGAACGGACGTTGCAGATCGTGCTGCAAATCGCGCCAGCGCTCGACTACGCGCACCGCCAGGGCGTGCTGCACCGCGACCTCAAGCCGAGCAACATCCTGCTCGACGCCAACGGCGACGCCTATCTCACCGACTTCGGCATCGCGCGCATCCTGGGCCAGAACACCAGGCCGCTGACGGCCAGCGGTGTGGTCGGCACGCCGTCGTATATGTCGCCGGAGCAGGCGCAGGGGCACGATCTCGACGGGCGCTCCGATGTCTACGCGCTGGGCGTGGTGCTGTTCGAGATGCTGACCAGCACCAGGCCGTTTGAGGGCGACACCCCCTACACAGTGGCGGTCAAGCACGTGACGGAACGCCCGCCATCCCCCTGCGCGATCAACCCTGCGCTGTCGCGCGCTGTAGAGAACGTGCTGTTGAAGGCGCTCGAAAAGAAGCGCGAGAATCGTTACATGACGGCGACCGCGCTGGCCGAAGCCCTCAAACACGCCATCGAGGGAGCGCATGGCAGCGCCGCCGTGCCGCCGATCATGACCGAGACCGAGCCTTCGCTCACCGAGCGGCTGAAAGCCGGTGCGGCCCGGCGCAGGCTTGACACCGGACGGGTGCTCCTGCGCCGGCCAGAAGCCGGACAGCCGCTCGCCGAGCCGCGCCCATCGCCTCCCCCGCCAGCGATCTCATACGGGGTGCCGCGCGTCGTCTCGCGGCGGCGGCGCAAGTCCAGCGGCTGGACTACCTGGCTGGCCGCCCTCGTCCTAGTGGCGCTGGTCATCCTCGCGGTGGCAGTGGGCGGGGCGTATTACCTGATCAACGAGCCGACATCGCCCAGAACCACCGCGCCCGACTACGCAGCGACCGGTGTGTTCAAGCTGACGGCGACCAAAGAGGCGCTCATGCAGCCCACACTTGGCGTCAGCGGCCCCGGCGGTGGCACCAGCGCCGCTGAGATCGCGCCATCCCCCCTGCCCACCAACACGCCACGCCCGCCAGTCGAAGCAGCGAATGGGGACGTTACACACAACACCGGGGCGCTCCCTGAGTGAGTCCCCGGTGTGTATGCTGGCTGCCTACCAGCCGCGCTTCTTGGCTGCGGCGATCTTGATCGCCCCCAGGAACCGCTCCAACCCTTGTGAAACGCTGCCTTCGGGCAGGTGGAAGCGTACCACACGGCGGTGTTTGGCCTGCAGTGCCTCCAGGTCGCCCTGCGCCTGCGCCCGCTTGAGCAGCATGAAATCATACGGTTCGCCGGGGATGGGAATCTTCTCGTAGTTCTCCACCGTGATCTGGATGAACACCCCGTTGTTGGGGCCGCCCTTGTGCAGTTGGCCGGTCGAGTGGAGGAAGCGCGGCCCGTAGCCCAGCGTCACGGCGCGCTCGGTCGCATGGCGTAGCTCCTGGCGAATCGCTTCCAGCAGTTGGTTGTGGCGCTGCGTGGGGGCCAGGTACGCCATCAGCGCAATGTAATCGCCGGAGCTTGCCAGGCTCATGTGCGCCAACAGCATATTGACCAGGTCACCATAGTCGAAACCGCGCTGCTTAACGATCCGGCGCAGAGTCTCAGCGGTTCTGGGGTCCGCGTAGAGCTTCAGCCCGTTTTCCTCCAACACCGGTGCTTCTTCGGGCAGGTCGCCGTGCTCGGCGATGTGATCGAGCAGGCGCTTGGTGTTGGCCTTGCTCTCCTGGACGTTCGGCTGGTCGAACGGGTTGATCTGCAGCAGGTGACCGGCCACTGCTGTGGCGAACTCCCAGCGGAAGAACTCGCCGCCCAGGTCATACGCATCGGCCAGGTGCAGCGTCATCACCGGATGACCGGCGCTGCGCAGATCGTCAACCAGGCGATCCGAGTGGCCGCGAGCGTCGTCCAGGCGCAGGTAGACGAAGAAGCGGTCGTCATCAAAGTCGCGCGGATCATCCGGCGTCACGTTGGCCACCGGAACGATGCCCTTGCCCTCTTTGCCGGTGCTCTCTGCGATAAGTTGCTCCGCCCACAGGCCGAAGCTGCTGATCGAGGAAGAGGCGATCAGCGAGACCTTGTCGCGCCCCTGCAGGGCCAGGTAGCCCATCGCCGCGCCAAGCCACGCCCCCGGATTGCTGATCGTCGGGACGTTCTTGGCGCAGGCCGAGGCCATGTTGCGCGCGCTGCCGAGCAGCCGGTCGAGGTCGAGGCCCATGATCGCGGCAGGCACCAGCCCGAAATAACTCAGCACGCTATAACGCCCGCCAATGTCCTCAGGATTCAGAAACAGGTGCTTGAATCCCTTGTCGCGCGCGGTCTTTTCCAGCGGCGATCCGGCATCGGTGATGGCGCAGAACTGCTCGCCGGCCCCCCCGCCGCGCCGGGCCTCCACCAGGCTGTAGAAGTACTTGTAGAACGAGAGCGTCTCGACCGTACTGCCCGACTTGGTGGAGACGATGAACAGCGTGTTATCGAGGTCAATGGCGTCTGTGGCCAGGGCAATGGCCTGCGGATCGGTCGTGTCCAGGACGATCATAGCCGGGAAGCCGGGCAGAACCCCAAACGTCTGGCGCATCACCTCGGCGGCCAGGCTGCTGCCGCCCATGCCTAACAACAGGGCATGGCTGTAGCCACGCGCGCGCACCTCGTCGCGCAGTGCGTAGACTGGCGCGAAGAACGCTTCTTCGGCATTGAGGATATTGAGCCAGCCGAGGCGGGTGCTGATCACCTGCTGGTGGACTGACTCCTCCTTCCACACCGACGGGTCTTTGTCCCAGATGCGCCGCGTGATCTTCTGCTTATCAAGCTGGGCGAGCACGTCGCGCAGATCAAGCTCGTAGGCGTCGCAGCACATGGACTGGCGCTTGATCACGCCAGTCAGCAAGACCTGTCGCTTGCCCTCAACCGCTTCCAGAAGCCGCCGGAAGTCGCTGGCGAACGCCTCAACGCCGTCACCTTGAAGCTGCTGCACGACCTTGTCCATGCGCACGCCGACTTCGGCAAGCTGGGCCATCACCTCGCGCGCCTCGTCCACCTCCTGCTCCAGCGTGCAGGCGACCGTGCCGTGATCGCGGAAGGCGTCAATCGTCTGCGGCGGCAGGGTGTTGACCGTATGCGGGCCGATCAGCGTGTCTACATAGTACGTGTCAGGGTAGCTCGGATTCTTGGTGCTCGTGCTGGCCCACAGCGGACGCTGCACGCGGGCACCGTGCTCGCGCAGCCGGGCGAAACGCTCGCTCTCGAAAATCTCCTTGAAGTGGGCGTAAGCCAGCTTGGCGCTGGCGATGGCCGCCTTGCCCAGCAGCCGGCGGTTGAGCTGGGCGCTCTCGAAGCCGCCGCGCAGCCTCCCGGCGCGGATATTGCCCTCCAGGATGTTGTCCACCACGCTATCAATACGGCTGAGGAAGAAGCTGGCCACAGACGCCACATGGGTGATGTCCTGCCCCGCTTCCAGCCGGCGCTCCAGCCCGCGCACGTAACGCTGCGCCACTTCGATGTAGTTGGACACAGAGAAGAGCAGCGTGACGTTCACATTGATCCCAGCGGCGATGGCTTCTTCGATGGCGGGCAGGCCCTGCGGCGTGCCGGGAATCTTGATCATGACGTTGGGCCGGTTGACAGCGCGGAAGAGCCGCTTGGCCTCGCTGAGCGTTTGCTCGGTGTCGTAGGCCAGCAGCGGCGAGACTTCCAGGCTCACATAGCCATCCTCGCCGCCCGTGCGCTCGTAAACCGGGCGCAACACATCGGCAGCGGCCTGGATGTCGGCAATGGCCAGCGCCTCGTAGATGCCGGTCACATCCAGGTCGAGTAGCTCGGAGATTGCAGCGTCGTACTCCTCGCTGTCGCCGATGGCTTTGGCAAAAATGGTCGGGTTGGAGGTCATGCCCACGATACCCCCCGCGACCAACGTCTCAAGCTCGCCCGACGCGATCAGGCTGCGCTTGATGTAGTCCATCCAGATACTTTGCCCGCATTGCTGAACTGCGATTAAGGGGTTGGCAGACATACGAAAGACTCCTCGTCAATCAGGATGGCAGGGACAGGCTCCAGACCCATGTCTCGAATACCCAAATGCTGAGGGCGCGCAGGTTACGAGCGCGGCGGCGCGCCTTCCAGCGCGCGTACCTTCCCATGGCGGCGCACGTAGCGCGCCACCTGATCCTGAAAGCGCGCGCTCAGAAACGCCGCGACCAATTCCTCGGCCAGCGCCGGGCCGATCACGCGGCTGCCCAGACACAGCACATTCATATTATCGTGCTCAACGCCCTGGTGCGCCGAATAGGTATCATGGCACAGGCAGGCGTAGATGCCAGGAATCTTGTTGGCGGCGATGCTCACCCCCACCCCACTGCCGCAGACGATAATGCCCCGTTCCGCCGAGCCATCCACCACAAGCCGGGCGACCGCCAGCGCATAGTCGGAATAATCCTTCGGCTCGTCGGGATTGTCGGTGCCCACGTCCAGAATCGCATGACCCTGCTGCACGAGGAACTGCGCCAGGGCTGTCTTCAGCGCGAAGCCGGCGTGATCCGCCCCTAATGCTATTCTCATTGCCCGTCCTTATTTGAGTACCCACTGTGGCCCGCAGCGGCCCAATTATAGCGCGCCCCAGGCTAAAGAAAAGACAGGCGGCCCGCAAATTCAGAGCCGCCGCAAGGATCGCAGGACCAGTTGCCGTCTAGCCGGGCGCAAGCGTGGGAGTCGGGCCGCTGGGAGCCGGGGTGCTGGTGGGCAGCGGCGGCTGAGTGGGAGCCGGGGGCAACGTGGGCGCGCCCCCTGCGCCCGCGCCGGTAGCTGCAGCGCCGCCCGCAGCCAGAGGTGTCACCGGCAACGACGGCGTGACATCGGCCACGCAGCGGAAGCCAATGGCCGCTGTGGGGTTGCCGGGCGGCTGGCTCATGCGGTGGACTGAGCGCAGGAACAGAGGGATGGTGTCCCAGCTTCCGCCGCGATGCACCTTTTCCGTGCCGGCTATTGGGCCTTTGGGATTCGGGTCGGGCGCGTTGAGTTGCTGCGTGTAGTAGTCTGGCTGGTACCAGTCGTACACCCATTCGGACACGTTGCCGGCCATGTTGAACGCCCCATAGGGACTCACGCCGCTGGGATAGGACGTGACGGGCACCGTGCCTGCCTGATCAACAATGGAGGTCATCGCGCGCTGGATGTCGAACTCGAACCCCCAGGGGTAGATGCGGTTCTGCGAGCCGCGCGCCGCGCGTTCCCACTCAGCTTCGGTCGGCAACCGCCGGTTGAGCGTGGTGCAGTACTCCACCGCGCCCCACCACGTCACGTAAGTGGCCGGATGCTGGCTGTAGAAACCGGGATTGCGCACGGAATAGGTAATCCCGTCGAAGAGGATGAGGCTGTTCTCCTGCTCCTGGGTTGTTTGGGCGCAGGGCTGGCCCTGGCACTGCGTCTTGTGGCTGTTAGGCCCCATCCAGTTCAGGAACGTGACGAACTGCGTCACGCTAACCTCGTACACTTCGATGGCAAAGGTATCAACCGTAGTCTGATGGGGCGGCGTAGAATCCGAAACCCAGCTCAAGTCCTCGCACGTCTTCCCGTAGAGCTGGCACTCGTCCATCGCCTGGGTAGCCTCTTCCAGCGTGGTGCCCATCATGAAGGTGCCGCCGGTCACCTCGGCCAGCTCTGTCTTGATCGCGTCCAGTTCGGGGGGAATGGCTGGCGGCTGGGGCAGACCCAGCGCAGCCGGCTCCGCGTCACCAGGCGGCGTGCCGAGCACGGGCGTGTCCTCGACCATTGCGGCGGCCCCAGCAGGGGTAGCATCCGCGCCGCCCACCGGCGATGGCTCAGGGCTGCTCTCCGCCGCAAGAGGAGTTTCCTGACCTGCCGCCGCGCCCGTAGGAAGCAGCGACGGAGTCGGCGTGAAAGGCGCGAAGGTATCGGCGAGCGTCTGGGCAGCGTCAACAACGGGCGTGTCACCGGGTTCCAGCGAGACCAGCGGGGCCACCTCCGCCCCTCCTGGCACTTGAGCGACGCTCGTCTCGGTCTGCTGCATGGTAGCTTGCTGGGCAACTTCAGTCTCATTGGGGACGATGCGGACTGACGGCGTAGCCGTGTCGCCTTCGAGCGGAGGAAACGAGATCGCCCCCAGCGCGTACCCACCCACGCATATCACCAGCGCGAACCCCAGTCCCAACATCAGGCCGATCATCAACCACTGCCAGCCGGCGTCGCGCGTGCGCCGGCGCAGACTGCCGTAGTCATCCTTCATCGCAACGGCTCCTTACTCATCACGGTCATGGCTGACGCAACGGTCAGCCGCCGATGTCTCTATTATGGAGGAGCGATCCTATCCCTGGACAATCCAGACAATGACGCTAAAAGGTTATGAGTCTGGAGCAATGAGTCATGAGACTGTCCCAGGCTTTCGACTCAGGACTCCAGACTCAATACTGCTGACTCAGCACACAGCCCGCAACGACCGCGCGCGGCTGTTTCGCTCCTCCCACTACTATACCGCTCCCACCAGAGCGCACCAAACGCCTGGCCTACGGTTCCTCGGCGTTTCTCATCGAACTCTCATCTTCACCCGCCCCACTTTCCAGCAGGCGGCGGTAGGTCGCTTGCAGCGTGAGCACGTCGGCGACGTGGAACGGTTCCGGGGCCTCGACCCCCACTGTCCCCCGCGCCCCGCGATCAATGAGCGCCTGCAGCAGCGCGCGATATTGCAGATCGGCTTCGTTGAGCGGCAGGTGATGGCGCTCCCCGCGCGGCCCGTAGGCGATGCCCGACATGTGCGCGTGCAGGGTGTGCAGCCCGCGCTCGCCCAGCGCCGCCTGCACAGCGTCGAGGATGGCGGTGAATTCCCCATAGCTGTTGATCTGACCCGTGCGCGCGTGCAGGTGCGCGAAGTCAATGCACGGCAACACGCCGGGAATATCGCGGCTGAGCCGCAACGTCTCGTCCAGCGTGCCAAAGACGGCGGGCTTGCCCATCGTCTCCGGGCGCAGAATGACATCTACGCCCTCATCGTCGAGGATCGCGCGCAGCTCGCGCAACTTCTCGGCGACGCGCTCGTACACTTGTTCAGGTGGCTGATCGTGGTAGGAGCCAGGGTGAAACACGATGTCGCGCGCCCCTGCCAGAAAGCCCTTGCGCGCAGCGGCGAGCAGGCGCTCATCGCTCTTGCGCATCAGTTCGGCGCTCTGGCTGTTGAGGTTGATATAGTAGGGGGCGTGGATGCTCAGAGTGATCCCGTGCTCTTCGGCTGCGGCCTTGATCGTGGCGCACATCTCGTCGGAGACACGCACGCTCTGCACCCAGGCGATCTCCAGGTGATCCAGCCTCAGCAGGCGCGAGTATTCGATGGCAGCGGGCGTGCCGGGCCTGGGAGTCGTCGCCGGGCTGCCAACCGTGCCGAAGCGTAGCAACTCGGCGGGTTGCTCGTTCGTCGTCATGCGGTGACAATGATCCTTTCTTGAGTAGCGCGTGCGGGAAATAGCAGAGAATAGTCAAGAGTGCTGAGTCATGAGTCAAGCGCACGGACCAGTTGGGTGTGTGCAAAATCTGTCAGACCGTTTGGCCGCACCCTGTTTACCTCACCCCTGCTCGGCGCTGGCGCGCCTCGCCTCCCCCTCTCCGCTACGGAGAGGGGGAAAGGCCGAGCGCAGCGAGGCCA
>DYGW01000170.1 GCA_020724485.1 Thermoflexus sp. | reverse complement strand
ATCCGCGAAGGTGGCCTGACCGTCGGCGCGGGCGTCATCACCGAGATTCTCGACTAGACGACTTAGACTGTTGGGGGCCGGCTTCTGCTGGGCCAGCCCATAACTCCCGAACGGCGGGACAGGTAGAACATGGCCAAGAAAAAGGACGTTCGCATGGTGATTACGCTCTCGTGCACAGAGTGCAAAGAGCGCAACTACACCAGCATGAAGAACCGGCGTAATGACCCGGGGCGCTTGGAGCTTAAGAAGTACTGCTCGCGCTGCCGGAAGCACACGCTACACCGTGAGACGAAGTAACTGACGGCGCGTGCAAGGACTGGGGCGTTCCTGCCCCATCATTCAGGGGTGTAGCTCAATTGGCAGAGCAACGGTCTCCAAAACCGTAGGTTGTGGGTTCGATCCCTACCACCCCTGCCTTGAGAACTCGCTCGCTACGTTAAGACACCGTCCTTGCGACGGTGTCTTGGTATGGGCTGTTGATCACGCCGAGGAGTAGACAGTGGCACGCACACGTACTCGCATTGAAGACCCCAAGACGCAGCAGAACCCCGCCGCCGTCGCCGAACGCCGGGCGCGGACGCAGCCAGCGGCAGACGAAGCTGCCAGCAACGGCCAGCCCGCCGTGCGCAAGGAGCGCACCGCGCCCGCTGTGCGTAAGGGCCGGCGCGGTCTGAGCCTCAATGTTGGTGGGCTGCTGGACCGCATCCCGGTCGTGCGGAGCGTGGCTGGCTATTTTCGCGGCGTTGTCTCCGAGATGCAGAAGGTTACCTGGCCCTCGCGCGAAGAGACTTCGCGCCTGACCAGTGTGGTGCTGGCCGTCACCGTCGCCTTTTCGATTGGCCTGGGCCTGCTCGACACGTTCTATAGCTGGTGGTTCCGTCAGGCTTTTCACGCCGATTCGGAATGGATTTTCCTGGCCGTTGGCGCGGTGGTCGCTGTCGTGCTGAGCGGGGGATATTTCGCCTTCCGTCACCGCATTTAGCGGAGGATCGCTATTTCTTGCGCACAGCAAGTTGTGCGGCCAACCATGAGATGTGCCGGGGTGTCCAGGCAACGGAGCACACGCTACGTCCATAGGGGAAAGAGATTGACGAGGGTGCAGGTATGTATGAAGACGATTTCCACGACGAGGACGTAGACTTCGATCCGGAACCGCTTTATCTGGACGAAGAGACTGATTCAAGTGAGCCTGAGGACGAAGGGCTGGCGGGTGTCTCGTCGGTGCTCTCCGCCGGCATCCAGGCGCTTGCCGGGGAAGAACCGGAAGACGACCGCAAGTGGTACGTGGTGCACTGCTATTCCGGCCAGGAGAATAAGGTTCGCCACGCCATCGAGCAGCGCATCGAGACGATGGGTATGCAAGACAAGATCTTCGACGTGGTTGTGCCGACGGAGGAGGAGATCGAAGTCCGCGAGGGCAAGCGCCGCACCATCGAGCGCCGCGTCTTTCCGGGCTACATCCTGGTGCAGATGAAGATGGACGAGGACTCCTGGTATGTGGTGCGCAACACGCCGGGCGTCACAGGGTTCGTGGGCATGGGCAACGAGCCGACGCCGCTGCGCCCCGAAGAAGTCTCGCAGATCATGCGCCGCATGGAAGCCGAGGCCCCGAAGCTGAAGGTCACCTTCAAGCCCGGCCAGAAAGTGCGCATCATAGACGGGCCGTTCAATGAGTTTATCGGCACGGTGGGCGATATTGACATGGAGAAAGCCAAAGTGCGCGTGCTCGTGTCGTTCTTCGGGCGCGAGACGCCGGTTGAGCTGGACTTCCTCCAGGTCGAGAAAGCCTGACGCTGCATAACCGTTTCGCTGTACGTTTCGCTCGACGGGAAGCCCCCTGCTTTGGGGGGCGTTCTGTGTTCGACACCACGAGGACCGAAGGAACATGGCCAAGAAAGTCAAAGCTGTTGTCACGCTTCAGATCGCAGCCGGCAAGGCGAACCCGGCGCCGCCCATCGGCCCCGCGCTCGCCCAGCACGGCATCAACCTGATGGGCTTCTGCAAGGAATACAATGCGAAGACCAGCAACCGCATCGGCGAGATCATCCCGGCGGAGATCACCATCTTCTCCGACGGCTCGTTCAAGTTCATTCTCAAAAGCCCGCCGACTGCGTTCCTCATCCGCCGTGCTGCCGGGTTGGAAAAAGGCTCGGCCTCGCCGAAAAGCACCAAGGTCGGCAAGCTGACCCGCCAGCAGGTCCGCGAGATCGCCGAGATCAAGATGAAGGACCTCAACGCCGTTGATCTGGAAGGCGCTATGCTTCAGATCGAAGGCACCGCCCGCAGCATGGGCGTCACCATCGAAGACTGACCGGCTTCACGCCGTTCCCCGATTGTGGGAGGGCGCTGCCCACTACTACCACTGAGGAGACAGACATGCCTAAGCACGGAAAGAAGTATCTCGAAGCCGCCGCCAAGGTGGATCGCGAGACGCTGTACACCCCTGAAGAGGCGATCAAGCTCGCCAAAGAAACCGCCCCGGCCAAGTTCGACGAAACCGTTGAGTTACACCTGCGGCTGGGCATTGACCCGCGCCACTCCGACCAACAGATTCGCACCACTGTCCTGCTGCCGCATGGCCTGGGCAAGACGGTGCGCGTGCTGGTCTTCGCCGAAGGCGAGGCCGCCAAGCTCGCCCAGGACGCCGGTGCCGATTATGTCGCCGACGACGAGATGATCGCCCGCATTGCCAATGAGGGCTGGACCGATTTCGATGTGGTGCTGGCCATCCCCGACGTGATGCGCAAGATTGGCCGTCTCGGTAAGGTGCTGGGTCGCAAGGGCCTGATGCCGAATCCGAAGGCGGGCACCCTGGTGCAGCCCGAAGACATTCCGCGCGCCATCGAAGAAGCACGCGCCGGTCGTATTGAGTTCCGCAACGACAAGACAGCCAATGTGCACGTCCCCATCGGCAAGGCCAGCTTCAGCGAGGCGCAGCTTCTGGGCAACATGGCCGCTGTGATGGACACTGTGCGCCGCAGCCGTCCGGCGGCGGCGAAAGGCACGTTCGTCCGCCGCGTGGTCATCAGCACGACGATGGGGCCTGGCATCCGCGTGGAGCTGAATGCTGCGCTGGCTATGACAACGAGCGCCTGACTTGTTCTTGGCCATCAGGTACCACCGTTAGCCGATAAACGCACGACCGGAGCAGACCAGCCTCCGGTCGTGTTTTATGTCGTACGATGCCGTCGTAGGGGGCGTATCGCCATACATAGGCTAAGCCGCCTCACTCCCCTCAATCCCCCTCTCCAGCCGAGCCAGGGAGGGGGCCAGGGGGAGGGGCATTAACCTGGTGCACGTGGGGTACTGCTCTGCCGCGCTACGGTGCCAGAGCCGCCGCTGTAGCCTGCTGGGAGCGCGCCGCCCGGTCGCACAGCCGCTGACCGCCTGCCGCCAGCCAGTCCGCCAGGGTGTCGCTCTTCGTCGCGCCCGCCTGCACGTCTTGCCACAGCCCGGTCGCCCACTCGTAGTAGTGGCGCGTCTCCGGGTACCAGTCCTGGTAGCGGCGCTGCGTCACGCCGGGGCCGCCGTTATAGCAGGCCAGCGCCAGCCCCAGATCGTACCCCGCAAATACGGTCAGACACTCGCGGAAGACCTCCATCCCGCGCCGCACGTTCGTCTCCGGGTTGATCATGTTTTCGCCATACTCGAAGTGAAAGGGCATGACCTGCATAAGACCCAGCGCCCCGGCGGAAGACTCGACGGTGGAGTCGCCGCAGGACTCGATCTGGATGACGATAGCCAGCACGTTTGGGTTTATGCTGTACGTCCTGGCCCACTCCCGGATTTCGTCCTGCCAGTGGAGGACTTCCGGTGTGTAGAAGGCGGCCAGCGGCGCGTTGGCGTCGGTGATGAAGTGCGACCGGCGCGCGCTGTCCCCGCCCGGCAGCAGGTCTTCCAGTGCGACCAGGCCCAACGCTTCTAGCAGCGCGATCACGGCCAACGCGGCCAGGGCCGCACGCAGGGCACGCCCCCGCCGCGCCGGCGGGCGCTGGTTGGGATGTGTGCGGGAGGCGTTAGTGGTCATGGGCGCTCGGCGGGCGCTGCGCCGCGCTCAGGGCTGGACGATCTGCAAAGGGTTGGGCACGAAGACCAACACGAAGATGAGCAGCGCCGCGTAGCCCAGCCGCCGCCGCCGGGAGTCGAGCGGGGTGATGGCGTCGAGGGGCATGGCGTACAGCCGGCCTAACAGGAACAGCAGCATCGTCCACAGCAGCCACATCGAGTTGATGAACGACAGCATCAGGAAGACGCCGAGCACTGGCAAGTAGAGGCGCTGCGCGCGACGACCCAACAGGGTGGAGACTACATGGCCGCCGTCAAGCTGGCCGACCGGGATCAGGTTCAGGCCGGTGATGAACAGGCCCGTCCAGCCGGCCTTGGCAACCTGGTTGATGAGCACGTCTTCGTGGGCAGTGGGCAGTAGCTCGCCGAAGACGATGAATTTCGCCAGGCCGTAAAGCAGCGAATCGCCCTCCAGGATGTACCCGTCCGCTGGCAGCGGCGTGATGTCAGAGGTAGCCAGCCCAATGAAGAGGATCGGCACGGCCAGCACAAACCCGGCCAGCGGCCCGGCGACGCCCACATCGAAGAGAATCCTGCGGTTGCGCACCGGCTCGCGCAGATGGATGAACGCGCCCAGCGTCCCGAAGAAACCGAGTGGCAGCGGGATGAAGTAGGGCAGGGTCACGTGGACGCCGTGAAAGCGCGCCGCGAAGTAGTGGCCCAGCTCGTGCCCGCCCAGAATCAGCAGCACGCTCAGCGCGTAGGGCCAGCCGCGCCAGATGGACGAGAGCGGCAGGCTTTCCGCGTCCTGCATGGTGGCGTCCTGCGTCGCGCCGACGAACAGCAGGCTGAGCACGGTCAGGATCAGCAGGACGATATTCGGCCAGACCGGGCGCGGCTTGGGCTGGATGCGCCCCTTGATCGCCAGAACGACGTGCTGGCCTCCCTCGTCGGTCGTCAGCACGACGTGATGATCCAGCGGCGCGAAGACGGAGTCAAGGTGCTCGTAGGCCATTTCGCTGCTGACGCGCAGCCGCCCGGTGAAGCGCGCGCTCATCGGTGGCGGCGTGTGCAGGTCGGCGCTGCTGATCTCCATCACAGCGGAGACAGCGTCTTGGAACTGGGCGCGGGTTGCGTCCAGGGAGGTGGGTGTCTCTTTAGGGGGCAGGGGGCCAGCTGGCCCCCGGTTCGAATCAAACGCGGACGGTTCGTTAATCATCGGCTCGCTGCCTTCCAGTTATTGCTCGCCATCGCCAGTCACGACCGGAGGCAGCATTTCCCACTCCCCGGCGAGCGCATCCAGCGCCAGAATTGCCCCGTCGCGGGTGCGCAGATAGGTTGTCGCCACGCCCGGTTCTTGCGAATCAGCCTGAATCATGCCCTCGAAGGCGACCTCCGGCGTCGTGGCCCAGCCGAGTCGGTCGCGGACGCGCGGGTTGCTGCGCCACACCAGGCCGAATCCTCGAATTGGCTGCTGCAAGCCTGGCGGGGCGACGAGCGACTCATCGCGGTCGAGGTCGCCTTCCTGGAAGTTGTCGGGATACTGCGCCCAGGCTGGCGAGCCGCCGTCTTCAAACAGCACATAGATGCGATCCTGCACCTCCACCCAGATCATGCGCCCGCGTTCGAAGGTCTGCTCGGCCTGCGTCGTCAGTTGCGCTGGCGCTGCCGGGCAGGAATCCGGCGGCGGATCGAAATACCACGTCTCCGGGCACGAGAGGGGAATCAGCAGCGGTTGCTCGACGGATGTGCTCGCGTTCGCGGCTTCGAGCACGAAGCGGGCAACTTCGCGGTCACCGCCCCCTGTCGCCACAACCAGCTTACCGCTAACGTTCACGTCCCAGCGCCAGACTCGCTCGCCTTCGGCGTCCAGCCGATAGATGCGTGCGCTCGTCGCGCCGCGCGTGCTCCAGAAGAGGGTCACCGTGTCGCCGGGCCGGACTGAGGCTGTGTCAGTCGTGAAATACTCAACCGACAAGCCGGCGCGCGTTGGGGCACTGGTCGCAGTGAGTGTGGCCGGGGCCGGGGAGAGGGTCGGCGCAACCGGATTGGTCGGCGAGGGGCCAGGCGTTGGCGTGGTGGGCGATAGCGCGGTCGGTGTGGCACTCGGCGGCGGGCTGGGGACGGCGCCAACTGGGGCAGCGGTCGGGCTAGGAGGCAACGTGCGCGTCGGGCTGGGGGCGAGCGTCACGATGCTCGGCTGAGCGTTGCCCCCGCACGCGGCGAGCAGCAGCGCCAGCCCCAAGAGCACCAGCCCACAGCGCAGCCGCGCTGTTCCGCTCGATGCCTGTCGCTCTCTCCGCTGCCGCATGTCGCTCCTGTTCACTCCAGAATGCTGCCCGCTTCCCCTGCGCAAGTCGCCTAGCGCCTATTTTAGCACGACCGAGGGCGCCGCGCAGTCGATCAGGGCATGTGCACGGGATAGCGCAGGTAGCGCACCGGCGCGGGCTTGAGAGACTCGCGGACGGCGTCCACGATGGCCTGGCGCGCGGCGGCGTCGTGCTGGAAGTCCATGTCGTCGGCGGGCACGACCAGCACGGCGCAGCTATCCCACCGCTCGATCCACTCGTCGTACAGGACATTGAGCTGGTGCAGGTAATCGGCGGAGATATCGCGCTCGAAGTCGCGCCCGCGCTGATGGATGCGCGTCTGCAGTGTCTCGATGCTGGCCTTGAGGTAGATCAGCAGGTCGGGCGGCGGCAAGAAGGCGCGAATTCCCTCGTAGAGGTCGTGATACGCGCCATAGTCGCGCTCGGACATCTGGCCGCGCTTGTACAGGTTGTGGGCGAAGATCTCGGCGTCCTCGTAGACGCTGCGATCCTGCACGACCGAGCCGGGGTGGTCTACAAGCTGGCGGTGATGTTGAAGCCGCCGCGACAGAAAGAACACCTGCGAGTGAAAGCTCCAGCGGCGCATGTCGGCGTAGAAGTCGGCCAGGTAGGGGTTTTCGTCCACCGCCTCGTAAAACGGCTTCCAACCGAGTGCTTCGGCCAGGATGCCGGTCAGCGTGGACTTGCCCACGCCAATGTTGCCGCCAATCGCCACGAAATACTTGTTGGAGTTCGCTGACTGGATCATGCCCCTTCGCTTTCTGTCTCGGACGGCCCGGGCCACTCGCGCCCCTGGTTGCGACGCATCTTCTCCAGGTAGGCCGCTTCCAGGTCTACGCCGGCGTAGTTCGCCAGCTTGAGCAGGTAAGCCAGCACGTCGGCCATCTCCTCGCGGATGGCGGGCTGCGCGTCGTCCGGGCCGCCCGTCGTCTTTGCTATCCAGCGCCGGGCGAAGGCCCGCGCCAATTCGCCCATTTCTTCTTGCAGCAGCATGAAGTTCAGGTACGGGTCGGTGAGGAACTGCTTGTCCTGGTCTAGCCGCTGGTGGAATTGCTGGAAATCGCCCAGCCGCCGCGCAGTTTGCTCCAATGGAGCGGTTTCGGCTGCCGGCGGCACGGGCAGCGCCGCCTTACCCGTCTCCAACCCTGGCAAGGCGGGCTGGCGCGGCCCAGCGCCCAGCGCCCCGCGAATCCGGTCGAAGACGGCTGCGCGGTCTTCAGGGTTTGTGACGAAGTCCAGGCTGTTGGTATCTATGGTGAGCACCGGAGCCAGCTCGTAGGCGGCGAAGAACTGCTCGTAGGCAACGCGCAGGCTGTCAATGTAGGCCGCTTCCATGTTGCGCTCGTAGGGCCGGTCGCGCGCGGTGATGCGGTTCATCAGCGTCTCAGTGTCCGCTTTGAGAAACACAACCAAGTCGGGCAGGGGGATGTTCTCGGCGAGCGCCTCCTGCACGCTGTAATAGGTCTGTAGCTCGTCGCCGGACAGGTTGACCTGGGCGAACAGCCGGTCTTTGTCGAACATGTAGTCGCTGATCAGCGGGCGGCTCATGCGGGCAAACTGGCGCTGTTGGTGGTAGCGGCTGAGCAGGAAGAAAATCTGCGTCTGGAAGGCATAGCGCGCGCGGTCGGTGTAGAAGTCGCTCAGGAAGGGGTTTTCCTCGAAGACCTCCAGCACAAGCTGGCCGCCCATTTCCTTCTGGAACATGCGCGCCAAGGTCGTCTTGCCCACACCAATGACGCCCTCGATGGCAACATATACTTGGGGAGTGGTCATGGTCACTTATCCGTGCGTGGAACCGGCTACAAGTAGTCTGGCGGCTGGTACCAGGGCTGCGCGCAGGCCGCGCGAGCCACGCTTCAGTATACGCCCCGGCCCACAGACTGTCCAACAACGGTTGGGGGGTGGGTCACGAACAAGTCGTGAACGTGTTTGTCCCCCCCATCCCCGGCCCTTCCCCCCTCG
>DYGW01000169.1 GCA_020724485.1 Thermoflexus sp. | reverse complement strand
GGGGGCAATCCCAGCGCCCAAGTGCCCAGCCCTAACAGGTTGTTCGTGGACCCGAAGGCGGGCGTATTCGGATTTTGGGGCAAAGCATCACCGCAGAGGCGCAGAGAGCGCGGAGAAAAGCAAAGACTCTTCATAGTTCTTCTCAATGTTCTCCTCTGTGTCCTCTGCGTCTCTACGGTTCAGAGACTCTCGTCCCCAAATCTGGATGCACCCGTGCAGACGGCGTGGAGCAGCGCCCCTCCTGCGCAAAACACCCATTCCGGCGGTGTGAGAGTCTAGTGCATCAGTCGCCGCGCGGCAGGAGGAAGCTAAACGTAGCGCCGCCATCGGGGTTGTTCTCGGCCCAGATGCGGCCTCCGTGCGCCTTGATCACGGCGTTGGCCAGGTACAGGCCCAGCCCCGTCCCCGGCGCTTTCTGCGTCAGGCTGTCGTCCACACGATAGAACCGCTCGAAGACGCGCTCAAGCTGGTCGGGCGGCAGGCCAATGCCCCGGTCGCGCACCGACACACGCACGGTCGTCCCGTTGAAGTCGCCAGTGACGGTGATCGGGCCGCCTTTGGGCGAATACTTGATCGCGTTGCTCAGCAGGTTGTCAATGACCTGCTGCAACCGCCGGGTGTCGCCGCGAATGATCGGAAAGTTGTCGGGGAAGATGGCGCTCAGTGTGTGCTGGGTCGTCTGCGTCTGGAAGCGTTCAATGGAGCGGCGCACCAGAGCGGGCAGGCTGACATCGTCGTAGGTCAGCTTCATGCTTTCGGCTTGCAGCTTCGACGCTTCCAGCAGATTCTCGATCAGTTCGGCCAGCCGGTCGGCTTCCTCCTCGATGACGGTCAGCCCGTTCTGGATGGTGGCCCGATCCCACTCGGCGTCGTCGCGGTTGAGCGCGTCGGCATAGCCTTTGATCAGAGCGACCGGCGTCTTGAGTTCGTGCGAGACGACCGAGATAAACGTGGATTTCAGGCGCTCGGCTTCGCGGAAATGAGTGATGTCGCGCACGTTGGCGATCACGTTGAGCAGAGCACCTTTGGCGTCGATCAGCGCCGCGTAGGTGATGCCGACGCTGAGCGAAGACCCGTCCAGCCGCTCCAGGTCGCCCTCCACGTAGATCGTGTCCGGTGCGCCTTGCCCGGCGCGCGGGCCAGGCCACCCCTGGTGAATCGCTTCCGTCAGGTTTGGGCCGATCTCGCGGCGACGCCAGCGGATCACATCGTCGTGGAAGCGTCCGGCGGCCTGGTTGGCCTGCCAGCCGGTCATGTAGCTGAGGGCGCGATTCCACCGCTCGATGCGAAGCTGGGCGTCGAGGATCATCACGCCGTCGGCGCTATGCTCCAGGATGGCTGCCAATCGCTGGCGTTCCTGGTTGGCGACAGCGTACATGCGCGCGTTGTGCACGGCGATAGCGGCCTGGTCAGCGAAGCTCTGCAGCAGCCCGTAATCGTTCTGGGTGGGCGTGCCGGCGTAGCCGCGGAAGATAAAGATGATGCCCAGCATGTCGTCGGCCACTGACAGGGGCAGGGCGACCACCTGGCGCAGCGTGGGGTCCATGCGCCGGGCGATGCTGCGCATCCTGGCGTGAAACTGCTGGACATCTTCATCGTTGCGAGCGGGCAGGGTCGGCAACTCCTCCAGCAGCACGTCGAATAGCGGCGCTTGTTCCGGTTCGAAGCCGATGATAGCCCGCGTGTGGAAGGCCCCATTTTCGCGCAGGGCAATGATGCCAACCTCGGCGCTGAGCATGGAGGTGGCCGCTTGTAGCACCATGCGCAGTACCTCGCCCAGATCGAGCTGGGCGGTGATGGCCCGGCTGATGTTGAGCAGGTAGTCGCGCTGGCGAACTCGGTAATCAGGTAGCAGGAACATACTTCGTATTGTAGCAGGCGGCCTGCCCGGCAGTAAGGTGGCGACAGGTTTTCTTATGAGGATATTGTGCTGTCTTGCGCGTTTCTAACGCGATGGCGCGCGGGTGGCGTGCAAGACGATGCCGGCGGTCAGCGCCCCGGCCCGTCGAAAGACCAGGCTGGCAGCGGCTCGCGGCTCTCGCGCCAGGAGGCGGGGATGGCGTCCGCGCCGGTGGCCATGACCACGACCGCCCCGGTGATGGCGCAGGTGGTGTCGGTGTCGCCCATGCCGCTGGCAACCAGCCAGAGCGCCTCGCAGAAGTCGCCCAGGTGGTGGGCGGCGCACCACAACGCGAAGGGCACCGTGTCCTGGGCGGTGACGCGGCTGCCGTTGCCCAGCTCGGCGACGGCCTCCTCAACGGTCGTCGCTGAGGGGAGGTCGCGGGCGCGGCGAATCCCTTCGCGCACTTTGCTGGGCGGGACGAGCAGCATCAGGTGGCCGAGGAACTGCTCGCGCGCAGGTCGGGGAGTGCTGGCTCGTCCCTGCCAGGCCAGGGCCGCCGCCGCCGCCACGGCCACAGCGCCGGCAGTCGCTTCGGGGTGGCTGTGCGTCACTTCCGCAGAGGCGCGCGCGTGCTCGATGGCGGCGGGCAGATCGTCGGCGAAGTAGGCACCCACCAGGGCGGCGCGCACAGCGGCTCCGCTGCCGTAGGACCCCTGGCGTCCGAACAGCGTCGGGGCCAGCTTGCGCCACGACGCCCCCTGGCGCAGCGCGGGAAGCAGGCTGCGCATGGCCAGGCTATAGCCCCGCGCGCGGTCGTAACGCTCGGCCAGGCTGCGCGCTAGGCGATCCTGGTCAATGCCAGCGTGCCGGCTGAGCACGTGGTAGACGGACAGCGCCATGTTGGTGTCGTCGGTGAAATACCAGGGCGGGACTGGCAACTTGCGCGTGGCGACGATGTGCTGCAAGACCGCCGGCGGGACGAACAGGCTCTGCCCGAACGCATCGCCGACCGACAGCCCTTCCAGGGCGCAGTGCGCGCGGGCGAGTCGTTCGGCATGGCGGGAGGACATGGCGGCCTCTCCAGGGCGGTCAGGCTATGCCAGGCGCGCGAACTTGTTGGCGGGTGCTCGCCACGCCGCTGTCAGTGGGGTGTCGCTCTGCTGCGCTGTGAACGCTTCACCCCCCTGCATCCCCCTCTCCAGCCGAGCCAGAGAGGGGGAGTTGATCGCGCGGTGGCTCGCCCGGCAAACGCCTGGGTTAGAGCAGGTCTTCTTCAGCGCGGGCAATGGCGCGCTCGAAGATGGTCATCGCTTCGTCAACAATCTCCGGCCCAACGGTGAGCGCCGGGATGACGCGGATGGTGTTGGGGCCGCAGCCGAGCAGCAGCAGTCTTTCCTCAAAGGCGTGATTGACCACGGCGTCACGAATGTCCGGCGCGCGCTTGCGCGTGGCGCGGTCGCGCACGAACTCGACGCCCATCATCAGCCCGCGCCCGCGCACATCGCCGATGCTGGGGTGCCGCGAGGCGATGTCCCACAGCTTGTTTTCCAGGTAAGCGCCTATGCGCGCCGCGTTGTCAATCAGCTCGCTGCGCAGCAGATCGAAGGTGGCGATGGCTGCCGCACAACTCACCGGGTTGCCGCCGAAGGTGCTGGCGTGCGCGCCGGGCGCCCACTCGCTCATGATCTCCTTGCGAGCGATGGTGGCGCTGAGCGGCATCCCGCTGGCGATCCCTTTAGCTGCGCAGACCACGTCCGGCTGCACGTTCCAGTGATTCACGCCCCACCACTTGCCGGTGCGGCCCATGCCCGTCTGCACCTCGTCCACGATGAAGAGGATGCCATAGCGGTCGCACAACTCGCGCACGCCCTGCAAGAAGCCGTCGGGCGGCACGACGTAGCCCCCTTCGCCCTGGATCGGCTCCACCAGGATGCCCGCCACTTCGTCCGGCGGGACGAGCGTCTTGAAGATTGTGTTCTCGATGTAGTCGAGCACCGCCTCGCCCTGGTCGGCGAAGCCGTCATCGCGCAGCAGGGGATGGTAGGGATCGGGGTAGGGTACATGCGTGACGCCCGACACCAACGGCGAGAAGCCCTGGCGCTGCACGTATTTGCTGGCGGTGAAGCTCAGCGCCCCCAACGTGCGCCCGTGAAAGCCGCGCAGGAAGCCGATGAACAACTGGCGTCCGGTGTAGAAGCGGGCCAGCTTGATCGCTGCTTCGATGGCCTCTGCGCCGCTATTGCCGAAGAACACCATCGCGTCGTCGTCGAAGGGCGCGATGGACGCCAGCCGCTCGGCCAGCTCGATCTGCGGCAGGTAGTAGAAGTCCGTGCCTGACATGTGGATGAACTTCTCGGCTTGCTCCTGGATGGCCTTGACCACCACCGGGTGAGCGTGACCGGTGGCGGTCACGGCGATGCCGGTCGTGAAGTCAATGTAACGCTCTCCGTCCACATCCCACACCCACGAGCCTTCACCGCGCGCGATCACGAACGGGTAGCCGCGCGTGTACGAGGGCGACACGACGGCTGAGTCGCGCTCGATGAGCGCCTTCGCTTTGGGGCCAGGCAGGACCCGATTCAAGGTAGCCATTACTGCTTACTCCTAAGGCAAAGAGACTCTTGACAACAACGCCCGCAAACCATCACCGCTGGCGCGAGCGTTCCTGGACCGTGTGTCCTGACCGGTGGTGGGCCGCAGGCCGCTCGGCCAGTTACCGGGCAGCGCCGGCTGACGGCGCGCTGACAGTGATTATCGCTTTCTGGCGGGGACTCTGCAAGGTGCCGTTTGGCACCAGTTCGGCGGCAGGAATACGGCGGCGGGGGCGAATGGCGTGGCGGTCAGGGCCGGGTCTCGAAGCGATAGCCGATGCCCAGCTCGTTGATGATGTACCTCGGCTCTTTGGGGTCTGGCTCCAGTTTGCGGCGCAGGTGCCAGATATACACGCGCAGGTAGTCAATGTCGTCAATGTACTCGAAGCCCCACACCTGCTCGAGCAGGTCGCGGTAGGGCATAATGCGCGGCGCATTGTCCACAAGCTGCATCAGCAAGTTAAACTCAGTCGGCGTCAGCTTAACCGGCTGGCCGTTGGCCGTCACGCGGCGATCCTGCGCGTTGATGGTCAGGTAGTCGTCGCTGTAGGTGATGTCGTGGTCGAAGACAGTTGGCTCGCTGGCTGCCCGGCGCAGGTTGGCCCGCACGCGCGCCAGCAGAATGGCCGGATCGGTGGGCTTGAGGATGTAATCGTCCGCGCCCATCTCCAGCCCCTTGACGATTTCTTCCGGCGCAGATTGAGCGGTCAGCATCAGGATGGGTACGTTGCTGATCTCGCGCACGCGCTGGCAGACGACCCAGCCATCCATCAGCGGCATGGTGATGTCGAGGATGATCAGGTCGGGGCGGTGCTCGTACAGTTTGCGCAGCCCTTCCTGGCCGTCGTAAGCCGTGTGGACGGTGTAGTGGTTGGCGCTGAGCATGGCGGCGACCATCTCAACCAACGTGTAGTCGTCATCAATAATGAGGATGGTAGCTTGGCTTGTCATTGCTGTGTTCTTTCCAGACGGCGCACCCAGAGGCGCTGCCCCCCCAGACCTTATAAGAAACTCCCGCCGCGCGTTGCCACCAGCGCCGCCGCGCCGATCAGGGCGACGTTGTCGCCCAGGGCCGCCTGGACAATCGGCACTTTGGCGCAGTAAGCCGGGTCGAGCACGTGCTTGGCCACAGCCTGACGCAGCGGTGCGAAGAGCAACTCGCCAGCGTTGCTCACCCCGCCGCCTATGACCACGATCTGCGGGTTGAACACGTGCAGCAGGCTGGCTACGGCCAGCCCGACCATGAAGCCCGCCCGCTCGATCAGTTCCAGGGCCAGCGGGTCGCCCTCGGCGGCGGCCTGGCCGACGATCTTGGCCGTCACGCTGTCCAGGTCGTCGCCCACTTTGGTGCGCATGGCCGACGGTTCACCGGCGCGCAGCCGCGCGACCGCCTGGCGGGCGATGGCCGTGCCAGACGCCGCCCCCTCGATGTCCATCACCTCGCCGTCCACGACCATGAGCATGTGTCCGGCTTCGGCCCCCAGGCCCTGCGCGCCGACCAGCAGCCGCCCGTCGTCAATGATGCCGGAGCCGATCCCTGTGCTCACTGTCAGATAGAGCACGTAGCGGTAACCTTTGGCCGCGCCGCGCGTTGCTTCGGCCAGCGCCGCGACGTTGGCATCGTTGCCCAGGTAAGTGGGGCAGCCGAACCGCTCCTGGATCAGCTTGCGGATGGGCACGTTGTGCCAGCCGGGGAGGTTGGGCGGCTTGACGACCGTCCCTTCGTGCGGGTTGATCGGGCCGGGGACAGACACACCGATGCCGTCGAGCGACGCCGCATCGTCCGGCGCCACCCGCGCGATGAGGTCAAGCAGCCGGGCAATCACCCGGTCGCGGCCCTCGCGGGCTTTGGTCGGCTCGGCCAGCCGCTCCTCAATGGCGAGTTGGGCGTCGAAGCGGGCCACGCGCATCTGCGTGCCACCCAGGTCAACGCCGATGATGACGTGATCCACTGTCTATCACTCCGTTGGGCCGTATCCTGTTTACCTCACCCCCGCTCGGCGCTGGCGCGCCTTGCCTCCCCCTCTCCGCAGCGGAGAGGGGGAAAGGCCAAGCGCAGTGAGGCCGGGGGGTGAGGTCTATGCCCCGCTGTCAAGCGATTCGCTGACAACCTTTGCACGCACCCTCATCGCGGCGGTTGTCGGCGTGCGGCCCGCCTGCTAGAATACTGCGCGCGGCCTGTGCCTCCGCCGGACGTGCACAGTTGCCCCTTGCCGCAATCATAGCCCAAAACCGGGATTATTGAAACTCCCATGACCAAGCTCACGCCCTCTCGCAAGCAGTACCTTGACTTCAAGAGCCAGTTCCCTGACTCGATTGTCATGTTCCGCCTGGGCGACTTTTACGAGATGTTCGACGACGACGCGCAGATCGCCGCGCGCGAGCTAGATTTGGTACTGACAGGCCGCCCTGTCTCCAAAGGCGAGCGCGTGCCGATGTGCGGCGTGCCGCATCACGCCGTCGAGGGTTACATTGCCCGGCTGGTCGAGCGCGGCTACCACGTGGCGGTCGTCGAGCAGGTGGGCAATGAGCCGGTCAATGGGCTGACGCCGCGCGAGGTGTCGCGCGTGATCACGCCGGGCACGGTCATGGAGCCGGGGATGCTGCCCGACGCGCGCCACAACTACCTGCTGGCCCTGGCCCCGGAGCCGGATCGCTCCGGCGACGGCTGGGCGGGCGTTGGGCTGGCCTACGCCGACATCAGCACCGGCGAGTTCGCCGCCACGCAGGTCACCGGGGATGGCGCGACGCTCATCGTCGTCGAGGAACTGGCCCGGCTGGAGCCGCGCGAAGTGCTGCTGCCCGCGTCGTGGGCCGAGCGCGGGGTGACGTTGCCGCCCGGCGTGCACATCACCCCGCTGCCCGACTACCGCTTCGGCCCCGCCTTCACGCGGGACGCGCTGCTCGATCACTTCGAGGTGACCACGCTGGACGGGTTCGGCCTGCAGAACAAGCCGTTGGCGGTGCGCGCGGCGGGGGCCATCCTCGATTACGTCGCCGAGACGCAGGGCGGCGCGCTTGAGCAACTGACCAGCCTGCACAGCTACAGCACGGCCGGCTTCATGACGCTCGACCCGGCCACCCGGCGCAACCTGGAACTGACCGCGACCATCCGCGACGGGAGCAAACGCGGCTCGCTGCTCGACGTGCTTGACCGCACGGTGACGCCGATGGGCGCGCGCCTGCTGCGCACGTGGATCGGGCAGCCGCTGCTCGACCTGGATCGCCTGGAAGCGCGGCTCGATGCGGTGGCGGCGCTGCACGGGTCAGCGACGGCGCGTGCCGCCGTGCGCGACGCGCTGCGCCAGGTCAGCGACCTGGAGCGGCTGGTCAACCGGCTGCTGGTGGGGCGGGCTGGGCCGCGCGACCTGCTGGCGCTGGCGGGCAGCCTGAGCGCGGTGCCCGCGCTGCGCGAACTAATCGCGCCCGCCGAGGCGCTGAGCGGCATTCATGAAGCGCTCGACCCGTGCCCGGACGTGATGACGCTGGTCCGTGAGGCGCTTGTGGACGATCCTCCGGCCACGCTGAGCGCGCCCGGCGTCTTCCGGCCCGGCTATTCGTCGGAACTGGATCAGGTGGTCGCCGCCAGCCGCGACGCGAAAGGATGGGTCGCCGGGCTGGAGGAAATCGAGCGCGAGCGCACGGGCATCAAGAGCCTGAAGGTCGGCTTCAACAAGGTCTTCGGCTATTACATCGAGGTCAGCAAAGCCAATGCCGGGCGGGTGCCCGACCGTTACATCCGCAAGCAGACGCTGGTCAACGCCGAGCGTTACATCACGCCAGACCTGAAGGAATACGAGTCGTTGATCCTCAACGCCGAGGAGCGCCTGCTGGAGATTGAGGAGCGGCTGTTCGCCGAACTGTGCAACAGCGCCCGGTCGC
>DYGW01000168.1 GCA_020724485.1 Thermoflexus sp. | reverse complement strand
GGGGGGGGGGGGGGGGGGGGGGGGGGGACAAACACCTTCACGACTTGTTCGTGGACCCTCGCGCGCTGGCGCGGTTGACTGCCCATTTTCAGGAGTGTATAATGCCCGGCAGCCCAGTCTGCAAGAACACAACCCACCCGATTCCACCCGCCACGTGACCCTGATAGTGGGTAGAAACGAGATAAGATGGCGCTCAAAGGCAACCTGGCGGATTTTAGCACGACGCAGATCCTCCACCTGATTAACCTGGCCAAGAAGACGGGCACGCTGCGCCTGTACGAGCCGGTCGTCACCAAAGAGATGATCACCGACGGCGCCGGTCGCAAGCACCCCAAGGTCATCGCCGGCAAGGAACGGGCGACGGTTATCTTCGAGCAAGGCCGCCTGGTTCTGGCGGCGATGGATGACCACGATGGGCACCTGGCCAGCGTGCTGCACAAGGCCGGCAAGCTCAACGCGGAACAGGCGCGCATCATCCGCGAGCGCGGCAGCAAATACTCCGACAAGGCGCTGGCCTTGATGCTGATCAACGCCAACTACGTGACCAAAGCCGACATCGTGCGCAGCATCCGCCAGCACACGCTGGACATCGTCTACGACGTGATGACCTGGCGGCGCGAGCCGTTTGTCTTCGAGGAGAACGTCACGCCGCCGCCGGGCCGCATCACCGTGCCGATCGATCTCAAGAACGTGATCATCGAGGGGACGCGCCGCGCCCGCGAGATCAAGCCGCTCGAAGAAGAGCTGCCCAACCTCGACCTGGCGCTCAAGTTCCCTGGGTCGCCCGGCGACAAGTTCCGGGGCGTGCGTCTCAGTGTCGAAGAATGGCGCGTCGTTGGCTTCGTCAACCCCAAGAACTCGATCCGCCAGATCGCCAAAGCGTGCAACATGACCGACACCGAGATCCGGCGCGTGGTCTATGGGCTGCTGCAAGCGGGCCTGGTGGAGTTAGTCCGGCCACCGGGTATGCAGCCGCCCAAAGTCCAGGCCGCCGACGGCACGCGCCGGACACTGCCCCAGGGGCCGCAGGTCAAGCGCAGCGTGGTCGAGCGCCTGATCGCCCGCATCAAAGAGGCGTGATCCGGGGGGTAGGGCCGCCTGTTGCGCCCTAGATTTTACCTCCTTTCGGGTGTTATGGTGAAAGAGTGAAGATCAGCCCATGCAATTCGTCAAGATGGTCATCACCGGTCCTTTCAGCGCGGGCAAGACGGAATTCATTCGCTCCATCAGCGAGATCGGGGCGGTGACCACCGACGAGACGATCTCCCGCAACGCCCCCGAATATGGCGTCAAGCCACAGACCACTGTGGCGATGGACTTTGGGCGCATCACTGTGGACGATGACCTGGTCCTCTACCTGTTCGGCACGCCGGGCCAGCGCCGCTTCGACTTCATGTGGGAGATTCTGGCCGAGGGGATGCTGGGCTTTGTGGTCGTCGTGGATAGTGCCAGGCCGGAGACTTTCCGCGAGGCCAAGAGCATTCTGGAGACCTTCCGCGCCTACGCGCCCACGCCCTATGTCGTCGCCGCCAACAAGCAGGACAACCCCGAAGCCTGGGCACCCGATGACCTGCGCATCGCCCTGCGCATTGACGACCACATCAAGCTGCTGCCGTGCGTCGCCACCGACAAAGAGAGCGTCAAGAATGTGCTGCTGGAGCTGCTCTACGCCATCCTTGATGAGATGGACGCTTAGCAGCGCAGGCATAGCGGGACGGTGGGCGTCCCGCAGGCGCGGTGAGAGGTGGGCCACACGTGCCGTCTCTGGTCACTGATCCCGGCATCATCCATTACGAAACCTATGGGCGCGGGCGGCCCGTGTTGTTGCTGCACGGCTGGCTCGGCTCGTGGGAGCTATGGCGCGACACCATCGAGGTGCTTGGCCGCGAGTACCGCACCTACGCGCTGGACTTCTTCGGCTTCGGCGAGTCGGACGTGCCCAACGCCGCCAACACGGGCGCGCAGCGCACCCGCCTGGATGCCTTCACCGTGCCGACCTATGTCGAGATGGTCTACCAGTTCATGGAGCGGCTGGGCATCCAGCGTGCGCCGCTGATCGGCCATTCGATGGGCGGGACGGTGGCGCTGAGCATGGCCATCCGCCACCCGCAGAAGACGGTCAAGGTCTGCGTGATCGGCTCGCCGATCAACGGCGGCTCGCTCAATCTGTTGCTCAAGCTGTCGGGCCGGCGGCGGGTGGCGTCGCTGTTCTGGCTCTTTGGCGGGCGGGGCCTGCGGCTGTTCCTGCGCTTTTACAGCTACTTCATGGCGCGCGATGGCCGGGCGATGGGCCGCATGATCACGAAGGACGTTTCCAAGATCAACGCCGAGTCGTTTTTCCAGAGCATTGGCACGCTGCGCAAGACCGACCTGCGCCCGGAGCTACACCGGGTCACCGTGCCGGCGCTGGGCATGTACGGGCAGCGCGACATCATCGTGCGACCCAGCGAGCGCCAGACGCTCAAAGCGGGCGTGCCCCACGCGCAGATCGAGTGGTTCCCCGACGCCGGGCACTTCATCATGATGGACTCACCGGAACGCTACATCACCACGCTGCGCACCTGGCTGGTAAACGGGTGAGAGGGCAGCGAGGGTGAGGCTGCCACACGCCTGCGCGCCCAACAGAGCAATGCCTGCTGGTAAAAACGCGCAGCACCGGCTGAGTCTTGGCCAGTGCTGCGTTGCGTTCAGGTGGAGGTGGGGGGAATCGAACCCCCGTCCGCAAGATTCGAGCACAAACATCTACAAGCTTAGTCAGCTTATCAGTTTCGCGCGGGGCAACCCAAGCCGACGGAGGTCTAGCCGCGCGCTAGCCGATGAGTCTTACCTGCGGTCTATCGGCGTCGGCGCAGGGCACCCTGTCGTTTGTGACGCCTGCTTGCCACCCGGACAGGAGACGGTTGGGGCAGACGGATACCCCGCAGGGTATCGGGTGTCTGGCTTGGCTACTTACGCAGCCATAGCGAGACGAGGAGTGCTCTGGTTGGCACTTGTTGGTTTGCTCTGGATTAACGAGGGTAGAGCGCCTCGGCTTGCAGTCTGTGACCAGCCTCCCACGTCGAAGCCTGTCACCCCCTTGCACCCTCTATTATAGCAGATTCCGGCGGCGGTTTGAAGAGTGAGCGGGCAGCCGTTCAGCAATCTCAACCGGCTCAGGCGGGTGACTCGACGTACCCTCCGGCGACGAGGTCGAGGCGCTTGGGCAGCCAGTCCTCGCCCCACCCGTAGGCTTCGGTAGTGGGCTGTAGCACGCGGCTGATCAGCGTCTGGAAGATGTCGCCTTCGCGCGGCCAGAGATACTCGCGGTCTATCGGGCTTACGTCGGGCGGCTGCGCCGTGTGGCGGAAGTAGAAGCGTTGGAATCCGTCGCGCGTCTTCACGTCCTCCAGGGCCTGGAACTGGGCGTAGGTGTCGCTCTCGTCACGCTGCTCGATGCGTAGCTCGTCCGGCACGATCATCACCGCGCTCTGCCGCCCCAGCCGCGACGTGGCAAAAGAGCCAGAGGGCATATCAAGCAGGCGGAAGTAGCGCACATTGCCCCCGAAGTAGTACAGGTGCAGGAACTGGTCAATCTTCTCGACGGTGCTCAAGTCCCGCGAGGCGTTTTGCTCCATGAACTCGTGGTAGCTGAAGAAGTGCGGCAGCACAATCGTGGCATTGGCCATCGCCATACGCCCGTTATCATCCAGCCCTTCCCACAGCGACTCGCGCATCTCCGGCGAAGACTTGTCCTCAAAGCGCATACACAGGTCTTTCAGGTGCAGTTGGTTGGGAGTGGTGTAGTAGTTGTAGCTGTCAATGCGCTCGTAGCGGACGTTGCCTTCTGCTGACGGCAGGCGGTAAATCACGCCGGTGCCGGTCCCATGCTTCTGGCGGATGGCATCCGGCCCCTCGAACAGATAGGTGGGGTGGTCGTGTGTGGCGAAGAAGGCCGCCACGCGCAGGTCAGCGGTGAGGTCTAGCAGCTCCGAGGCGAAACCGTACTGCTGGGCCAGGGTCATGCCCAGCATGTAGCCGAACGGCTGCAGAAACCCGATCTGGCGGATCATGGCGCGGTGCATCTCGTCAATGATCGCCCGCCACAGCGAGAGCCGCCCCAGCACGTAGGGCAGCGTCTGCGGCACGATGCGCTGCTCCAGCGCGTGCTGGTACCCGGAAGTGCTGATCAGCAGCGCGAATTCCGGGTCGCGGATGAGCCGCATGAGGGCCTGGTATTCCTGGGCGGTGATGGGCAGGTGCGGGTGATCGAGGATGATTTTCTGGATGCCGCTGTCTGGCTTGACTTCGATGAAGGCGTGCCCGCACCGGCGCAGCGAGTGGGCAAATTCGCTGCTGGCGCGGGTGTAGGTCTTGTCCAGCCCCAGGAAACGGCGGTAGATGGAGGGCAGGAGCGCCGCGTCCCACTCCTTGACCTGACCCCGGTAGACGTAGCGCGACGAAGCATTCTCCGCCGCGCCGAGATAGTCCAGCAGAACGCCGATGTTCTCGGCAGGCTCGTGGGGATTCTGGTAACGCATGGTTGCTGCTCCCGCTGTGGGTGTGAGTCGTGTCACGCGCAGACAGTATACACCTGATTGCCCGGCGAGCACGGGGCAGGGCGGGGAACGGGCGCGGAGAGTCCGTGCTGCCGGAAGCGCCCGGCACCGCGCTGGATACACTTTTCGCTTCTGCTCCCCGCTGATTGCTGTCCGCTGGCCGCTCGCGCTATACTTCGGCGCATGAGCACACCCAGACACCTGCACGCCGCCCTGGCGACGGCGCTGTTGCTGATCGCTGCACTGTTGGCCGCCTGCGACTCGGTCACCGACGTGATCGGGCAGCGCGAGCCGCCCACACCCACCCGCCGCCCGCTGACGACAGCGACGCCTGGCGGGCGGCTGTCGGTGTGGCTGGTCACGCCCACCGGCCAGTTCGCGGCCCCGCCCACGCCCCTACCGGGCGACGGCGTGGGGAACCCGGTCGGGCCGAATGCGACGGCGACTGCTGTCTTCGCCACCATCCAGGCGGCCACGCAGACCGCCGCTGCCCCCCCGCCCGTCCCGTACTTCCAGCCGGACGAATGCCCCGCGCCCGCCGCACCCGCGCCGCCGTCGCGCCCGGACGCTTTCGGCGACTACAGCGTGGTCGTTGGGCGCTACCTGTCGGCGGGCGGCTCGTCCACCGTGCTCGAAGCAACACTGCGCAACTGGGGCGCGCTGACGGAGCGAGGCGGCGTCGTCCAGGCGGACACCGACCTGACCGGCGACGGCGTGCTGGAGGTGATCGTCACGCTGTACAACCCGGCCACGTACAACGAAGAGGCGCTGCTCAACGCCGGCCAACTGCTCGTCTACGGCTGCGATGGCGGCGGCTATCGCCTGCTCTACCAGACCGCCTTCAACACCGGCATCGCCCTGCCAGAGTTGGTGCGCGTGGGCGACATGAACGCTGATGTCAAGAACGAGCTGGTCTTCTTCACCGAGACGTGCAGCGGCACGGCCTGCTTCAAGGAAGCCAAAATCCTGAGCTGGAACGCGGTCGTCGGCGTGTTCGAAGAACTGAACAACGGGCAGATCGTGGCTATCAATGGGCGGATCAGCGTCCTGGACGTGGAGGGCGACGGCGTGCTGGAACTGACCGCCGCGATCAACCCGCCCGGCACGGCGGCGACCGGCCCGCAGCGCAGCGTGCTGGATACGTGGGACTGGAACGGGGCGGATTACGTGCTGGCCCTGCGCGAGGAAGTACCCGGCGCGCGCTACCGCATCCACGCCATCTACGACGCCGACGACCTGCTGCGCGACGGGCAGTGGCGTCCGGCGATTCTGGCTTACGACGAGGCGCGCACCAACAGCGAACTGCTCGCCTGGACAATCTCCGGCGAGACGGAGGCGCTGCGCGCCTACGCCGCCTGGCGCATCGTCATCACCTATGCGCGGCTGGGCAACGCCCGCGCCGAGACCTGGTTCAACACGCTGATCGGCGAGAATCCCCCTGGCACGCCCGGCTACGGCTTCGCCCAGATGGGCCAGGCGTTCATGGACAACTTCCGCGCGACCGGTGACGCGCGGGCGGCGTGCGCGGCGGCGATTGCCAGCGGGGCGAATGTGCTCGGCGTGCTCAACGGCTACGGTTACGCCAACCGCAGCTACACCCTCAATGACGTGTGCCCGTTCTGATCGGATCAGGTCTGCGTCGTACATTCGCGTTGGGCAGTGAGTTCGGGGTGAGGAGTTTTGAGTCCAGACCACTAGAGCCGTTTCATGACTCAAAACTCCAGATTCAGCGCCCTCACACCTTCACACCCTCATGCAGAGGAGACTATGTCTGACTATCTCGCCTATTTCGAGGAGCGCGCGCCGGAGATGGTGGCGCTGCTCAAGCGGCTGGTGCTGTTCGAATCGCCCTCGCACGAAAAACCGCTCACCGACGCGATCAGCGCGTTCGTCGGCGGGCTGTGCGCTGACCTCGGCGCGACGGTCGAGGTGATCCCCCGCGCTGAGGTCGGCGACATTCGCCTGGCCCGCTGGAACGACGGCGCGCCCGGCCAGCCGATCCTCATGCTCGCCCACCTGGACACGGTCTGGCCCGCTGGCACGCTGGCGACCATGCCCCTGCGCGAAGAAGGCGACATCCTTTACGGGCCGGGTGCGCTGGACATGAAGGGCGGCGTGGTCGTCGCGCTAGAAGCGCTGCGCAGCCTGCGCGAGCGGGGCGAATTGCCCTACCGCCCGATCTGGATTCTGTTCAATACCGACGAGGAGACCGGCAGCCATCATTCGCGCGACGTGATCTGCGCGACGGCGGCCCAGGCGGGGGTCGTGTGGGTGATGGAGCCAGCGGCGGACGGCGAAGCCTTCAAGACATGGCGCAAGGGCATCGCCCGCTACACCGTGCATACCGCCGGGCGCGCCTCTCACGCCGGGCAGGCCCCTGAAGCCGGGATCAACGCCGTGATCGAGGCGGCGCACCAGGCGATCACCCTGCACAGGCTCAACGACCTGCCCAACGGCACGTCCGTCTCCGTGACCACGATCCAGGGTGGCATCGCCACCAACGTCATCCCGCCCGAAGCGACCATGCAGGTGGACGTGCGCTTCCTCAAGGCGTCCGAGGCGGAGCGGGTAGATCGCGCCATCCAGGGCCTGGGGCCGGTGCTGCCCGGCGCGGGCGTGACCGTCAGCGGCGGCATTGATCGCGGGCCGATGGAGCGGGACGAGCAGATGGTGCGCGCCTTCGCCCAGGCGCGAGAGATCGCCGCGTCTATCGGGCTGGAACTGCGCGAGGACGGCAGCGGCGGGGCCAGCGACGGCAATTTCACGGCGGCGATGGGCATCCCCACGCTGGACGGGCTGGGCGCGGGCGGGCTGGGCCTGCACGCCGCGCACGAGCAGGTGCACCTGCGCACGCTGCCCCGTCGCGCGGCATTGCTGGCGAAAATGCTGTGCGACTGGGACGTGGCGCGGATGTGAGCAGGGACGCTCGCAGTGTGAAGAAGCACACGATGACCGCAGAGATACCCACTCCGCTCCCCCCTGACGTGCTGGAACGGCACTCGCACCTGCCCCTGAAGCTGGAGCCGGTCGTGCTGCGCGGCGACTGCGTGCGCCTGGAACCGGTTGACGTTCAGCGCCACCTTGAGGGGTTGTATGCGGTCTCCAACGGCAGTTCGATCGCGTTGGGGGGTCGCTCGCTGGGCGCTTATGACGCGGACGAACTCATCTGGCGCTATCTATTCGGCGGGCCGTTCGCGTCGCTGGAGGCGTTCGAGGGCTATGTCTACGCTCAGATGAACGCGCCCAACGGCCTGCCCTTCTGCGTGGTGGACATCCCGACCGGGCAGCCCATCGGCATGGCCAACTACCTGAACAACACCCCCGAACATCTGCGGATCGAGCTGGGGAGCATCTGGTACAGCCCCATTGCCCAGCGCACCGCCGCGAATACCGAGGCGACCGCGCTGATGCTGGGCCACGCTTTCGCCCTGGGCTACCGGCGGGTGGAATGGAAGTGCGACGCGCGCAACGAGCGCTCGCGGCGGGCCGCGCTGCGCCTGGGCTTCCAGTTCGAGGGCATTCAGCAGCAGCACATGATCGTCAAGGGGCGCAGCCGGGACACCGCCTGGTTCCGCATCCTCGACCGCGAATGGCCGGGCGTGAAGGCCCACCTGGAGGGGCTGCTGCGCCGGGCGAGCGGGGCCGATGGCTGACGCGCTGGCGGGCTGGCGTGTGGCGCGGGGGCGATATGTGTGCTGTAAGTAGGGGCCACGAACAACCTGTTGGGGCTGGGCACATGGGCGCTGGGATTGCCCCCCATTCCCCAACCCCTTCCCCCACGCTGCGCGGAGG
>DYGW01000167.1 GCA_020724485.1 Thermoflexus sp. | reverse complement strand
GAACAAGCTGTTAGGGCTGGGCACTTGGGCGCTGGGATTGCCCCCCATTCCCCACGCTGCGCGGAGGGAAGGGGAGCAGGCCCGCCGCTTTTCTCCCTTCCCCCCTCGTGGGGGAAGGGCCGGGGATGGGGGGGGGGACAAACACGTTCACAACTTGTGCGTGGACCCCTTACTCGCGCTCTTATTGCGACTGCGTCTCATCGACGTTACGATCTACTCCAGCAACGTTCGTGGCCGCTCATCATGACTCACGGAGGATACCAGTGGCCGGACAACTCCTCACCCTGATCCATCGCGCTGGCCGGCGACGGGCTGCCGCTCACCGCCGCGTTACCCCTGCCGAGGGCGCGGGCGAGCGCGCCCGATCCCTGGCGCTTGTGCTGTTGCTCGGCCTGCTGGGGGCGGTGCTGGCCGCGTGCGGGTCGGACGAGAAAGAGAGTGCGAAGGAGGGCCTGGCGGTGGGCGACGCGGCCCCCGCCTTCTCGCTGCCCGCCGCTGGCGGCGGCACGGTTTCCCTGGCCGCGTACAAGGGCCAGCCGGTGCTGCTCTTTTTCCACATGGCCGACGGCTGACCGCCGTGCAACCAACAGATCGTTGATCTGGAAAACGACCCCGCCTTTCAGGCGTTGAATGTGGTTATCCTCAGCATCGCTTTCGACACAGCGGAACAGCAGGCAGCCGTCAAGCAGGAGTACGGCATCGCCGCGCCGATGCTGGTGGACGCGGACAGGCAGGTTTCCACGCGGTACGGCGTGTTGCAGTGGGCCGTAGGCACCGGCGAGCCGGGGCATACCTTCGTGCTGGTGGACGGCGAGGGCAAGATCGCCTGGGTTCGCGATTACGGCGCGCCGGAGAACGGCGGCACGATGTATGTCCCCGTCGGCGACTTGATCCAGCAGATCGCGGCGGCGCTGCCGTCTTGACCGCTGCGCGGCGGACTCTCAGATAGGCGCGAGGCATCCGGTCATCGGGGCTGCGACGCCTTCGTGTTTTCTCTGCGCAGACTATGAGGCGAGCGCGCCCTGCGGTTAGGGCAGGCCGTTGAGCGTATCCACGACGCGGAACAGGTCGCCGATGGCGTAGAAGTCAACGGCGACGAAATTGGGCATGTGGCCGCGTTCTTCGGCGCAGGTGAGGGCGCGCTCCAGGAGGAAGTCGTACTGGTTGACAAAGGCGGCGTCCACCCGGTCGGGCGCGCGCCGCGCGATCCAGTGGTTGAGCAGGAACAGCGGCTTGCCGGTGTCGCCCCGGTTCGGCGCGCAGGTGAAGTCCTCTGGGCGGCGGTAGTTGTAGGATGTTTCCTCGGTGTAGTCCCACAGGTGCAGGTACCAGTCGGGCGGCGGCCCGCCGCGCTCAGCGAAGACGACCAGCCGCGTATTGGCCTCGATCATCTCGCGCAGCGTGGGCCATTCGGCGTCGGGGGAGTGGGTATAGACGTAGCGGATCAACCCGCTTTCCTCTATGATGGCGGCTGTGTCCTGGGGACTGACCTCGTCTTGCAGGATCAGCACGACCACTTCGTACCAGTTGCGGTCGAGGAAGGCGCGAATATCAGCGAAGGCGGCGTCGAGCGGCGTTGCGCCCAGCGCGCACAGGTTGTGGCAGGTGAAAGGGTTGTCAGGATTGCGGGTCTGCGGATCGGCGGTATTGATGATCCGTTCGGCGAGCGACCGGCTGGCGCTGGGGAACGTGGTCAGGTAGCGGTCTATTTCTTCCTGCGTGTCGCCGTAATGCGTGTCGAGCAGCAGAGCGCGCACGCCCGCTTTGAGCTGGATAGACAGGTCGCCATCATGGTGCGGCCAGACCCAGCCGAGATTGGAGGCGGACATGGCGTTGTGTGTCGCCGGGAACACGACTTCGTTGAAGCGGCGGTCGCACAGCGCCTCGTGCCCGTTGCAGGCCAGCGTGCCAGAACCCGCCGTGCGCTGTGGCGTGACGAGCCAGTCGAGCAGGATCCGCAGCGCGACCAGGGCCGCTATCGCCAAAGCCAGGGCCAGGCGCGGGCGCGCCGCGAGCGGTCGGAGCAGGCGGGCCAGCCAGTTGACCACCGTCGGCGACGCCCACGCGCCGAGCAGCACCGCGCCCAACAGCAGGGCTACCGCTGCGCGCCGGCGGATCGAGTCGCCCACGCCATCCTGGAGCGAGTAAAGAACGTCGGTCAGCATCGTGCGCAGCGAGTGGGGCAGTTCAGCGCCGTTGAGCGCGGAGTTCGTGAATTCCTCGAAGGGCAGGCTCACGCGCGCCTCGATCAGCGCCCAGGCCACAACGGCGCTGGCCCCGGCCAGCACCAGCATCAGCCCCAGCAGGCCAAACGCACGGCGCGTGCGCGTGCCCTGCAGCGCGGTCAGCCCGCTCAGCGACAGCACCAGCGCCAGGAGGATCACTGGCATCAGGTCGTCCCGAAAGAAGAGCGCTAGCTCGCGCGTGTCGTTTAGCTCGGTGATGATCGTGGCGGTCGTCTCGTCGGCGAGCTGGGCGAAGGCATCTATACCGCCGATGGTGCCTGTCTTTAGCTCGCTTTGCAGGTTGCGGGCGGCTTCTTCGACCTGCACCGCCAGCAGTTCCCCCGACGCGATGACGATAGCGCCGGCCAGGTCGTTATCGGCCAGGGCCGCCTCCACTTGCAGGCGCGTCATCTCCGTCACCCGGTCACCCGCCGGCGCGAGCAGAATCCGGGCGATCTCATGTTTCTGCGCCTCGGACAGGCCCCGAATGGAGAGGTTGGTGATGTCGAAAGGTAGCGCTTCCAGGCGGCCCTCGGCCAGGGCGCGCACATAGTCTTCAAGCTGGCGGTAGAGGGTGTCCGGCGTCAGCACGGGCACGCTTAGCTCGTCCTCGCCGATCAAGCGATTCTGCCTGGCCCGCGCGATTAGCTCCGTCTGGATCGTCTGCGCCGCCGCGATGATCTTCTGCTGAAGCTCCGGGTCATTGATCGCTTTGGACAGGTGAATATTGGAGCGCAGCCGCTGGCGCTCGCCGGAGAGGTAGGCGGTTAGCTCGGTGAAGAGTCGGTCGGCGGCGCTGCGCAGCACATCGGGGGGTAGCACCAGGCGTAGCGCCGACACGGTGTGGCTGTACGTCTCCTGTGAGTAGTACCCTTCAATGCGCAGGTTGCCGAGCAGCCGCACCGTCACATCGCGCAGCGCCGGGTCGGCCAGCAGGTCGGTGTAGATGCGGTCATAGATGCGGTTGCGTTCCAGGGCGCGGGTGTAAAAGCGCGCGTTGAGCAGGTCTTCAGTCATCACCTGGATGGCCAGGTAGGTCAGGAAGGAGACGACGAATGCGACCATCAGGACGATGGTCAGCAGGCGTTCGAGTAAAGGGTACGATCCCCGCAGCATGGAATGGATGGCGCTCTCTGGCCGCCCGGTAACGCGCGATGCCTGGCAATGATCTCAGATCATACGCCAAATTATGATGTGTGCGGACGATCATGTCGTGGATTTGGGAAGGACTGTATTATAGAAGCTATCGCGCCGTTGCGCTCATCATGCGGGCGAGACTCCCGCATCCATTCAGATTGCCAATAGGGTATCTTTTGCTTTTGAGGAGAGAACAACAATGACAGTATTTCCGCCAGGGACAACCGTCCGCGTCCTGCAAGAGGACTGGGCACCGTTCTACAACCTGCCCAACAGCGCCAAACGCTTCACCGCCCTGACCGGCGTGCAGGTCGAGGTCACGCTCAGCCACATCCCGGAGTTCTGGGGCCTGATGGATCGCGCCTTCAACGAGGACGATCCGCCCTTCGACCTGGTAGGCTGCGATGAGTTATTACTGCTGCAATATGCCCGCAACGGGCGCGTCGAGCCGCTTGATGGCTACGTGGCCGCCGACCAGTATGCCCTGGACGACTTCGAGCCGGCGGCGCTGGAAGCTATCAGCCTGCGCGGGGCGCTCTACGGCCTGCCCTATTGCGACGTGTCGAGCGTGCTGATCTACCGCGCCGACCTGTTCGACCGCTACGGCATCCCCGTGCCGCAGACGATGGATCAGCTCACTGAGGCGGCGCTGGCCGTGCAGGCCGCCGCTCGCGCCGACGGTCACGCCGATTTCTACGGAATCACCCTGCGCGGCGCGCCAAGCTGCGGCCTCAACTTCTGGCTGCTCGGCTCGACCTGGGCGCCGTCGTGGGGCGTGCGCTGGTACGACGAGGACGGGCAGCCCGCCTTCAACACACCGGAGCACCGCGCCGCGCTGGAGCACTACGTGGACTTGCTGCGCCGCGCCGGGCCGCCGGAATCGGTGGCGATGGGCTTCGAGGAGTGCATGGCGGCCTATCGCGCCGGGCGGGCGGCGATGGTCATCGAGCCGGCCAACGAAGCGTCCATCGTCTACGAGGCTGGCGGGCCGGTCGCCGACGGCACGCTGACGACGCTGGTGCCCGCCGGGCCGCTCGGCACGCGCCACGCCGGGCTGTACTGCCCGCCCTATGCCATCCCCGCGCGGTCGAAGGTCAAGCGGGCGGCATGGGAACTGGCCAAGTACCTCTGCGCGCCGGAGCAGCTTCTGGAAGACGCACAGCGCAGCGGCTTCGTCGAGGTCTCGCGCCGGTCGGTGCTGGACGATCCACGCTTTGCCGCGCGCTTCCGCCCCGACCTGGTGGCGACGACGCGGGCAACCCGCGCCTTCGCGCGCGGCGAGCGCCCGGTGACGCGCCACTCGTTCCAGTTCGGAGACATCCTGGGCGAGGAAGCCGCCCGCGCCCTGACCGGCAAGCAGACCGTCCAGCAGGCGCTGGATCGCGCCGAGGCGCGCGTGCGGGCACTAGGCGCGCCGGAGTAGGGGCATCGCCATACGCTCGTGCATGCCTCTCCCCCTAAATCCCCCTCTCCAGCCGAGCTAGAGAGGGGGACTTTGACCGCCAGATGTGGCCTCTTTCCTCGTTATGCCGAGGAGTGAGTCAGGGGGAGGGGCGTCCCTTACGCGACCGGGTACCTGCGGTACTCCTTGACGGCCTCGTAGAGCGCCACCAGGTTCTCCTGCGGGACGCGCGACTGGACGTTGTGGATCGGGTTGAAGACGAAGCCGCCGCCCGGCCCGAAGATGCGCATCCGCTCGCGCACTTCGGCGCGAATCTGCGCCGGCGTGCCGAAGGGTAGCGTCTTCTGCGTGTCAATGCCGCCGCCCCAGAACACAATCCGCTCGCCGAACTCAGTCTTGAGCCTCGGCGGGTCCATCTCCGCCGCGCCGGTTTGTACCGGGTTGAGCACGTCGAAGCCGGCGTCAATGAAATCGGGCAGTAACTGGTAGATCGAACCGCACGAGTGGATCATGGACTTCCAGGCCGTGTGCTGGTGAATCCAGTCGTTGACCGCTTTGTGGAAGGGCTTGAACAGGTTGCGGTAGGCGCGCGGCGAGATGAACGGGCCGTTCTGCGTGCCGAAGTCGGTGCCGGTGACGAACGCGGCGGCCACGCGGTCGCCGACGACGGCGTGAATCTTCGCCAGGTTCTCCAGCGCGATCTCGCACTGGCGCTCGAAGATCTTCCACACGTAATCGCGCCGCGCGACGGTGCTGACGTACCATTCCTCGATGTCACGGATGCCCTTCGGGTATTTCATCCAGGGCGCTGGCACCAGGGCGATGTCGCCGAAGCCGGTGCCGCCGAAGTTGGCCAGGATCGCCTTGTCGGTCTGCTCGTAGAGCCGTTTGGCCTCCGCCTCGAAATAGGCCAGCTCTTGCGGCGTGATCGGCCCGAACTCCTCCAGGTTGTCCTCGACGTTGAGGTTGTCGTCGTCAATGGGCGGCTGGCGCACGATGGTGTCGAAGTAGTAACCATCTTTGGGCATCCGCCCGCTGGGTGGCGCGGACTTGTCGCCCTCCGGGTATTGCAGGATGTCCCCGTTCGGCTCCGGCTCGGTGTTGAAGCCGCCGGGGACGAGCATAGGCGTGCCGTCGTGCAGCGTCCAGGGCTTCCAGTCGCGCCGGTGGTAGCCGAAGAACGTCTTGGTGGACTCCAGCGGCACCACATCAGCGCCGACCGCTTCGAGCAGGTCCATGCCGATCTCGCCGAGCATCTGGTACGGCTCGACCAGCTTGACTGGTGTGCCCGGCGCGTCCAGGCCGAGCGCCTGGCGCAGCAGGTACACCGAGCTGATCTGCATCCCGCTGGTGACACACCCGCCCAGGTCTAGAGGGACCATGTCGGCTTCTTGATGGTTCAGGGCGCGCATGACGCGCTCGCGTGACGTTAACATTTTTCCCCTCGCAAAGAGACTGTCGCCGGTCAATACGGTGGTGCGCGGACTGTGCGTGGCGCGTATGCTCGATCATCGCTGCGGACGGCTCTGATCATAGTCCATTGCGCCGGGCGCGGCTAGTTGTGATCGGCAGGGCCGCCAACAGACTTCCGAAGTCTCCGCAGACTTCGGAAGTCTCTTCAACGCCCCTACGCCGAAGAGAGCGCAGAGCGGCGCGCCCGGCGGTTGGCGGCGAGGATGGCCCCTACCGCCACGACCAGAAAGACGGCGGCAACGGCGTAGGCGTTCTTGATGGCGATCTGGTCGGCCAGCGTGCCGAGCGCCTGCGGCGTGATCAGGATGGCCAGGCCCGCAGCCAGCGTGATCCGGCTGCTGGCGGCGTCGGCCTGCTCGCGGGCGACGATGTCGCTGGCTGCCGAGAGCGTCAGCGGGAACAGATTGGCGATGCCTAGCCCGGCCACGAACAGCCCGGCGATGTTGAGCGGGGCGGCGGTTGCCAGCCAGAAGGGGAAGAATCCGGCGGCGGCGACCAGGACGGCGGCCAGCAGCAGCGGGCCGATGGGCGCTCCGCGTGACAGGCGACTGCCCAGGATGCGCCCCAGCAGCATCGCCGCGAAGAAGACGCTCATCAGCGTCGAGGCGTCCACTCTGCGCAGCCCGACGCTCGTCTCCAGGAAGTCCGCGCCCCAGAAGATGACGCACCATTCGACCGACACGCCGAGGAAGATGACCAGCCAGTACGCCCAGAACACGGCAGGCAGGCGCGCCGCGCGCGCCGTCGCAGGAGAGCGGGCCGGGTGCGGCGTGTGGGGTGGGATGGTCACGGCGCGGCGGCCCCGCAGGGCGAGCGTTCCCCAGCCCAAGACACCCACGATGAGCGCCCCGCGCCAGCCGATTCCGGCGCGCTGCAGACTGCCGACCAGCAGCGGCGCTAAGCCGGAAGCGAGGCTGGCCCCGATGTTCGACTCGGTCAGGGCGACCGCGCGCCTTGCGCCGTGCCGGTCGGAGAGCGCTGCCTGCACCATGATCATCAGCAGGGTGCCGGGCACGCCCATCAGCAGGGCGCTGGCGATGGTCAGCGCCGGGTGATGGCCGGCCACGAACAGCAGCGCGCCAGCGGCCATGCCCGCGCCGCCGCCCCAGAACACGCGCCGCCGGCCCCAGCGCCGGACGAGCGCATCTCCGCCCATGCCCGCCAAGACCATGCCCAGGGCGAAGGCGCTCAGGTGCAGGCCGCCGACGGTATAGCTGAGGTGTAGCTCGTCGCGTAGGAAGGGCATCAGCGGGCCGAGCGTGGCCTGCTGGTAGGCGAAGTAGGCCAGCATCAGGTAGGCGAGCCAGGTGAACCGGTCGCGTGCGAACGGGGGAGTGGAGGGCGACGACATGGGCGGACGCCTGCTCCTCGCGCTGCGGGGGCGCGTCTAGCGACAGGTCAGCGCGACGGATCAGCGGGAGGCGGCGCGCCGTCGTCAAAGGAGGGGGCCGGTTTGCCGGTGGGGGCGACTAGGTAGGCCAGCCCCAGCACGATGATCCCGATTCCGGCGAGCATCATGCCCTGGCCGCGGCGTTGTTCCGCCTTGTCCTGGTTGCGCCGCTGGAGGGCCAGCAACAGCAAGTCCGTTTGGCTGGCGTCGCGCAGGTCTGGCTGCATCTCGCCTTCGACTTCAGCGGTCGGAAAAGCAGCGAGGATTTCATTCTTCTTGTCTTCGGCGCGATCAATCTCGCGCTGGGCGTCCACGTAATTGTAGACCCCATAGGCCACCACCAGCACGCCGACCGCGCCCAACACCCACATGACGGTGCGGCGCTGCTGGCGGTTGGCCCAGAAGGCGCGAAAGGCTACGATCAGGCGTTGGATGGTCTGCATAGCTCCTCTGTCCGTGTGGCGTGCCAGTCCAGACTGCGCCGCTAGTATAGTGCATGACCTTGCCGCCCGCTACATGGGTGTGGGCAAAATCTGTCAGGCAGTTTGCCGCACCCTGGTTTACCTCACCCCCGCTCGGCGCAGCGAGGCTGGGGGTGAGGTCAATGCCCCGTCAAGCGAGTCACTGACAACCTTTGCACGCCGCCCTTGCGCGGGTCCACGAACAAGCTGTTAGGGCTGGGCACTTGGGCGTTGGGATTGCCCCCCA
>DYGW01000166.1 GCA_020724485.1 Thermoflexus sp. | reverse complement strand
CCATGACGGTTGGTGGCGGAGTGGCTCCCGTCACCTGGAGGCCCTCACCCTCTGCGCCCGCTGGCGGGGCGAACTCGTCCACCATCTCCGGCGCGCCGGGCGGCAGGACGCCGCGATCAAGCGGGACAGCAGCATCCGGCCAGTGGTGTGCCAGCAGCAGAACCTCGGATGGCGCCCCCTCGCCGGACAGCACTTCCAGGGGATGGGTCACGGTGGCGGGCGGCGTGCCCGCCTGAGTGATGGTCAGGCGCAACGCGACCAGCCCTGCTCGCAGCGGGGTCAGCGCGAACCACAGCGGCGGCGGGGCGATGCCCGCCATCAGCGTGACGCTGGCCCGCCCGGTGTGAACTGTGCAGCCTTCCGCCGCCAGACGCACTTCGACCGCGCCCGCGCTGAGCCGTCCCGCCGTCTCCGCCCGGCAGTTGACCGGCGCGACAGCCCCCTCCTCGTCACCAGCAGGGGTGACAGCTGCCCCAACAAGTCGGCGCACGGCTTCCGCCGAGGGCGGGGGCGCACCCGCTTCGTGTAGCCACACGGCGACGCGCAGCGGATAGCCCACCGGCGCGGCGCGCGGTGCGGCAGTGTCCACGCGCAAGTCCAGCGCGCCGCCCGGCCCGGCTAACGGCTCTGCGGCGCGGGCGAACAGCGCGGGCACGTACCAGTACACCGTGCGGCGCAGCGCCCGCCGCCCTGCATCTACTGCCGCGCTGACCGGCTCACCGGCCAGCAACGCCGCGTAGAACGTCCGCCAGAAGGTCAGCGCGGCGTCGGGTGGCAGCGCGCCCTGCACGGCCACGACGGCGGGCACCCCAGCCAGCACTAGCCAGGGGGCCGCGCCCGCTGGCAATCCTTCGCCAGCGGCGGGGGTTTGTGTCGCCGCGCTGAGCGCGACCAGGCGCAGCGCCGAGCCAGCCAGCGCCGCCCCGACGATCTCCGCGTCCAGTGGGTCGAACACGCCGCGCCGATCCTCAAACACGAACCGCCCGGTGCGCGTCAGCGCGGTGTGACCCTCGTAGTGCAGTACATGCGGCGCACCCGCCAGCAGCCAATCCATCAGCGCGTCCCATGTGGCGGGCAGCAGGTAAGCCAGGTCGAGCGTCCCCGCGTTCAGCGGCCCGGCCAGCGCGCCGGCCAGATCGTGGTATTGCGCGGCGAGCGGGGGCCAGTCGGATGGGTGCGCGGCCACGTACAATGCTTCGAGCGGAGCAGCAGAAGCGAGCGGCGGCGGCGGCTCTGGACAGGGCAATGTGCGCGTCAAGGCGGCCGCCCCCGATTGCACAGGGAAGCGCGTGCCGTCGTGGAGCAGCTCCCAGGGGTAGCGGGCGATGCGGGCCAGGTCGCGGTCGAAGCGCAGCTCCAAGTCCAGCGTCAGGCCGCGCACGGTCGTCTCGGCCAGCGCCGCGCGGTACACGTCTTCCAGCTTGCCGGGGAATAGCGCGCGGAACAGCCCGCGCCCGACATCTTCGCGGAAGGTAGGCTGGCTGGCCATGCGCAGCACGTCTTCGATGCGCTGCAGCACGATCTCGGCGGCCATGCCCGCCCCGAAAGGCGCGTCGAGCACCGTCACGGCCAGTCCTTCGGCGCGGTCGCTCAGTTGGAGGACGATGCGCGGGGTGTTCGCCGGGCTTGCCTGAGACATGTCCCCCCCTTTGTAGGTACATGTCTCATTCTAGTCCGGCGGCCCCTGGGTGCAAGTGGGGCGGGAGTGAGCAGAAGTGATCAGTTGTCGGTGGGGAATTGACGGGAGGAGCGTTGCGCCCAGGCAGCGCCCCCACCAAATCGGCGTTCTGGGAATTCGCCGGCAGCCCCAGTCTGGATGTCCTCAGCGGCTCCAGACGAATTCGCCAAATTGGGTGTCCCTGCTATAATGGTGCCCGACATTTCGGCTACAGACATCTGTCAGGGGACGATAAATACTCACAAGATCGTCCCGCAACCAGGGTGGCGATGACCTTTCGTTTTGCGCTCGAAGCGGCTGAGGGCATGGCGCGGGCCGGCGTGTTCCACACGCCGCACGGCCCTATCCTCACGCCGGTGTTCGCCCCGGTCGGCACTCAGGCGACCGTCAAGGCGATCGCCCCGCGCGACTTGCGCGAGTTGGGCGCGTCGCTGATCCTGGCCAACACCTACCATCTCCACCTGCGCCCTGGCGACGCGCTGATCCGCGACCTGGGCGGGCTGCACGCCTTCATGGCCTGGGACGGCCCGATTCTCACCGATTCGGGCGGCTTCCAGGTGTTCAGCCTGGCCGACCTGAGCCGGATTGATGGCGACGGGGTGACCTTCCGCGATCATCTGGACGGATCGTTGCACCGTTTCACCCCCGAAGTGGCTATCCAGATTCAGCATAACCTCGGCTCCGACATCATCATGGCCTTCGACCAGTGCCCCGTGCCGGACGAGCGGGCCGTGGCGCGGGCTGCCGTCGAGCGCACGCACCGCTGGCTGGCGCGCTGTGCCGAAGAGCACGCGCGCCGCGGCGACCCGTCGCGGCAGGCGCTCTTCGGCATTGTGCAGGGTGGCATCTTCATGGACCTGCGCGAAGAGTCGGCGCGCTTCGTGACCGGCCTCGACCTGCCGGGCTACGCCATCGGCGGGTTGGCCGTTGGCGAGAGCAAGGCGGACATGTACGACACGCTCGCCCAGACGGTGCCCCTGCTGCCCGCCGACAAGCCGCGCTACTTGATGGGCGTGGGCAGCCCCGAAGACCTGGTAGAGAGTGTGGCGCGCGGGGTGGACTTTTTCGACTGCGTGCTGCCTACGCGCGTGGCGCGCAACGGCGCTGCCCTGACGCGCGCGGGCCGCATCAACATGCGCAACCTACAATACGCCGACGATCCGCGCCCGCTTGAAGAGGGCTGCGCCTGCTATACGTGCACCCACTTCGCGCGCGCCTACGTCCGGCACCTGGTCAAAGCCTCGGAAATCCTGGGGCACCAGCTACTCAGCATCCACAACCTGCATTTGCTGCTCACGTTAATGCGTGAGATGCGCGCCGCTATTCTGGGCGGCACATTCGCGGACTACGCCAGCGCGTTTCTGGCGGGCTACCAGCCGGTTGGGTCTCAGAAAGGAGCGAGGCGGAACCCGCTCCCCGTCGGCTAGGTAGCGTACAGGACGCGAATAGCCCTCCTCTCGGCGGCGCGGAGGACGCGCAGCCGGGATGATCTGGCGAGCACACGCCCAGCACGCTTGGTCTAGGTGGCGGGGCGCGCGGCGGCTGTGCTGCATACGAAAGGATCGCTTGTGGATCTGCTCAAAGCTCTGGTGCTGGGTATCCTGCAAGGAGCTACCGAATTCCTGCCTATTTCAAGCTCCGGCCATCTTGTGCTGGTGCCCTGGTGGCTCAACTGGTCTGAGCCTCCGCTCATTTTCGACGTGTTTGTACACCTGGGCACACTGGTGGCGGTGCTGGTTTATTTCTGGCGCGACTGGCTGGCGCTCTTGCGCGCCGGCGCACACGCGCTGCGGTCTCGTACTGTTCAAGACCCTGACACACGGCTCCTGCTGCTGATCCTGCTGGGAACGGTGCCAGCGGCAGTGGTAGGCGCCCTGCTCGAAGACGTGTTTGAGTCGGCCTTTTCCGAGCCGAGCCTGGTGGCGGCGTTCCTGCTGGTGACGGCCCTGGTGCTGGTCCTCAGCGAGCGGGCGCGGGCCGCCAGGCGCGGGCTGGAAGACCTGACCACGCGCGATGCGCTGGTCGTGGGGACGGCTCAGGCGCTGGCTATCCTCCCCGGAATCTCACGCTCTGGCAGCACGATCGCGGCGGGCATCATGCGCGGGCTGCCACGACCTGTGGCGGCGCGCTTCAGCTTTCTGCTGGCCACGCCGATCATCCTCGGGGCGGGGGCCAAGCAGGGATTCGACGTGATCACAGGGGCGGCCCACGTCGGCCAGGCGCTGATCGGGCCGCTCGTCGTCGGTTTTTTGGCGGCGGTGGTGGTCGGTTACGTGTGTATCTGGGGACTTTTGCGCTTGCTCCAACAGCGGCGGCTGTACGGGTTTGCAGCGTATTGTGCGGCGTTTGGCGTGCTGAGCCTGCTGGTTGCCCTCTTCAATTGAGGGGGGAGGAGTTGAAGCGGGCCAAACGCACCATCGTCATCTTGAGCCTGGCGCTGGCAAGCTGCCGCGTCTCCGTCGCCGACCCGACGCTCACGCCGCAAGTCTTCAGCGTGCGCATCCTGACGACGACGGCGACGGCACCGCTGCTGCGCGATCTCGTCCAGGCATACGCGCCCCTGGGGGCCGTGATCGCTGTGGACAGCGTCGAGGCCGACTGGCAGACGGTCTATGAGTGGCTGCGCTCCGGTGATGCGCCCTTCGCGCTGACCACCTACCTGCCGCCAGACGCTGGGCTGTGGGCCGCGCCGCTTGGCCAGGATGGGATCGCCATCGTCGTCCATCCGACCAATACCGTGCCAGCCCTGGCACTCGACGAGCTGCGCCGCATCTTTCAGGGCCGCGTTACCTCGTGGGCGGCCCTGGGCGGGCCGGACGCGCCCGTGACCGTTGTCAGCCGCGAAGCCGGGGCCGACACGCGCCTGGCCTTCGACGCGCTGGTGATGGGCGAGCAGCCCACCACGCCAGCCGCCCGGCTGGCGCTCTCCAGTGCTCGCGTGGTGGACCTTGTGGCCGGCGATCCCGGGGCCATCGGCTACGTGAGCATGGCTTTCGTGGATGGGCGCGTCCGCGCGGTGCCGGTGGCTCTGTCCGGCGACGACGAAGGCGTTGCGCCCACACCGGAGACGGTCGGGAGCGGCGAGTACCCGCTGCGCACGCCGCTGCTGGTCGTTGGGCCGCAGCCTCCAGCGGAAACCGGTATCTACCGCGACTGGTTCGCCTGGATGCAGAGCGAAGAGGGCCAGGCGGTTGTGAGCCTACGCTACGCGCCGCTGGGGATCACTGATCTGTCCGGCATGTCCTCCGAGAGCTAACCGGCGGGTTTGCTGCGTTCCGTCAAAACAGGCATCTCCACTGGCCCACCCCTGCGAGCCGCTTCTGTTACAGCGGTCTCAGGGACGGGGCTGCCGGGCGGCGACGAACACAACGCGCTCGCTGTCCTCCTGGGCGTCGAAAGGCTCCAGGTCGGCGGTGAGCACAGCGAGCACGGCGAATCCCGCGCGTTCCAGCAGGGCCACGACGCCCTGTACCGGAAAGCCACGCTCAACGTGCACCTCGTCGGCGCGGCCCCAGGTGAGATTGCCCTGCTGGGCGAAGATCGTGTAGTGAACGGTGCTGCGCTGCGTCTCGTAGCTGAAGTGGCTGCAGGCAATGAGCAGCAGGTCGCCGCCGTTGTCGAAGATCACGCGGTCGCTCTGCGCGGCGCTGGCAGCAAGTCCCCGGATGGTGTGCATGTCAAAGATGAACAGCTTGCCGTCCTGCAGCGCGCCGTGCACGCGCACGAAGACCTGTTCCAGATCGCGCAGACTTGGCATGGCGTTGAGCACTCCGCCAGCGGCCAGAGCCAGGTCCACCGGCCCAGCAGGCGTTTCCAGGCGGCGGATGTCCATCTGCAGGAAAGCGGGTATTTCGTAGACCTCCGTGACCGCTTGGCCGTCCTCGGCGAACGCCTGGCCCTGGGCGGCGGCCTGGGCCAGCATCTCCGCGCTGGTATCCAGCCCGAAGACGCGCATTCCCTGGCGGGCGAGCAGCCAGGTGCTCACACCAGTGCCGCAGCCCAGATCGAGCACGCGCCGTCCCGCCCAGTCCAATGACTGGGCCAGCGCCAAAAAGCGGGGCACCTGCTGGCGGGCATAGGCGGACAGACCGGCGCGGTCGTAGACGGCGGCCAGCCGGCTGTAGGGGGGAACCTGGAAGGGAGACTGTTCGGCCATAGAACCTCGCTTGTGGCGGGCGCAGCAGAGCAGCGCCCCTACGGGGGATCGCCGGTGCTTCGTAGGGGCGTAACGCCATACGCCCCGCCGGGCGCGGCAGAGCAGCGCCCCTACCGCCCCGATGCTACGAGCCGGGAATCGGCTGCGGCGCGCTCAGCGGCGCGAAGCTGAAGACCAACTCGTAGCGCGTCGAGTATAGCACAACGCTGCCCTCGCGGTAGTTTTCCACGTTGAACGCCGGATTCTCGATGATGTAGTTCTGGTTGCCCTGGTTGCCTTTGAGCGGCCCCAGGTCAATCTCGTACTGCGGCACCTGGTTAAGTTCCTCTTTGGTTGCCGGGCGTGGGTAGGCGCTGAGCAGCACGTGCAGGTCTGGCCCGTTGAGCGCGTCGAGATTTTGCAGGCGGACAACCATCCGCCCGTCCGAGAGCTGGTAGAGGCTGGCCGTGCCCTGTGCCCCGCGCATGGAATCGAGGCGGACGAAGTTGCCCGTTAATAGCTCGCGCACCTGCGACGGGTTCGGGTCAATGGCGGGCAGGTTCGGCTCTTGGACATCGAGCGGCTCGGCCAGCCGGGCGGCCACCAGGTCAATGGCCATCTGCGAGCTGCGCTCGTAAAGCTGCGCGTACATATCCTGCGCCTGGCTGGGCAACTGGTAGAAGGCATCGGGGAAGGGCGAGACTGCTTCCTGCTCGCGGATGTAGTCGGCGAACTGGTCGAGCCAGAGCGGTGAGGCCAGCAGCGCGGTCACGATCAGCGCGCCGACGAACAGGACGCCCCAAGCCGGTCGCGTGTTCATGCGCTCTCCCTGCGTGTGGCAGTGTGAGTATCTCGCCGACGATCTTAACGGACGCGGCGCGTTTGAGCCAGAAGCCGCGCGGTGATTGGATGAGGCGGGTATTTGACAGGACTAGAACGTGTGTGCTATTCTGTTGCGTGCCAATGTCCGCCCTCACCGTGCATTTGTACGAGGTGATGCCGATGACCAAGCCACCTTTGCGGGCGCTGTCTCTCGCTGCCGCCCGCGCGCTGGCGCTGCACGCCCAGGGACTCACGACGCCGAACGGGGCCGAGCCGTCGCCCACGCTCGACGCGCTGTACGAGACGGTCGCGCGGCTGGTCTGCGTGCAGATTGACACGCTGCACGTCGTCCGGCGCAGCCAATACCTGGTGCTGTGGAGCCGCCTGGGGGCCTACGACCCCGCCGACTTCGACCGCCTGATCTACGACCCCGCGCACCGCCGCTTGTTCGAATACTGGTATCACGCCGCGTCCATCATCCCGCTCAGCGAGTACCGCTACCGGCTGGAGATGGTGCGCCACTACCAGAACGGCGGTGGCTGGTGGCCACAGTGGGCCGAGCAACCAGACAACCGCCGGATTATCGAAGAGGTGCGCGCGCGTCTCCTGGCAGAGGGGGCGCTGCGCGCCGCCGACTTCGAGCACGACGGGCCGAGGCGTGAGTCCTGGTGGGACTGGAAGCCGGCCAAGCACGCCCTCGAATACCTCTACAACACCGGCGAGGTGATGATCGCCGATCGTGTCAGTTTCCAGCGCGTGTACGATTTGCGCGAGCGCGTGCTGCCCGGCTGGGTAGGTACCACTCCCCCGACCGCCGAGGAGACTCACCGCCACATGCTGGCGCGCGCCGCCCGCGCCCTGGGCATCACCACGGCGGGGCAGATCGCCGACTATACCTACATGAAGCGGGGCAACGCCGCTCCGGCGCTGGCCGCCCTGCGCAAAGCGGGGGTGCTGGTCGAGGTGCGCGGGGAGACGGTGAGCGGCCAGGCGGCGGAATTTCTGGTGCACCGCGACGATCTGGCGCTGGTCGAGCAGGCGGCGGACGGGGCCATCGTCCCGGCGCGGACGACGTTCCTCAGCCCGTTCGACAGCCTGTTTTGGGGCAAAGGGCGCGACGCGCAGCTCTGGGGCTTCACCCACGTGCTCGAAGCGTACAAGCCCGCGCCCAAGCGTATCTGGGGCTACTTCTGCCTGCCGATCCTGCACCGCGACCGGCTGGTGGGCCGCTTCGACCCCAAGCTCGACCGCAAAACCGGGCGGCTGCGCCTGGAGGCGCTGCACCTGGAGCCGGGCGTCGCGCCCGACGATGCGTTGATCAGCGACGTGACGGCAGCCATGCGCGACTTCATGGCCTGGCACGGCGCGACCGATCTGGTCATCAAGCGGAGCGTGCCGGACGGATGGGGCGAGCGGCTGCTGGCGTTTCTATAGGCGATATGTACAGGGTTTTTGTAGGGGCGGGTTTACAACCCCGCCCCTACGGGTCGTGCGTGGTAACCGCGTCAACAGGCGCCGCCCGTCACGGCTGTGAACGAACAGACGCCCCGCGGGGCGTCTGTTGTGTCTGCGTTGAGTCGAGCGGGCAGGCGACTACTCGCCGAAGGCGAGCGTACTCACCAGCGCGTCGAGGTCGTCCAGCGATGGGCTGAAGTCCGACGGACTGGCCGCGTTGAGGTTGGCGATCCCTTCGTTGAAGGCG
>DYGW01000165.1 GCA_020724485.1 Thermoflexus sp. | reverse complement strand
CCCCCCTCGACATCGCCGCCATTCGCGCGGACTTCCCGGCGCTCGACCAGGAAGTGCACCCCGGCAAGCGGCTCGTCTTCCTGGACTCAGCGGCCAGCAGCCAGAAGCCGCGCCAGGTCATTGACGCTATGAGCCACTACTACGAGACCAGCCACGCCAACGTGCACCGGGGCATTCACGTGCTCAGCGAGCGCGCCACCGAAGCCTACGAGGGCGCGCGAGAGAAGGTGCGCGCCTTCATCAACGCCGCCTCGCGCCGCGAGATCATCTTCACCCGCAACACGACTGAGAGCATCAACCTGGTCGCCTACACCTGGGGCCGCGCCAACCTGCACCCCGGCGATGTGATCGTGCTCAGCGAGATGGAGCACCACAGCAACCTGGTGCCCTGGCACATTCTCGCCGAGCAGACCGGCATCCGCCTGCGCTACATCCCCGTCACCGACGCGGGCCTGCTCGACCTGGACGCCTACCGCGCCTTCCTGCGCGACGAGCCAGTGAAGCTGGTCAGTGTGATGCACGTCAGCAACGTGCTGGGCACGGTTAATCCCATCGCCGAGATGGTTGCCGAGGCGCACGCCATCGGCGCGCTCTTCCTGGTGGACGGCGCGCAGAGCGTGCCGCACCTGGCCGTAGATGTGCAGGCGCTCGACGCTGACTTCCTGGCCTTCTCCGCACACAAGATGGCCGGGCCGACTGGCATCGGCGTGCTTTATGGCAAGCGCGCCCTGCTCGAAGCGATGCCCCCCTTCCTGGGCGGCGGCGAGATGATCCGCCGGGTGACGCTGGAGGGCAGCACGTGGAACGATCTGCCGCACAAGTTCGAGGCGGGCACGCCCGCCATTGCCGAGGCCGCCGGTCTGGGCGCGGCGGTGGACTACCTGAGCGCGCTGGGTATGGACAACATCCTCGCCCACGAGAAAGTCGTCGCCGACTACGCCCTCGACCGGTTGAGCGAAGTCCCCGGCCTGACGCTGTACGGCCCTGATGCCTCGCTGCGCAACGGCGTGGCCGCCTTCACCCTGCGGGATATTCACGCCCACGACGTGGCCCAACTGCTCGACGCTGAGGGCGTTGCCGTGCGCGCCGGGCATCACTGCGCCATGCCCCTGCACAAGCGCCTGGGCGTAGCTGCGACGGCCCGCGCCAGCTTCTACGTGTACAATACGCGCGACGATGTGGACGCCCTGGTTGAAGCGATCTACAATGCGCGCAGAGTCTTCGGGCTGAGCGGCTGAGTGGCTGCCGCTGCCCGGCGCGCTTGCCTGTTTCATGTCAACCGCCCGAACCCTGTGAGGAAACTCGATGGACCTCTACATGGAGAATATCATTGATCACGGGCAGCATCCCCGCAACTTTGGGGAGCCGCTCGATCCCGCCGACATCGAGTACGAGGACGACAACCCCTTCTGTGGCGATCACCTGCACCTGACCCTCCAGCTTGACGACCAGGATCGCGTCAAAGCCGTTTCCTGGCAGGGCGAAGGCTGCACGATCAGCCAGGCGTCGGCGTCCATGCTCGGCGAGGAGATCATCGGCAAGACGCTGGACGAGCTGCGCAGCCTTGACCGCCAGGCTGTGCTCGACCTGCTCGGCATCCCCCTCAGCCCGACGCGGCTCAAGTGTGCGCTGCTGTCGCTCAAGGTGCTCAAGGCGGGCGTCTACGCTCATTTGGGCTGGTCTGTCGAAAGTGACGAATAGAGCAGGCCCCGCTGATGCCCTCTGCTGAACCTCTCCTCACTGCCGACCTGCGCGCCGCTCTGGATCGCGCCAACACTGAAGCAGCGCGCCGCCACAACGTCTACGTGGACGTGGAGCACCTGCTGCTCGGCCTGCTGCGCCAGGCGGACAGCCCGGCGCGCGACCTGCTGCGCGCGCGCGGCGCGGACGCGGGCACCCTCTATGCGCGCATCGCCCAGTCGGTCGGCGTCGAGCGCGAGACGCCTGTCGCGCTCAAAGGCTACAGCCGGGGCGCCAAAGACGCCCTCGAACGCGCCGCTCACGAGGCGACTCAGCTTGGGCAGTCGGCGCTGGACTCGCGGCATCTGCTGCTGGCGCTGCTGCTCGAACAGAACGGCGCGGTAGGCGAGGCGTTGGGCAGCCTGTCGCTGCGCCCGGATGACGTGCGCGACGACCTGCGCCGGCAGCCGCCGGGCCGCCCCATTGCCCCGGCCCCTGCCTCCGCCGCGCCCTCAGATACCGAGCCGGAGATCGTGGTCATTCCCACCCGGCGCGGCAAGCGCAAGCGGGATCAGGCCGCGCAGCGCCGCGGCAACCGCCCCTGGCTGATCGGCGGGCTGGTGCTGTTGGTCGCCTATCTCCTCTTCGCCCTGCCCGGAAGTTCGCTGTTCACCTTCGCCTTTGTGCTGATCGGCTGGGTCTTCTCGGTGACGCTGCACGAGTTCGCCCATGCCCTAGTCGCCTATTGGGGCGGCGATTATACCGTCAAAGACAAGGGTTACCTGTCGTTCAACCCGCTCAAGTACACGCACCCGATGCTGAGCATTGGCCTGCCGCTGCTCTTCCTGGCGATGGGCGGCATCGGCCTGCCGGGTGGCGCGGTGTACATCGAGCGGCACCGCCTGCGCAGCAAGTGGTGGGGCGCGGCGGTCTCGGCGGCGGGGCCGCTGGCGAACTTGCTGCTGGCCTTGTTGCTGGCGCTGCCCTTCATCGTCGGGCTGGTGGATACGACGATGCTCGAGTTCACCATCTGGCTGGGGCGCAGCCCGGAGACCGGATCGATCTGGGAGAATGCGTCGCTGTGGTCTGCCGTATCCTTCCTGATCATGCTGCAAATCACGGCGGTGTGCTTCAACCTGCTGCCCGTCCCGCCGCTGGACGGCTTCGGCGTGATCGAGCCACTGCTCGATTCGCGCACGCGCTGGCAGCTTCTGCAGGTGGGGTCGTATGGTTTGTTCATCGTTTTCTTGGCGCTGTGGTTCATCCCGCCGGTCGCCGAAGCATTCTGGACGATGATCTTCGACATCACCCGCGCGCTGCAGGTCCCTGACGAGCTGGTGCGCGAGGGCTTCCGCAGCTTCATGTTCTGGCGCAACCCGCCGTAACCCGCACTATCCAGGGAGGGAGATTCCCGTGCCACGCTTCATCGTCGTCGCTGCAACCGCCGAGATTCCGCCCGGTGCGCGCGAAGTCTTCGAAATAGATGGGCTGTATATTGCCGTGTTCAACGTGGACGGCACCTACTACGCCGTCGAGGACCGCTGCACGCACGACGACGGCCCGCTGGCCGAGGGCGACCTGGATGGATTCGCCATCACCTGCCCCCGGCACGGCGCGCAGTTCGACATCCGCGACGGGCGCGTGCTGGCCATGCCGGCGGTCGTCCCGGTGCCCTGGTTCCCCGTGCGCGTCGAGGGAGACGCTCTTCAGATCGGCCTGGAAGACTGAGCGCGACGGACTCGATGATCGCCGGGCGTCCCGCCCCGCCCCGTCACCCGCAAAGGAGCGAGCGCCGATGGCTCATCCCCCTGTCCCTTCTCGCTTGTACTGGCCCGCTCTGACCCTGGCCGCCGCCGCCCTGATTCTGGCCGCGATCAGCCTGGGCGTCGCCGTCCAGCAGCCAGATTCTGGCGCTGATCCCGTCGTCATCGTCCCCACTGCGACCCCCGTGCCCACCGGGGCCATGTGGTCGCTGGGCACCGGCGGCTGGGAAGGCGAGCCGTACCACGAGTGGGTCGCCGTCTATCCCACGTCCACGCTGTGGAACATCCTCGGCGCGCCCTCGCTGCGCCTGTTCGACCACGCGCCCAATGAGCCGGGGCAGGACCGCAGCTTCGAGATCGGCTTCTACAAATACGGCCCCACCCTCTACACCGCCAACCACATCGTCGAGTTCTGGATCGGCAGCGGTGAGGGCGGCGGCACGCTCTCCGTCATCGGCAACGATGGCACCGGCGGCCAGCTTGAAGTGCGCAATCCCACCGACACCGACCACATCAGCCTGGACTACCGCCAGGCCGACCGACCGCGCATCAGCGCAGGCAAGAATCCACTCTATTTGGCCGCCGATGGGGGGCTGGTGTCGGAGAGTCCGCACACCTTCGCGCGCGGCTTCGACGTGCCGCCGCAAAGCGGTCACGCCGGGCAGGTGCGCGACGGCTGGCAAGACGGAGCCGTGACCGTCCCCACGCGCGCCGTTAGCAGCGGTTCGCTGGTGCTGATCACACCGGTCAGCGAACCGCGCGGACGCTGGTGGGTAGACGCCATCTCCGCCGGGGAATCGTTCACCGTGCGCAGCACTGCCCCTGAAGAAGCTATGGCGTTCAACTGGCTGGTGATCAACTGAAGGGAACTGCCATGCCCACCCTCTTCCGCTACGACCCGGCCCTCCTGACCCGCTTCCCGGCCATTCGCGGCGGGGTGATCTTCGCCCAGCACCTGCGCAACGGCCCCACACCGCCCGCGCTCGCTGCCGCCTTTGCCGCCGAGCAACGCGCAGTCCTGGCCCGCCTGGGCGACACCCCACTCAGCGACGTGCCCAGCCTGGCCGCCTGGCGACGGGCGTTCAGCGCCTTCGGCGTCAAACCGACGCAATACCGCAGCGCCGCCGAAGCTCTGCTGCGCCGCCTGACCAAGCACGGCGACATCCCCTCGCTTAACCTGCTGGTAGACCTGGGTAACCTGGTTAGTATCCGCTACGCGCTGCCGGTGGCCGTGTTCGACCGCCGCGCCACGACCGGCGCGGTGACGGTGCGCTTCGCCACAGGAGACGAGCGTTTCACTGACCTGGGGACAGACGAGATCGTGCACCCCGATCCCGGCGAAGTGATCTTCGTGGATGAAGCAGGGCTGGTCAGCGCGCGGCGCTGGTGCTGGCGGCAGAGCGAGCAGAGCGCCGCCCGCGAAGACACGACCGAGGCGCTGATCACCGTCGAGGGGCACCACGCGCGCGCCGAACCCGACGCGCGCGCCGCGCTGGAAGACCTGCGCGCCTTGCTTGGCGAGTGTGCGCCCGGCGCAACCCTGCACGCCGCCCTGCTCTCTCCGGCGACTCCGGCCCTGGACATTCCGGCCTACTGATTCCGTCTCAGCCGCGCCGAGAACCGTACACTTCAGCGGACAGCCGCTCCAACTCCGCCGCGTTCAGGAAGCCGTCCGCTGCGCCCGTCGCGCCGATCTTGTACGAGGCGAAGACCATTGCCCGGCGAATGGCCAGGTACGGGTCGCCGCTCGCGCCGTAGACGTGCACAAAGCTGGAGAACAGGGCATCCCCCGCGCCGATGGTGCTGACGACCGGGCGCGTGTACACGGCGGGCACGCGCTCCATGAACCCGTCCGCGCGCACGGCCAGCAGCGCCCCCTGCATCCCGCGACCGATCACCACGACTGGCGCATCGTAACGCTCCCACAGTCGGCGCACCCAGTCTTCGGGCGCGCAGGGCAGCTTCTCGTCGCTCATGAACAGCACCGACGCGGCGCGCATCCAGTCGGCATTGTAGGTATCGTCCAGGTCGGCGATGGTGTGCATGTCGGTGGCGATGGGCACGCCGCGCGCCCGCATCGCGCCGAGCATGGGCCGCGCAAAGTTGATGTTGCACAGCACGGCCAGCGTCACGTCGCGCGTCGCCGCCTCGAACAGCGACTCCGGGTAAGCCCGTTCCTGCAAATCCTTCAAGTCCACGTGGATCATGCGCCGCCCGTCCGCGTCGTAGAGGATCACCGAGCGGGCCGTACGCTCGATCTCCTGCACGACGAAGGCGCTCGATAGCCCGTCGGCGCGAAGCTGCTCCAACACCAGCGACGCGCCCAGGTCGCGCCCGATGATGGACAGGAAGCGCACCGGGTTACCCAGCGACGCCAGCGCCTTAGCCACGTTGTAGCCCACGCCAGACACGCTCGCATCCACGCCGAAGAAGGGATAGCGCACCGGCGCGTAGGCGATTGGGAAGCCATCCACGCGCAGCGTCGTCTCGATGTTGGTCAGTCCGGCGACAAGCACAGCGCCCATTCCCGGCCATCCTTCCTGATACAAAGCGGGCCAGGAGGATGCCCTGGCCCGATCGCAATCACACGGGTACGCCGCGCGGATCAGTAGCGGAAGATGGCCGCCACCAGGTCACCGCCGGGCATCTGCGCTGGATTCACCACATAGACGGTGCCGCTGTTGGCGACAGTCTGGGCCGCCGCCAAGTCAATCAGATCATGATCGCCAGGCTGCTCGGAGGGGTGGACGTGCACCTTGTGGCTGTGCGCGCGGTAGACACCCCATTTCTGCACGCCGCGCGGGACGAACAGCATCGCTATGCGCCCTTCGTGCGCCGCCTGGACGATGTCTTTCAGCGTGTGCGAGGCGCGCGGGTCGTCGCGCCCATCCAGCTCGTAGTAGAGCGCGACCTGCTCGCTCTGGGCTTTCGCAAAGAACGGCATGACGACTGCCCAGGCGCGCTGGTGCAGTTCTTTGGTGCTGAGCGTGTCCGGGTTGCCCGTTACGCCCTGCGCAACTAGATGCGGATAGGTGTTCGCCTCCCGGTAGATCGGCAGCAAATAGTCCACCCCGGCCAGAACCAGCGGGATACGCTTGTCGGCGATCAGATCGCGCAGCCCGCGATCCACCATCTGGAAGTAGCGCAGCAGGTCGAGCTTGGCTGTTACCTCAAGGCCTCCGTGCCCATGAAAGATCGCCACGCCTGTGTTGCCCACTGCGCGCGCGCGAACCTGACGCTCCGGCTGATCATAATGCAGCGCCTCAGCCATGCTGGTCGGGACGCCGGGCAGCTCGATCTCAGTCGCGCTGTCGCGCGTTCCCTCCAGCAGACGAACCTGATCCTGGCTGAGCGCGAGCACCAGAAAGCGCCCATCGCCGCTGAACAGGGGCAGCAGCGGTTTGACGTGAAACCGGCGCTTGGCCAGCACTCTCTCCTCAAACGAGATGGGCAGGCGATAGTAGCTGAAGTGATCGGGAGCCATAAAAACGGCCAGTCCATCGCTCTGCTGCCGCCACAAGTCGGCATCGTCCAGCATCGCCGCCGCTGGCGCCAGCAGGCGCTCGGCATCGGGCACGCGCACTTGCAGCCTGGTTAACTGCTCCTCGGCCTGGCGAAGTAAGTTTCTGAACCGGATCGTGTTCTGCTGCACCTCCGTCCCTGCACGCACAGTGGGCATGTAAAGAGAGACGCACCATTCGTCTTCCACATCGATCAGTTCGGTTAAATTACTTCGGGTCAACGAGTCCATATATCGGCTCCTTTCCTTATCTAAAGGATAATGGAGTTTGCAGGGCAACGCCAACGTTTCAGAAATATTTCATTTCTGGGGCAGAGCAGCACCGCCGGGGCGCTGAGGCCGTAGAGGAGGGACTAACAAAAACACGCCGGAAGAAGACTGGCTGATCAGAAGGTCTGCACGAGTGTGCGGATGCTCAGGAGGATGATGAGCAGCCCCACCGCCACCATGAGCTTGCGCGGAGACAGGCTGCGGCAGACAACGGCGGCTAGAGGTGCCGCGACCACACCGCCAGCAATCAGCCCAACGATGATGTCCAGGTTGGTCAGGCGGATGGTCAGCAGAAAGACCACTGACTCCGAGACGGTGACGAAGAATTCGGCCAGGTTCACCGAGCCGACGGATATGCGCGGATTGTGACCGTTCGCTACCAGCGTCGTGGTCACGATCGGACCCCACCCGCCGCCGCCGATCGCGTCGAAGAAGCCGCCGATGACGCCCAGCGGAACCACGCGCTTGAGCGGATTGGCCGGTCCCTGCTGGCGCAACGCCTTCCAGAGAATCCGCAAGCCCATGAGCATCAGATATACAGAGACGAACGGCTTGATCTTGTCGCCGGGAAGCTCGCTCAGCACGTAGGCACCCAGCACACCGCCTACCATACCGGGGACAACCAGGCGACGGAACAAGGCGCGATCCACGTTGCCGAGCTTGAGATGGGAGAGTCCCGACACAAGCGTGGTGAAGACTTCGGCCATGTGCACGCTGGCACTGGCCACAGCCGGTCCCACACCCGTGCTGAGCAGAAACGTGGTAGAGCTTACGCCGTAGGCCATGCCCAGCGCCCCGTCAATGATCTGGGCGGTGAAGCCTACCAGCATGTACAAGAGAAAGTCTTCCGACATAGAGACATTTCCTGGCGACGCCGTCAGCGGGAACTGAGAAAGTTCCCGCCTGGCGTGGAGCCAACTTGCAGAATTGTAGCAGTTGTCGGTATCTTGTCAAACTGGGCAATGTGCCGGGTGCGTGCAAAGGTTGTCAGTGACTCGCTCGGCGCCGAGCGGGGTAAGGTCACGTAGGGGCATACTGCAATACGCCCTACGGGCGCAGCAAAGCAACGCTCCTATACTGCCTGACAGATTTTGCACGCACCCAATGCGCCGGGGCCACGAACAACCTGTTAGGGCTGGGCACTTGGGCGCTGGGATTGCCCCCCC
>DYGW01000164.1 GCA_020724485.1 Thermoflexus sp. | reverse complement strand
CGCTTCGCTCGGCAGCCCCCTCTCCATTCGAATGGAGAGGGGGCAACGAGGCGCGTCAGCGCCGAGTGGGAGTGAGGTAAAGCATCGCGCGGCGGGCGAAGGGGAGAGCCTGTGCAGGGGTGAGCAAGTCCCCTCGCCCCGCTTGCGAGGGAGAGAGGGGACGAGACGAGAGCACATCATGAGCAAACACCCGCCGGACGTAGACGCCATCGTCGCGGAACTGGCGCGCAACAAGAAATACCGCGCCATTGGCATCGCCGAAGACACCATCCGCGACATCGTGCAGAGCGAGCTGGCCCGTCAGTCGAACGCGAAGGCCGCCGTACAGTCGGCGCGCAAGAAGCTGCACGAGGTCGTCGCGCTCTACCTGGGTGATCCCGACTATGACGCGGCAGAAGTGCAGCTTGCCGACGCCTACGCGACTGGCAATCTGGCAACAATCCGCACAACCTGCGTCGCGATCATGGAAGCGCACGATTCCACCCGCGAGCGCCTGCCGCTGTTGGAGAGCTTCTACCCGCGCTTGTTCGCCGTGACGGGCGTGCCGCAGACGGTGCTCGACCTGGCCTGTGGGCTGAACCCGCTGGCGCTTCCCTGGATGGGACTGCCGCCCGACGCGCGCTACTACGCCTACGACATCCATCAGCGGCGCGTGGACTTCCTCAACCGCGCTCTGGCCCTGCTCGGCGTGAGCGGCGCGGCTATTTTCCAGGATATCCTGGTCACACCGCCGCGCGAATCCGGCGACGTGGCCCTGCTGCTGAAGGAGATTCACCGCATGGAGAAGCGGCGGCGCGGGATTGTCTTGCCGCTGCTCGACGCGCTGGATGTGCGCTGGATCGTGCTCTCCTCGCCGACGCGCAGCCGCACCGGTCGCCGCGCCGTCAAAGAGGCGTATCGCGAGCAGGTGCATGGCATCCTGGCCGCGCGCCCCTGGCCGATCACCGAGATCGAGTTCGCCAACGAACTGGTCTATTGCATCGCCAAAGCGCCATGAGCGACACACTGCACGCCCGCCTGGATCGCTACCGGCGGTTGCTCTCTCCCGCAGACCTGGCCCGCCTGGAGGCGGCGTTGGCCCGTCCGCACCCGCCCGCGCTGCGCGTCAACACGCTGAAGATCGGCGTGGACGAGGCGCGGGCCACGTGGCCGGAGTGGTATGGCTGGGAGATCGAGCCAGTGCCCTTCTGCCCGTCAGGTTGGCAGGTGCTGCGCCAGCGACAGCCCATCGGCCAGACGCTGGAACATGAGCTGGGCTATTACTATGTGCAGGACGCTGCCTCGATGCTGCCCGCAGAGCTGTTCACGGCGCACGACGCCCCGCTGATCCTCGACCTGGCCGCGGCCCCCGGCGGCAAGAGCACGCACCTGGCCAGCCGCTACGCCGACCGGGGCATGATCCTGGCCAACGACAGCAGCGCCGCCCGCATCACCGCGCTGCGCTCCAACCTGCAGACATGGGGCGTCTTCGGCGCGCTGGTGACGAGTTTCCCTGGCGAGCGGTTTGGGCGCTGGTTCCCAGAGACGTTCGACCGCGTGCTGCTCGACGCGCCGTGCAGCGGCGAGACTTTCCGTCCCCTCAGCGGCGGGCGGGGGCGCGTCGTCAGCGAGCGCGAGCGGGCGGCGCTCTGTCAGCGCCAGGATGCCCTGTTGCTGAGCGCCTTTCTGGCGGCGCGGCCCGGCGGAGAGATCATCTACGCGACATGTACGCTGGCCCCCGAAGAAGATGAGGCGATTCTCGACAGCTTGCTGAAGCGCTATCCCGGTGCGGTGGAGGTGGAAACGGTCGAAAACGCGCCAGATGCCCCCGGCCTGGAGACGGACGGCGCGCGCGTCTTCGATCCGGCGGTGCGGCGGGCGATCCGCCTGTGGCCACACCTCTTCCAGACGGCAGGTTTCTTCGCCGCGCGGTTGCGCAAGCTGGCTTCCGTGCTGGTTGAGCCGGACAAGCGCCCTGTCCGCCCCTGGGCAGCGACTGGCCTCGCTCCGCTGAGCCGCGCCGAAGTCGCCCGTCTGAGCGCGGACTGGGGGGCGCTCTATGGCTTCGACCTGGGCGCTGTGCTGGAAGCACTGGGGCTGACGCTCTGGCTGCGCGACCGGTTGCTCTTCGCCGTGCCAGAGCGGCTGATCGCGCTCTTCGGCGATCTGCCGCACATGGCGGCAGGGTTGCTGGCCGGGCAGGAACTGGACGGGCAGATCATCCCGTCGCACGAACTGATCACGCGCTTTGCCGGTGCGTTCACGGGCGCGCGGGTGACGCTGGATGAGGCACAGGTCGTCCTGTGGCGGCAGGGACGTGACCTGCGCCCCGCTCCTGCAACGGACTATCCAGCAGGAACGGTCGTGTTGCTGCAAGACGAAGGCGGGCGCTTCCTGGGGCGCGGGCGCGTGCTGGATGACCGGCTGCGCAATCTGTTGCCCCGTCGTGTCAAGGGGGCGTCGTAGCGAGCTATGCGCGGTCTACTACCAAACGGGGCGTAGCAGAGCAGCGATGGAGCGTAGCAGAGCAGCGCCCCTACGGGTAAGCTCTGTGCTCGCAGCGTGGGTAAGGATCAGTCGTCGTCCAAGACGCAGGTGATGCGTAGAGCCAGGAGGGAGTCTGATGCACCGCTTCTTCATCCCGCCGGGCTGGATTCGCGGCGAGACGGTGTGGCTGGGGGACGACGTGGCGCACCAACTGCGCCATGTGCTGCGTCTGCGCCCCGGCGCGCGGATTGTGGTGCTCGATGACCGCGGCTGGGAATACGAGGTCGAATTGCTGGCCGTGGAGCACAAAGCGGCGCGCGGGACAATTTGCGAGCGGCGACCGGCGGGCGGCGAGCCGCCCGTGCGGGTGACGCTGGCCCAAGCGCTGCTCAAGAAGGACAACTTCGAATGGGTGTTGCAAAAAGGCACCGAGATCGGCGTGACGCGCTTCGTGCCGTTGATCACCGCGCGCACGGTAGCTACCAGTGAGGGCGGCGTCAGTGCCACCAGGCAGGAGCGTTGGGCACGCATCGTACGCGAAGCGGCGGAGCAGTCGCGGCGAGGGGCGCTGCCGCTAATCGAAGCGTCTTTGTCTCTGAGCGCGGCGTTGGACAGCCTGGCCGCCGACCTGACGCTGATCGCCTGGGAAGAGGAGCGAGCGATGAGTCTGCGCGCTGCCGTCGCACCGCTGCGCATAGCAGCCGCGCCGCAGGTGATGGTCTTCATCGGGCCGGAGGGAGGCTTTACCGCCGAAGAGGTGGCGCAGGCGCAGGCGCGCGGCGCGGTGGCGGTGTCGCTGGGCGCGCGCATCCTGCGGGCGGAGACGGCAGCGACGGCGGCGGCCTTGCTGGTGCTCTACGAACTCGGCGCGCTCGATCCAGCTTAACGCTATATTCACCCTCGCTGCCCCAATTCGGGTGTATGCTAATCATATAATCCGGTAGATATGGGACAGGCGGAGAAAGCGCCGGAGGGAACCGCGACCGCTCTTACACAGTTCCTCGCTCTGCGATTCTGCAGTTCAAAGCATCTCGCTCCGACAACGAAAAACACTTCGTTCGCAGGATTTGTGCAAAATCCGTACACGGCCTATACTGGAGAAATATCCAACAGCTTCTTTTGAAGCAATGCCCGTTGGACAAACTGAGACTAATGCCGCCGTTCTCCGTGACGGATGTCACTGGTGAGCGGCGCGTGGCCGGACTATTCTGATAAGAATGAGTTGGAGGCCGCCGCCCGACAGGTGATCCGTCTTCGTCATGTGCCGTAACGTGTCCATCGCCGGAAAAGCCCCCTGCTGGGCATTTGTGATCGGCTGCGCGCTGGTGTTCGCCGCGCTGCTGACGCTGGCCCATGCCAGACGTGGCGGTGACCGCGCCCTGGCGCAGGAGTCCTACGCGCGCGTCCTGGACACGGTGACGCGGCTGGGGGGCTGCCCGACCTGCCACACGACCCCTGCCCGTCAGGAGCCAGGGGCAGTCCGCGCTGTGCTGATTAGCGCCCCCGTGCACCAGACCATCGAGTTACCGGATGCCCGGCCCGCCGCCGCCGAGACTCAGGCGGCGCAGGTCAACGAGCGCCTGGTCGCGGTGGGGCAGCGCCTGCTCGACGCTCTGCCGTCCGGCGATGCGCGGGCCGAACAGGCCGCCGAAGACTATCTGGCAGTCGTGGAGGAAGTGAGCGCGGACGACAACAGCCCGGCGGCGCTGTTGACCGCGTTGGAACGGCTGGAACAGTTGGAGGCTATCCTGCGTGTGTTGGAGCGCGAAGCCGGGGCGACCGCCTTCTGGCGCGCGAACGAGTCGCCAGCGGCGTCTGCCGGAGCAGCGACCGTCGCCCTGACTAGCGCGCCGCCGCTGGCCGCCCTCACCGGCCTGGGTTTTGTGGCGCTCGTCGCAGCGCGGGCTGACGGTGTGCGCCCACCAATTTCTGCTGACTCCGTCCCGGCGCGGGTTGCTTTCGCGTTCTCGCGTCGCGGCCCCCCGGCCCCGGCGACGACCGCGATTCCCGATTCGGTACAGAGAGAAGATTGCCGCATCTGAGCGTGCAATCTTCTTTTTGTTATGGTGGCACAGGTATTTAGCCAAACGGGCACCGGCCCAGGCGTGAGCAGAATTCACGAGAGAGGAGCACTGTATGTCAAGAAAACTGATGTTTGGTGTTGGGTTTGCGCTGCTGCTGGCAGCGGCAGTTGTCGCCTTGATGCCGGGCGCGCGTGACACAGCCCTGGCCCAGGGCGGCGACGAGCAATGTGACGGGGCGCCGTGCCCGGCCTGGATCGTGGAAGCATGGTCCGGCTCGGGTCATGCCGACGCCACCGCAGAAGCCTTCCGCCACTGGGACGGGGAAGACCCCAAGGAAGTCCCCGTCGCCTGCGCTAAGTGCCACAGTGAGGGCGGCTACCTGGACTTCCTCGGCGCGGACGGTTCGGCGGCGGGGGTAGTGGACGCCCCGGCCTCGGTTGAGACGGTGATCTCCTGCACGGCCTGTCACAACCCGGTCACCGTCAGCAAAGACAGCGTCGTGTTCCCGTCTGGCGTGGAGATCACCGGGCTGGACGCTTCGGCGCGCTGCATGGAATGCCACCAGGGACGCGAGTCCACCGTCAGCGTGAACAATGCCATCGTGGCGTCGGGCCTCGGCCTCGACGACCCCAGCCCTGACCTGGGCTTCCGCAACATCCACTACTTTGCGGCGGCTTCCAGCCTGTACGGCTCAGAAGTACACGGCAGCTATGAGTTCGAGGGCATGGCCTACCAGACCAAGTTCGAGCACGTGCCGGGCTACGATAGCTGCATCGGCTGCCACAATGTGCACACGCTGGAGCTGAAAGTCAGCGAGTGCTCGGTCTGCCATGACAATGTGGCCAGCGCCGAAGACCTCATGGCCATCCGTATGCCGGGTTCGATGGTGGACTACGACGGCGACGGTGACATGGAAGAGAGCATCCATCACGAGCTAGAAGGCTTGCAGGAGTTGCTCTACCAGGCCATCCAGACCTACGCCAGCGAAGTAGCGGGCACGCCCATCGTCTATGATGGACTGGCCTATCCGTACTTCTTCATCGACACCAATGCCAACGGCACAGTGGATGAGGGCGAAGCGGCCTTCCCGAACCGCTACAACGCCTTCACGCCGCGCCTGCTGCAGGCAGCCTACAACTTCCAGGCCTACGAGAAGGACCCCGGCGCGTTCGCCCACAACGGCAAGTACTACGCGCAGATCCTCTATGACTCGATCGCCACGCTGAACGAAGCCCTCGCCCAGCCGGTTGATCTGTCGCAGGCGCACCGCAACCCGCCCGGTCACTTCGACGGCACCGCCGAGGCGTTCCGCCACTGGGATGAAGACGGCGAGGTTCCCGGCACGTGCACCAAGTGCCACACGTCCGAGGGCCTGCCCTTCTACCTGGATCAGGGCGTGACGATCTCGTTCTCGCCTTCCACGTCGCTGGCCTGCTCGACCTGCCACACCAACTTCGAAGACTTCGCGCTCTTTGCCTTGAACGAAGTGGCCTTCCCCAGCGGCGCAAAGCTGAGCTTCGGCGAAGGTGTGGCGTCCAACCTGTGCCTGAACTGCCACCAGGGGCGCGAGTCAACGGTGTCGGTCAACGCGCACATCGCGGCGGCGGGCGTCGGTGACGACGAGGTTTCCGACAAGATTCGCTTCCGCAATGTGCACTACTTCGCCGCTGGCGCGACGCTCTTCGGCGCTGAGGCGCAGGGCGTCTACCAGTACGAGGGCAAGGAATACGCCGGCCGCTTCGCCCATGTGCCGGGCTTCGACACCTGCGCGAGCTGCCACAACGCCCACGCGCTGACCGTGCAAGAAGTGCTGTGCACCGCCTGTCACGGCCAGTTCGAGGATGTCACGGCGATCCGTATGATGGCCGGCGACTATGACGGGGATGGCGCGCAGGAAGGCGTCGCCGGTGAGTTGGCGACCATGCACGAGGCGTTGCTGGCGGCGATCCAGACGTATGCTGCCGATACCGTTGGCACGCCTATCGCCTACAACGCCGCTGCCTACCCGTACTGGTTCGTGGACGCCAACGCCAACGGCGTCGCCGATCCCGACGAGGCGGACGGCTACGCGACGTGGACGCCGCGCTTGCTGCGCGCCGCCTACAACTACCAGTACGCGGCCAAAGACCCCGGCGCTTTTGCCCACAACGGCAGGTACGTGGCGCAGGTGCTCTACGACAGCCTGCTGGATGTTGGCGGCGAGGGTGCGGTCGCCGGCATGACGCGGCCCTAGCCTGTAACAAGCAATGAAGGGGGGGCGGGCACGTGCCTGCCTCCCCTTTCAGAATGTTGTGACTGGACTCGTGGGGGCGTATTGCTATGCGCCCCTACGGGGTGCCATAGAGCAGTGTTTCCACGACACCGGCGCTCTGTGAGTTCGCTAACCACATGCCATGCGCTGTGGTTTTTGTGCCTATGGCGTTATTCTCGCTGGCGGCTGATGGCCGATGGCTGGCAGCTGAATACACCGGTCAAGGGAGACATGAAGCATGGCTGAACGAATCCGCAGATTTTTCTTTCCCCCTGGCGACCGCTCGAAGGTACGGCGCTACGGGCCGATCGCGTTCGTCTTCGCGGTGCCCGTGTTCCTGCTGCTGGCGATTCCCCCGGCATGGGAGTACAGCAACACCGCCGATTTCTGCGGCAAGACGTGCCACACCATGCCCCCGGAATACAACACCTACCTGGTCTCGCCCCATGCCCGCGTCCCCTGTGTGGACTGCCACATCGGGCGCGACTGGATCGCCAAACAGGCGATCCGCAAGACCGAACACGTGACCCTGCTCTACAAGACGGTTACGGGGGACTATGAATACCCGATCCGGGTCAGCACCATGCGCCCCGCCCGCGACACGTGCGAGCGCTGTCACTTCCCGGAGAAGTTCAGCGACGACAGCCTGCGCGTCATCCACCGTTTTGACGACAGCGAAGAGAATTTGCCCTACGCCATTTACCTGCTGATGCATACCGGCGGCGGCAGCCAGCGCGAAGGGCTGGGGCGCGGCATCCACTGGCACATCGAGAACAAAATCGAGTACATCACCACCGACGCCGAGCACCAGGACATTCCCTGGGTGCGCGTCACCCTGGCCGACGGCACCACCGATGAGTACATCGCGCTTGACGCGACCATAGACACGGACAATCTGGGCCAGTATACCCTGCACGAGATGGACTGCATCTCCTGCCACAACCGCATCTCGCACCTCATCCCGCCGCCGCGCACCCTGGTGGACACGGCCTTGCAGCGTGGCGATCTGCCGACAGACCTCCCCTACATTCGCGCGCGCGCTGTCGAAGCCCTGACGCTCACCGACGATGCAGCGTTCGAGCAGGCGCTCGCCGGGCTGGAGACGTTCTACCAGGAGGAATACCCCGACCTATACGCGGAGCGCCGCACCGACGTGGACAGCGCCATCGCCCTCGTCGCCCAGCTTCACGCCGACAACACCTACAGCGAGCAGGAGCTAAACTGGGAGACGCACCCCAACAACATCGGCCACCGCGACTCGCCGGGTTGCTTCCGCTGCCACGACGGCAAGCATTTCAACGCGGCGGGCGAGGCCGTGCGCCTGGAGTGCAACTTGTGCCACTCCATCCCGCAGATCGTGCGCCCCGGCGTGATCGAGCCGTTGCTGCCGCTGGCCACCGGCCTGCAACCAGCCTCGCACCTTGATTCCACGTGGATCGCGCGGCACCATGTCGAGCTTGACGAGACCTGTGCCAATTGCCACACCACAGAGAACGCGGGCGGCACGACCGACACCAGCTTCTGCGCCAACAGCGGCTGTCACGGTGTGGACTGGCGCTATGCCGGATTCGACGCGCCGTCGCTGGCCGCCGCGCTGGGTCTCGACCAGGGGCCGGAAGCGCCGCCGGTTGAGGTGCCCGCGGTCGAGGGCGAGACGATCACCTACCAGCAGCTTCAACCGGTGCTTGAGCAGGCGTGCGGTCAGTGTCATGGGGCGGCGCCGATCAAGGGCCTGCGCGTGACCGATTACGAGAGCCTGCTGGCGGG
>DYGW01000370.1 GCA_020724485.1 Thermoflexus sp. | reverse complement strand
GTTGGGGAATGGGGAGCAATCCCAGCGCCCAAGTGCCCAGCCCTAACAGGTTGTTTGTGGACCCTGCGCCGCTTCGTCTCGACGCGGCACGCCACGCACGCTATCATTGCCGCGGTGCCTCAGTACGGCAGGTTCAGAGGCGGACAGATGTCAGGCAGGTCTGGGGCTTAGAACGGCTCTGCGCTTGACCTCACCCCCGTTCGGCGCTGGCGCGCCTCACTTCCCCCCTCTCCACGTGTGGAGAGGGGGACAAGCGGAGCGCGGCGAGGTCAGGGGGTGAGGTCAACAGGACGCCGTCTTCTGCCTCCTATGCGGCTGTCCGCTCCTGACCAGCGACAGGAGAGCGGATGCAGGACACCCTTTCACGCGGGGAACGGCTGGCGTTGCTGGCGATTCTGCTGGCCGGGGCCTGGCTGCGCCTCCAGCACACCGGCAGCATCGAGGTCAACATTGACCAGGTCTACCCCCTCTGGCAGGCGCTGCACACGCTGGACGCCGGGCAGTTCCCGCTGGCCGGGCAGGGCACGTCCGTCCTCTTCGACAACCCCCCGCTGACCGGTTACCTCTACCTGCCCGTCGTCGCGCTGACACGCCAGGCGCTCGCCGTGTACGTGTTCACCATCGCCCTCAACACGCTCGCCGTGTGGTTGGCCTATCGCGGTCTGCGCCGGTTGCTGGGCTCGCGGGCGGCCCTCGTCGGGGCGGCGCTCTTCGCCGCCAACCCCTGGATCATCGAGGACAGCCGCCGAACGTGGGTGCAGGCGTTGGCCCCCTTCTTCGTGGCGCTCGTCTTCTGGGCGCTGACGCCCGTCCTCACCGGGCAGACGCGCCGCCCCGCCCGCCGGACGCTGGTCGCGCTGACCGGGCTGGCCCTCTTTGCCCATACCTACCTGCTCGCCTACGCGCTGGTCGCCCCGGTGGGACTGCTCCTCCTCATCTACTGGCGGCGGGTGCCCAGGCGCGCGCTCGTTGCCGGGGCCGCTGTGTTTGCCGCGCTGCTGGCCCTCTACGCCGCCGGACTGCTCCAGAACTGGGAACGCACGATGAGCCGCGCCGAGTCCTTCGCGGCGGGCCAGGCGCGCCTGTCGGATGAGGCGCTCGGCCATGCCCTGCGCTTGGTCAGCGGCGGCGGGTACGCGGACGTGCGCGGCGTGACCGCCCCGGCGGGCGATGCCGCCCTGCGCTGGTTCGGCGCGCAGCTGGCCGCGCATCCTTTTCGGCACCTTGCGTTTGCCCTGTT
>DYGW01000163.1:8258-8597 GCA_020724485.1 Thermoflexus sp. | reverse complement strand
CCGGCTGGCCGAGGGCCGCGCCGACCTGAGCGAGCTGGCGGGGTTCTAGCGCAGGGGCATTGCGCGGAAAAAGAGACTTCCGAAGTTTCGGAAACTTCGGAAGTCTGGCGTCGGAGCGCCCGTACCCGTAGGGGCGTATTGCCATACGCCCCTACGAAAACACGCCGCCAGCCGCCCACGCCCGGCGCAGGGGCGCTGCTCTGTGCGCCCCTCCCTCTGGCCCCCTCCCCGGCCAAGCCAGGGAGGGGGAAAACGCCCCAACCAGCGGTCAAAGTCCCCCTCTCTAGCTCGGCTGGAGAGGGGGATTGAGGGGGTGAGGCCCGCACAGCCAGGCTTAAG
>DYGW01000163.1:0-8248 GCA_020724485.1 Thermoflexus sp. | reverse complement strand
GGGGGGGGGGGGGGGGGGGGGGGGGGGGGGGGCCCCCCGCACAGCCAGGCTTAAGGTGACGCATATGGGGGCGTATGCGATACGCTCCTACACCGGACGCAGCAGAGCAGCACCTCCCTATGCACATCAGACTCACCGTAGTCCTGAGACGCACCCCCGCGTTTGGCAGATTACCCGCGATTCGGCGATAATATTAACCAACAGGTGATCGCAGACCCACAAACAACTGTACGCTCACCACAGCAGCACATCTTGCATCCTGGCCCATAGAACAGAGACGTAACCTGATGGCCCGCACCCGTATGTCCCGTCTTCTCGCCATTTGCCTCATCGGCCTGTTGGGGCTGGGCCTGGCGGCGACGGCCCACGCCCAGGATCGGCCCGGCGCAGTGCATGTTGCCGAAATTCGCGGCGTCATCAACCCGCTGACGGCCCAGTACCTCGACCGCGTGCTCGACGACGCCAAGGCGCGCGGGGCGCAGTTGGTCGTCCTGAAGCTGGATACGCCCGGCGGCCTGGATAGCTCGATGCGCGAGATGATCCAGGACATGCTGGCCTCGCCGGTGCCCGTCGCCGTGTACGTCACGCCGGCGGGCGCGCGGGCTGCGTCGGCGGGCCTGTTCCTGCTGATCGCCGGTCACGTGGCGGCCATGACGCCCAGCACCAACACCGGGGCCGCTCACCCTGTCGGCCTGGGGGGCGACACGGACGAGGTGATGAACTCCAAAGTGGTCAACGACGCCGCGGCGACCATCCGCGCGCTGGCCGAGCAACGCGGGCGCAATGCCGAATGGGCCGAGCGCGCCGTGCGCGAGAGCGAGTCGATCACCGAGACGGAGGCGCTGCAACTGAACGTCATTGACGTGGTGGCGCGCAACCTCGACGACTTGCTGGAGCAGATTGATGGCTGGACCATCCAGACCGCGGAAGGCGAAGTGGTGCTCGACCTGGCCGGCGCCCCGCGCCGCGAAGTGTCCATGAACCTGCCGGAGCGGTTCATGCACATGCTCACCGATCCCAACCTTGCCTTCATCCTGCTGACGGTAGGCACGCTCGGCATCATCGCCGAGTTATACAACCCCGGCGCGCTGTTTCCGGGCATCACCGGCGTCATCGCGCTCATTCTCGCTTTTCTCGCCCTGGGCAACCTGCCGACCAACTGGGCGGGCGTGGCGCTGGTGGCGCTGGCAGTCGTGCTGTTCATCGCCGAATTGAACACAGATGGCACCGGCATTCTGGGGGTCGGCGCTGTGGTAGCCTTCTTACTGGGCGGGCTGATCCTGTTTCGCCCGATCCGGCCTGGCTCGCCCGCGCTGCCGGATATGCACGTTGATACCTGGCTGATCGGGGCCACCACCCTCGCTATGGCCGGTTTTGTGCTCGTGGTCATGACTAAGGTGGCCCGTTCGCGCCGAGCGCCGCCCCTCACCGGCTACGAGCACTACATCGGGCAGATCGCCAGCGTGCGCCAGGCGTTGCGCCCCACCGGACGGGTCTGGTTTGAGGGCCAAAGCTGGTTCGCCCGGACGGAGAGCGGCGTCGAGGTGGCCGAGGGCCAATCCGTGCGCGTCGTTGGCCTGGACGGCCTGACGTTGATCGTCGAGCCGCTTGAGGAAGACACAATGACTCGCTCCGGTCGCTAGCCGCTGTGACGCCGCCGCCATTCCCCTACCACCACACAGCGTTTTGACAAAGTACGCGAAAGCAAGAAGACAAGGAGTCTGATCATGGAATCTGGAACTTTCCTCTTTCTCATCGTCCTGCTGGTACTGCTCTTCATGCTGGCTTCGGCGGCCCTGCGCATTGTCCGGGAATACCAGCGTCTGGTGGTCTTCCGGTTGGGGCGCGCGTTGGGGTCGCGCGGACCAGGGCTGGTGGTGCTCATTCCCTTCATTGACCGGGGTGAGCGCGTGGACCTGCGCGAAGTCTTCTTCGACGTGGACCCGCAAACCTGCATCACCAAAGACAACGCGCCGCTCTCGATTGACTTCCTGGTCTACATGAAGGTCATCAACGCGACCGCCAGTGTCCTCGAAGTCGAGGACTTTCGCGGGGCGGCGCGGGGCATCGCCATCACCACGCTGCGCGCGCTGGTCGGCGACATGATCCTGGACGATGTGCTGGCCCGCCGCGATCAACTCAACGAGTTGCTGCAGGTCAAGCTCGATGAGGTCACCAACCGCTGGGGGATCAAGGTCACAGCCGTTGAGATTCGCGAGATCATCCCGCCGCGCGAGATTCAGGACGCCATGAGCCGCCAGATGTCCGCCGAGCGCCAGCGCCGCGCCCTGGTCACCGAGGCCGACGGCAAGCGCGAAGCCGCCGTCAAGGTGGCCGAAGGCGAGAAGCAGGCGCGCATCTTGCAGGCAGAGGGCCAGCGCCAGGCCGAAATCCTGGAGGCCGAGGGTCAACGCCAGGCGCGCATCCTGCGGGCCGAAGGGTTCTCCCAGGGTCTGGAGAAAATCTACCAGGTGGCACAGGGCGTGGACAGCAAGACCATGAGCCTGGAATACCTGGACGCGCTCAAGCAGTTGGGGGCCAGCCCGGCCACCAAGATCGTCGTGCCGGTGGAGTTCACCAACCTGCTGCAACCGCTGCAAGAGCACACGCGCCAGGCCACTAGGGCGGAGTAACAGCCTGCCTACGCATTGCCGGGCGCGCAGAGCAGCGGCCCCTGTAAGCCGATCTGCACAGATACTGTACGTGCAAGTCCAATAGAGAAAAGAGCAGAACCATGATCGGGGCACTGATTACCAAACGGAAAGTGGCAGCGGCATTCGATGCGCTCAACCGCCACGACCTGGATGTTTTCCTGAAGGGCTGGCGGGACGACGCGACATTCATCTATCCCGGAAATATCCCCGCCAGCGGTGCGTATACCGGCAAAGACGCGATCCGTGCCTGGTTCCAAAACTTGCTTGACCAATACCCGACCATTGAGTTCACTGTGAAGCGTGTCGCCGTGAGCAATCCGTTCGACCTGACCGGCAACACCGTTGCCATGGCTGAGTGGGACATCAAGGAGACGAACAGGGACGGCTTTTCCGCAGAAAACAGCGGTGTGACGGTGATCACGCTCAGATGGGGTAAGGCGGTCCGCATCAAAGACTACCTCTTCGATACAGGCGAGGAGTGGCGCAAATCCTGGGGCGCGCAGTAGAAAAACAGGTCGGGCGACAACTGAGCAGGGCGCTCAATTACCCAGCGTCCCGGCGAAGACGGTCAGATCGTCGAAGGCGACGCGCACCGCCGCACCCTCGCTCGCCCCGGCGATCAGCCCGACCTGCCCAGCCCGGCGATAGAGGCTGTCCTTCACCTCGCCCAGGAACTCGCCGTTGGCGTACACGGCCAGGTAGTTCTCCGCGCACACGGCGCGGATCGTGTTGGCGGCCTGCCCCTGCCTGATCGCGCCGGACTGGTGCCAGTCCAGCAGGAAGTCCAGGCTGCCGCGCGACAGGTCGGCAATGCCGTAGTGCCCGTCTCCGCTGATCAGCAAGGCGTAGCCGCTCCAATCGCCGGCGTCGTCCTGGGCCAGGCGGCACAGCACGCCGTAGAGGTTGTCTTTGTCCGTGCTGAGTTGTTCCGTCCGCACCTCCACGATCACATCTTCGTAGCCAGCGCCGCCCGCGCCCCAGGTGAACGATGCGGCGCGCTCGGCGCGGTGGGCGATCTCGTAGCGCCCGCCGGTCACGGCCAGGCGCGAGGCCGGGTCTGCTGCTTCAGGCGGGTAGGCTCCTTCTTCCCAACTGCCCGGCGTGTCGAACGTCTCGCTGAGCAGGGTCTCAGCGGCGACCGGCCTGTCCGACGGGTCGCTCCCGCCGCACGCGGCCAGGGCGAGCGCGGCGATCCCCAGTGATATGATTAGCATGACCAGGATGTGTAGTTTTTGTGTCATTGCTCTGTCAGTTCCACTCCGGATATTTCCTCGTCCACTTCCCCGTTGGGCAGACTAAGCTGGGTGACTCGATTCTGGAGCTTTTCGAGCCACCTTTGCACGGCGTCGAGGTTGTTCAGGCCGCGCGTGATCTGTTCGCGCGCTCTTTTCCACAGCTCGGCCTGCCTGTCCAGTATTTGTCTAAGCTGGGCCATCTCTGCCAGCGCATGACGTACTTCGTCGGTCGAGCGCAGATAGTTCAGACCGCGCGAGACAGTGAGCAAGTAGGGAAACAGCGTGTTCGGGCTGACAGGGAACACGTGGCGCTCCCACGCATATGTGATCAAGTCTTTGCCGTCTACGACCGCCAGCTTATTGGTCACGATCTCATAGTAGATGGCTTCGCTGGGGACGAACATGAATGCGAAATCCAGCGTCCCTTGAGCCGGCACAATGTACTTGGCGGCAATATCATCAATGTGCTTCCTCACATCACCAGCGAACTGTCGCAGGTAACGCTGTCGTTCGACTTCATCCAGCGCGGTGACAAACCGCTGGAAGTTGTCGCGCGGAAACTTCGAATCGATCGGTATAAGGTGATTCTTTTCAAGCTCAATGATCGCATCTACCCGATTGCCGTTGGGGAACCGGTACTGAGTCTTATAGCAGTCTCGTGGCAGCAACTCCAACAACTTTTCCAGCACGAATTCACCGAATCCCCCGCGTAGTTGCGGAGATTGCAGCAATTGTTGGAGATCGGAGATATGCCGGCGTATTTCGACCATCTGCGCTGTGGTAGCTTTTAGCTCACCGACTCCGGCGATCAGCGATTCGTTGCCGCTCAGCAGTTGCTCGGTGGCGCGTGTCAACCCACCGAACTGCTGGAACAGCGAACGAGAATCGGTGTTGGCCCGCTGCGTCTCTGCTGCGAGCCGGGCCAGGTTCTCGGAGAATTGCTGGTCACTCCGCGCGCTGCGCCGTGTGCTATAGATCGCCAGGCCCAGGAAAATACTGAAAAGGATATTGACCCCGACCAGTCCTATCAAGATCACGAGCAGGAGATCGGTATTCATGCGAGAGCACTCCCCCAATTCGTACACACACTGAACAGGCAGGGCACGCTCATCTGCCGCCCTCCCCTGTCAGTATAGGGGATTCGCGCGCAGCAGGCGAATAGCTGTTCGGCAGATCAGAAGAGGGGGCGGATGATCACGTAGAGCAGCGCGCCCAGCGCCGCTGCCGCCGGGATGGTCAGGAACCACGACACGACGATCTGGTTGACCACGCCCCAGCGCACCTTCTGCACGCGCTCGGCGCTACCCGCCCCCACAATGGCCGAACTGACGACATGCGTCGTGCTCACCGGGCCGCCCAGCAACGCCGCGCCCAGGATCACTGCGCTGGACGCCGTCTGCGCGCTGAAGCCGTGAACGGGGCGCAGACGGTAGAACCCGGCTCCCAGCGTGCGGATCAGGCTCCAGCCGCCGAAGAGCGTCCCCGCGCCCATCGCTGCGGCGCTGGCCAGAATGACCCACAGCGGAATGCTGAAGGTCGTCATGTGGCCGGTCGCCACCAGCCCCAGGGCGATGATGCCCATCGTTTTCTGCGCGTCGTTGGTGCCGTGCGACAGGGCCAGCGTCGCCGCCGTGACGATCTGCCCGCGCTGGAACCAGATATTGACGCGCGGCGTGGCCCCCCGCGCCAGAAAGAAGCACAGCTTGATGATCCAGTACCCGGCGATCATGCCCAGGAACGGCGAGAGGAACAGGGTCAGCAGCACCTTAAGTAGACCGTTGACCAGGATGGCACCGCTGCCATAACCGGCTAGCACCGGCCCCACCATGCCGCCGATCAGGGCGTGCGACGTGCTGGAAGGAATGCCCAGCTTGAGCGTGATCACGTTCCAGAGAATGGCGGCCAGCAGCGCCGCGTAGACGACGGGCAACGTGACGGCACGCTCAGCCACCACCTCGTGCCCGATGGTCTCGGCCACGGCCACGCCGAACAGCAGCGGGCCGACGCCGTTAGCCAGCGCAGCCATCCACAGCGCCAGGCGGGGACGCATGGCGCGCGTTGAGATGACCGTCGCCACCACGTTCGACGAATCGTGCAGACCGTTGTAAAAGCCAAAGACGAGCGCGATCAGGATGAGCAGCATAGCTTCTAGCGAGAATGAGAACACGATGTTTCGTTTGACCTCGATCAGCTCGATTAGCTTGATTGCCAGCAGTCCGATCAGAAAACCTCTGGCGGCGATTTCCAGAGGCTTTCACGATCGTCGTCCAAACCGTGCTGAATGTGGCGTCAGAACATCCAGTGGATCAGCGCGTAGATCAGGGCGCCGATCGCGCCCGACGCCGGGATGGTCAATAGCCACGAGACGACGATGTTGTTGACCACACCCCAGCGCACCTTCTGCACGCGCTCGGCGCTGCCCGCCCCCACGATGGCCGAGCTGACGACGTGCGTCGTGCTCACCGGGCCGCCCAGCAGCGCCGCGCCCAGGATTACCGCGCTGGACGCTGTCTGCGCGCTGAAGCCGTGAATCGGGCGCACCCGGTAGAACTTGGCCCCCAGCGTGTGGATCAGGCTCCAGCCGCCGAGCAGGGTGCCGAAGGCGATGGCCCCGGCGCTGGCCAGGATCACCCAGGTCGGCACGTAGAAGTGGCTGAGCGAGCCGGTCGCCACCAGCCCCAGGGTGATGATGCCCATCGTCTTCTGCGCGTCGTTGGAGCCGTGCGACATGGCCAGCGTCGCTGCGGTGACGATCTGGCCGCGCTGAAACCAGGTGTTGACGTGCGGCGTCGCCCCCCGCGCCAGGAAGAAACTCAGCCGGACGATCCAGTACCCCGCCAGCATCCCCAGAATCGGCGAGAAGAACAGCGCGGCTAGCACCTTGGTCAGCCCGGCCAGTTCTATTGCCCCGAAGCCGTAGCCAGCCCACACCGCGCCCATGATGCCGCCGATCAGGGCGTGCGACGTGCTGGACGGGATGCCCACCTTGAGCGTGAAGACATTCCAGATGATGGCTGCCAGCAGCGCCGCGTAGACGACGGGAATGGTCACCGCCCGTTCGGCGACGACTTCATGGCCGATGGTGGTCGCCACGGCCACGCCGAAGACGAGCGGCCCAACGCCGTTGGCGATGGCGGCCATCCACAGCGCGCGGCGCGGGCTGAGCGCGCGCGTCGAGATGACCGTCGCCACGACGTTCGACGAATCGTGCAATCCGTTGAAGAAATCGAAGGTCAGGGCAATGATGACCAGCAGCACAGCTTCGATGGACAGCGAGGGCATGAAGCCTCCTTCCAGAGCGCGCGGCCAGGCCCCACAGGGAGTCTGGCCGGAAAAAGTCATCCTAGCGCAAACCGACAAAAATCGTTAAAATTATTTTACCGTGTAAAGAGAATTTAACCAACATCACACTCCTGAGGAAACTGGATCATGATTGACCGTATCATCCGTCTCTTTACGAGCATTCCGCAGCGCATCCGGGGCTGGTTCAGCCGCAAGCCGGACCACTTCATCGAGCGGCTGCGCCAGCAGTGCGCGCTGGGCACTGAAGCTACTGTGGCGCTGATTGATTATATGGAGAAGCCGAGCAAGAAGAACGCCCAGCGCGTTCGCCAGCTCGAGAAAGACGCCGACGAGCTGCTGCGCATGTTGGTAGACGAGCTAAACCGCACCTTCGTCACGCCCATTGACCGCGAAGACCTGTACAAGCTCTCGCGCGCAGTGGACGACATCCTGGACGACACGTGGTTCACCATCAACGAGATGGATATTCTGGAAGTCGAGCCAAATCCACACTTGCAGGAGATGGCCGGGCGGTTGGCTACCGGCGCGGAGGAGATCAAGCTGGCTATTGAGCGTTTGGGCGACCATCCCGGCGTAGCCAGCACCCACGCGACCCGCGCCAAAGCCGTGCGTAACGACATGGAGCAACTTTACGCCAGGGCATTGGCCGACCTCTTCCGCAAGCCCAAAGACCTCGACAATGTGATCATGATGCTCAAGCTGCGCGAAATCTACCGCCACCTGTTCCACGCCGGCGGGCGCATCGGTGACTCTGCCGACATCATTGACGACATCATCGTTAAGTTCTACTAGTAGACCTACCCCGGCACAAACACAAACCGGCAGCCCGCGCTGCCGGTTTTCTTTGCGTGCAGTACCCCCGGACGGATTTGAACCGCCGACGCCAGGTTTAGGAAACCTGCGCTCTATCCTCTGAGCTACGGGGGCCTATATGCTGGTAGTTTACCACGCTCAGGGCGCTTTTCAAGGCTGGCCTGGGCGGAGAGTGCCTGCAAAATCTATCAGAGACCATATGGAAAGGTATAGATTAAGAGTATAATCGGAGGTGTCAAGGGA
>DYGW01000162.1 GCA_020724485.1 Thermoflexus sp. | reverse complement strand
GGAATGGGAGGCAATCCCAGCGCCCAAGTGCCCAGCCCTAACAGGTTGTTCGTGGACCCCCTTCTTCTTTGGCCCTTGCAACTCAGCCGGGCCATGCTATAATCGCCGCGCTTGCTATCCTGAGGAGTCGGATTTCAACATGACGGTTCAAGACGCTCTCCAGTTCATCCAGATTCTCACCTCCATCGCCCTGATCGTGGTGATCATCCTGCAAGCGCAGGGGCAAGGGCTGGGCGGTCTGTTCGGCGGCGGCGACTCGATGGGCATCACCAAGACCCGTCGCGGCCTGGAGCGCACGCTGTTCCAGATCACGGTCGGCCTGGCGGTGGCTTTCCTGGCTAATGCGATTATCCAACTGCTGATCCAAAAGATCTGAGCGGCGGCGCGCTACACGCCGCCGGCGTCACAGCCTGGATAGGGTAAATAGTGGGGGGTGTTTTGCGGCAAGCAGAACACCCCGTTTGTTTGCAGGGAGGGGACGATGCTCAAAGGATTACGCTGGCCGTTTCTGGCGCTGCTGCTGGCGAGCACCTTGCTGGTCGTGGCGCTCATCCTGCGCCCGGACGACTCCGGCGAGACTCCCCCCACAGCACCGGCGGAGACCGCTCCGCCCGCCCCCCAGCCGACGCCGCGCCCGACCGACCCAACGCCCGCACCCGCCGACCTGCCCCCCGCCCTGCTGCTCCCGGCGGAGCCTGCCGCGCCGGGCAACGTGCTGGTCGAGGCGTTGGTGGGCCGCATCGTCAAGCTGAACCCGCTGCTGGCGACCTATAACCCGGTGGACCGCGACATCACCTCGCTGATCTTCGAGGGGCTGACGGCCACCAACGAGTACGGCGAGATCGTGCCCCGCCTGGCTGAGTCGTGGACGGTGTCGCCCGACGGGCTGCAGTATTTCTTCGAGCTGCGCCAGGATGTGCTGTGGCACGACGGCCTGCCCTTCACGGCGGACGATGTCGTGTTCACCTTCCGCTTGCTGGGCGACCCGCTCTTCCCCGGCGCGGAGTCGTTGCGCGCGTTGTGGCGCACGGTGGAAGTGGACGCGCTCTCTGAGTCGCTGGTGCGCTTCCGCCTGACGCAGCCGCTGGCCTCGTTCCCCGACCAGGTGCGCATTGGCATCGTCCCGGCGCACGTGCTGGGAGGCACGCCCGTGCAAGAATTGGGCCAGCACCCCTTCAACCTGCAGTCGCCCATCGGCACCGGCCCCTACCAGATCGAGGCGCTGACGGCGTCCGGCGGGCAGATTGACGGCATCCAACTGCGCGTCGCGCCTGTCTTTCGCCAGCGACCGGAAGGCGCTGAGGGCTACCTGATTGATCGCCTCGTCTTCCGCACCTACGACACGGCAGAAGCAGCCCTGGCTGCCTTCAGCGCGGGCGAGGTGCACAGCATCGGCGGCATCCCGCCGGAGGCGCTGGACACCGCGCGGCAGACACCGGGCCTTAGCCTGTACACGACGGTCGCGCCGCGCGTCGGCGTGCTGATCTATAACTGGGAGCGGAGCGCCGTGCGCTTCGTGCGCAACCCGCGCGTCCGCCTGGCGCTGGCACAGGCGGTAGACCGCGTGGGACTGGTCGCGCGTACCCTGGACGGGCGGGCGATCCTGGCCGACAGCCCGCTGCTGCCCACGTCCTGGGCGTATGTACCCGACCTGGCCTGGCCCGCCTACGACCCCGCCAGAGCACGGGCGCTGCTGGACACGGCCAGCCTCATTTTCGAGGAAGAGGTCGCTACGCCGGAGCCGACGGTCACGCCCGAAGAAGAAGCGCCGCCTGACGAGAGCGAGGCCACCCCAGAAAGCACGCCCGCCGCCGAAGAGACTCCGCCTGCTGAAGAAACGCAGAGCGGCGAGGAGGCCACGCCGGAAGTGGAGCACGAGGAGCCGATCCGCCTGGCGCTGACCATCCTGACCGCCGACGACCCCGCCCTGGTCGCCCTCGCTGAGGACATCGGTGCGGGCTGGGAGGGGCTTGGCTTCGCCGTGTCGGTCGAGGCGGTGAGCGCCGGCGAGCTACGCGCCCGCCTGCAAGACGGCGACTTCGACGCGGCGCTGGTCGAGTTCAGCTTCGAGCCACACGCCGACCCAGACCCGTTCGTGTTCTGGCACCAGGGGCAATACGGCACGGGTCAGAACTACGGCGGCATGGACGACCGGCGCATTAGCGAGGCGCTCGAAGACGCCCGCCGCGACCCCGTCGGCCTCAACCGCATCACTCACTACCGGCGTTTTCAAGAGCTATTCGCCGAGCGGGTGCCGGCACTGGTGCTCTACTACCCGCTGTACTTCTACGCGGCAGACGCCCGGTTGCAGGGCGTGCAGCTTGGCTTCATGAGCACGGCCAGCGACCGCTTCCGCAGCCTGCAAGAGTGGCACTTCGAGGGCTGAGTCGCCGCTGAGGGTTGTCGGTTGTTGGTACTCGGTGGTTGGCTATTGGTTTTCGGTTTTCAGTCGTCAGGGGGTTGTGAGTCTTGAGTGATGAGTCGGGGGTGATGAGTCGGGAGATTATGCTCTGGCGTCCTGACTCTAGACTCACGACTCTGAACTTTGACGACACGCGCCCTCTGATCACTGACAACCTTGACTATGTCAGATTAGACGCGAGTGCTTACCCCTCCCGCAATCCCTCCACGCAAGCAGGAGGGGCTTTCAGCCCGGCTTTTCTCTCATCCCCTTGTCGGGTGCGTGCAAAGGTTGTCAGCGAATCGCTTGACAGCGGGGCATAGACTTCACCCCCTGGCCTCGCTGCGCTCGGCCTTTCCCCCTCTCCGCAGCGGCTGAGGGGGAGGCGAGGCGCGTCAGCGCCGAGCGGGGGTGAGGTAAACAGAATACGGCCAAACGGCCTGACAGGTTTTGCACACACCCCCCTTGTCGTGTAGGTTGAAGATCGAACCGGGTCGCGATAGACTACGAGCATAGGGTAAAGGCACTTCGGATTCTGGTCACAGAGGAGGCCAAACGAGTAAAATATCTTTAGCCGCTTCAGGAGCCGGGCTTAAGCGTTTAGGGCATTGCCCTTCACACAGTCGTCATATACTCTCGGTTCGTAGGGGAACGTGCGTTCCTACCATCGCTTATAAGGGTTTTCAAGGAGAATGCAACCATGCGCAAACTCGTAATTCTCATCCTGGTGGTGGCCCTGGCCATCCCGCTGGCCGTCGTGAACGCTCAAGGAGACGAAGGCTTCGTCAAGACCTTTGATCTGCCGGTTGAGCCAGCCACCGAAGGCCCGCTGGCCGGTGTGGATCCCAGCGGCCAGACCGTCATCTGGTGGCACCAGCACAGCGGCGGTCGTGAGGAATTTCTCAACGGCCTGATCGCCGATTTCAACGCCAACAACCCCTGGGGCATCACTGTCGAAGGCTCAAACCAGGGCGGTTACGGCGACATCTACCAGAAGATGATCGCCGGCATCCCCTCCGGTGACGTGCCGAACCTGGTCGTGGCCTACCAAAACCAGTCGGCGGCCTACTATCAGGCGGGCGGCCTGGTGGACGATCTGGACACCTTTGTGCTTGACCCGCAGTGGGGCCTGAACGAAGCCGAGATTGCCGACTTCGTGCCGACCTTCTTCAACCAGGACTATCTGCCGGACGGCTCGGCGCGCATCGGCTTCCCGCCCAACCGCTCGCTCGAAGGGTTCTACTACAACCTGACCGCCCTCAAGGAACTGGGTTACGATGGCCCGCCCACCAGCCTGGAAGAATTCGGCGAGATCGCTTGCGCGTTCACCGAGAAGGGCTGGAGCGGGTATGACGCTGGCGACCAGGTCGGCTACCTGATCCGCACTGACGCCTCGAACATCGCTGCTGGCACATTCGCCCAGGGCGGCAACATCTTCGCCGACGGCGCCTTCGTCTACAACCGCCCGGAGACGGTCAGCTATATCAAGTTCATGGTGGACCTCTACAACCAGGGTTGCGCGGGCCTGATAGCTGAGGCCTACGGCGACCAGAACGCTTTCACTGCTGGCAAGGCGGCCTTCTTCATGGGGTCGACCTCCGGCCTGCCCTATGTCCGTTCGGGCATCGAGGAAACCTTCACCGAGCCGTTTGAGTGGGGCGTGACCTCGATCCCCTACGCCGAAGTGCCGGTAGCCAACGTCTACGGCGCGAGCGTGAGCATCCCCAAGACCACGCCCGAAGCTGAGCTGGCTGCCTGGCTGTTCGTGCGCTGGTTCACCGAGCCAGAGCAGCAGGCGGGCTGGGCGAAGGCGTCCAACTACTTCCCGGTTCGTTACTCGACCGGCGCGGAGATGGGCGCGATCTTCGCCGACCTGCCGCAGTATGAAGAAGCCTGGAATCTGTTGCAGGGCGAGACGATGGTCGAGCCGCAGCTTGCCAGCTACGACGTGATCCGTGACGAGGCCGAGGCGACGTTCGAGAATCTGCTCGCCAGCGGCGGCGATGTCGAGACAGCGCTGACCGCGCTGACCAACACCGCCAACGAGATTCACGCCTCCTTCCAGGACTAAGCCTGGCCGGACTCAAGACACACAGCGAGGTCGTCCCACTGGGCGACCTCGCTTCTTTTTGCCGGCTGGCAGTTTGCCTGGCTGGTAGAGGTGCAGGTTGTCAGCGATCCGAAACCGCCGCCAGTCTCCCCGGCCATTGGGCAGCGACGTATCCCAAATGCTCTCTCACTGCACGGTGCTGATCAGGCGGCGCTCGGCCAGCCCGCTGAGCAGCCCGCTCAGGCCGGTCAGCGGCTCGCCGGCGGCGCTACCTCCAGGCCCGATCGTGTAGCGGTGAATGGCTGTGTCGTGCCCCGACGCGCGCATCTTGAGCACCACAATCGCGCGCTGGATGGCGCTGTCAATTTCCAGGTAGCGCAGCATGATCAGCGTGTCAGCGATGAATGACAGGCCCCCGCGCTCCTGGCGGGTGTAGTCGGCGCGCCCTTCCTCGTCCAGATACACAGCGGTGACGCCCTCGCGCCGGAATGCGCTGATCCCCTGGTGATAGGCCCGGCGCAGCGCGTGATCGTCGCGAACCGCGCGGGTGAAGTGAGTCAAGCTGTCCACCACGACGCGCCGGATGTCGCCCTGCTGGATGCGGCGCAGCAGGTTGCTATCGGGCGCGGCGAGGCTCTGGAGCAACACTTCGGGCGACGTGAAGAGCAGGTGCAGCGCCCCGCTGGCCTCAGCCTCGGCCAGGTTCCAGCCCAGGCTGGCCGCGTCGCGGTAGAGCGACTGGGGGAACTCTTCGAAGGTGATGAACAGCCCCGCCTGGCCCTGGCGCGCGCCGTCCAGCACGAACTGCAGGCCGAAGGTGGTCTTGCCCGTTCCAGGTGCGCCGCGCACCAGAATCGCCGACTGGGGGATATAGCCGCCGCCCAGCATCGCGTCCAGTCCTGGCACGCCGCTTGACACGCGCATCAGATCGGCCATGCTCCATCCTTTCGTCGGGCCGGGCGCAGCGGAGCAGCGCCCTAATAGGCGTAGTTTTGCCTGAACTCTACGAGCGCCACATTGGTCTGGCAGGTGACGCCAGTCTCGACGGTGACCGTCTCCGAGATGGGCGCACCCGCCGGGCCGAGCACGTGCAGGGTGAACGTCGCCGGGCGCGGCGCGGCCCCCACCTGGAACTCGAACCCAGACCTGCCCCACCAGTCCGCCGAGCCAGAAAAACGCACGCTGCGGAAGCTCTCGCCGCTGATCTCGATAGCCAGGCCGGTCAGCGGCTCGCCGGACAAGCCGGTGACCGTCCCGGCTATCCCTAGCCACTGGCAGCCCTGGTCGTTGCGGTTCGGCTCGTAGCGCACCGGCCCCGCCGTGAAGGGGAACGGCGCGCGCGTCGGCGTGGGCGTCGCTGGCTGGAGGCCAGCCGCGCCCGGCACGATCCCACCGCTGCCATCGTCGAGCGGGGGCAGCGTGGCCGTCTGCCCGGCGTCCGCTGGCTGGACGGGGACAGGTGCGCCGACCAACACCTGGGTCGGCGTGGCGGTGGGGATCGGGGTGTCGGTCGCGGTGGCGGTAGCAGTGGGCGTAGCAGTAGCCGTCGGCGTGGCAGTGGCGGTGGGTGTGGCGGTAGTCGTCGGCGTGGCGGTGATGGTGGGCGAGGGCGTGAGCGTCGGCAGCGCCAGCACCGGCGCGACCGTCGGCGGCGGGAACGGGTTGAGCGGCGTGTTGGGGTTGGCCAGAATCAGCACAACCAGCGCGATCACGCCCACCGTCAGCACGACGAAAAGGACGGTGATCACGTCCAGGAAACCCACGCCCGAAGACTGCTTGTGCGCCATTCAGCCTGCCTGCTTTTGGTTATTGGTTGTTGGTTTTGGGTTATTGGTGGAGTGCACCCCACTGCCACCTTCACCAACCACCAATGACCAATCACCAACCCAGCATGTCACCGGCGCGCCGGCCTCGCGCTAGGGCTGGCTCGTCCGGATGAAGTTGATCATCGCCAGGTTCTGCTGGCACACGCCAGGGAAGACAATCTCCTGACTCGGCGACGCCTGCTGGCCCGCGACCCACAACTCGACGACATAGCGGTTCGTGTTGGGCTGGTCGGCGACCTTGATCTCCCAGCCCGCCGGCCCGTAGAAGGTCGCTGTCCCGCTCAGCGCCGCCAGGTTGGTGCCTTCGCTGCGCACGCGCACTTCCACGCCTATCACCGGCTCGCCGCGATCTGTGGTGACCAGTCCGGCCAGCCCCTGCCAGTTGCAGCCCGCCGGGTTGCCGAAGTTCTCGCGCAGGATCACCGAGCCGGGCTGCACCATGAACGCGAGTTGCACAGTCGGCGTCGCGGTCGGCGTGGGCGAGGGCAGTGGCGTGTTGGAGGGGGTTGGCGTCGGCGTCCTGGTAAACGTGGCTGTCGGCGGCGGCAGGGTGTTGGTGGGCGACAGGGTGAAGGTCGGCGACGTGGTGAAAGTGGGTGAGATCGAGGGCGTGAACGACGCCGTCACGGTCGGCGTGTCGGTGGGCGTGTCGGTCGGCGTGAAAGTGCCCGTCGGCGTGTCAGTCGGCGTGGGCGAGGGCAGCGGCGTGTTGGAGGGCGTCCAGGTGGGCCGGGGCGTGGGCGGGGCGAACGCGGCGAGCGTGGGGATAATCGCCGTAGCCTTCGGCTTGAAGATCGGCGGCTCCAGCGCGTCGCCAGCAATGCCCAGCGCGCCGGCTGCGGCCCCGATGGTCAGCAGCACGAACAGCACCGTCACCAGGTTGAAGCACCCATTCAGAACCCGGTTCATTGCATCCGCTCCCCGCGCCCGGCGAAGTGGGCAGTCATCAGTTTTCAGGGATCAGTTCTCAGTTTTCAGGGATCAGTGGTCGGTGGTCAGCTTGGGGGAACTGACCACTCCTGACCACTGAAACCTGACCACGGAGAACGCTACTGGCTGCCCTCCGCTGTGACGGCGGCTGTTGGCGTGAGCGCCGCGCCAGGGACCGGCGAGGGCGTCAGCGTGGGCGGCTGGGCAATGGTCGGTGGGGGCTGCGTGTCCTCCGGCGCTAAGAACGGCGCTTCCATAGTGCCGCCCGCCACACTGATCACGACGATCAGCACCAGCAGCGTCAGCACGATGAAGATGACCGACACAGTGTTGAAGAACACGTTCGCTCCCTGCCCCATCCTTTCGCCTCTCCCTGAGAATCTACGGCACTGCCGCCCCGACAAACCGCTCGATAGTAGCCATCTGTCGCTGGCCCTCCAGCCAGGCCAGGAAAGCGTTTTGACGCTTCTCGGCCAGCGCCGTCGCAGAGAGCGGGCGATCCTCGACGCGCTCCAAAGTCTGTACCACGTGATAGCCCAGGCTGCTCTGCACCGGATAGAGAGCCAACTCACCCGGCCCCAGGGCGAAGATCGCCCGCTCGACTTCGGGCTGGAGCAGGTCGCCCTCGCTCACCCAGTCGAGATCACCGCCCAGGCGCGCCGTCGAGCCGTCGAGCGAATACTGCGTCGCCAGTTGGGCGAAGTCCGCGCCAGCCTCAATTTGGGCGATCAGGTCGCGGGCGAGCGCCTGATCGGTGACCAGGATGTGCCGCGAGTGAACCTGCTCGGCATAGGGCGAGACATCGGCCACCACGTCGCTCAGCCTCTGCACGGTCAGCATATCGCGGATGACGGCGCGGTACTCGTCCATTGTGTAAAGCTGCGTGGCTGCGACCTCTTCCAATGTCGTGCCCCCGGCGGCGGCCAGTTCCGCCTGGACGGCCAATTCGGCGTCAACGTCTTCGTCGGTGATGACGATGCCCGCGCTCGCCGCCCCCTGGTTGATCAACACCTGGTCAATCATCGCCGCCAACACCTGCGCGTCGAAGGCGTCCTGCGTCGCCGGCTCGACCATCATCCCCAGGGCGCGACGCTCGCGCTCGCGCACGAACGCCGCCAGGGTGATCGGCTCGCCGTTCACGCGCGCGGCCAGCGGTTGCTCGGTGGGCTGGGCTTGCTGCGCGGCGCTGATGGGCCCATCGCCAGCGCCACCAGCAGGGTCGCGCACCTCGCTGGAAGACTCGTCAGACGACCCGCCGCCACACCCGGCCAGCAGGGCCATCGTCGCCAGGGTGAGGACGATGAGCCAGGCAAAACGCCGTAGATCAGACCTGAGAGCGGGCACGGTAGCTCCTTAGAATGTTAGGATACCTTGATTGCCAGTTACTGACCTCACCCCCGTTTCGCTTCGCTCAACTT
>DYGW01000161.1 GCA_020724485.1 Thermoflexus sp. | reverse complement strand
GGGGGCAATCCCAGCGCCCAAGTGCCCAGCCCTAACAGCTTGTTCGTGGACCCTTCAGCGCCCCAGCGGGGCAAACGGCCTGCCCCGCAGAAAGCGCCCGCGCCCGGCCTCGGCGTGCAGCGCCCCATCGCTGACCAGCACCTGGCCCCGGCTGAGCACTGTCCGCACTCGCCCCTTGACCGTGACGCCCTCATACGGCGTGTAGCGGGCCACCGTGTGCATGGCCTCGGCGCGCAGAGTCACTTCCGGCTCCGGGTCGTAGATCAGCAGATCGGCGTCGCTGCCAGGCAGGATGGCCCCCTTCTGCGGGTACAACCCGAAGATGCGCGCCGGGTCAGCCGACATCAGGCGGGCCAGCGCAGTCAGCGGCAGCGCCTCAGCGGGGCGTCCCTCCGCGCGCGGCAGGTACACGCCGCAGGTGTAGGTCAGCGCGAACGAGGTCTCCAGCCCCGGCAGGCCGCCTGGCGTCCGCGTGAACTCGCGGAACTGCTGCTTCTGCGCCAGCGAGTAATCGCAGTGATCGGTCGAGACGGCGCTCAGCGTCGGCCAGACCTCGCCCAGGTTAACCTTGTGCTCGCGCGGGCGTAGCGGCGGTTGGAGGATGAAGTGCTCGGCGTTCGCCCCGGCATAGCAGCTATCGTCCAGCCAGAAGTACTGCGGGCACGTCTCGCAGTAGACCGGCGGCCAGTTGCCGGCGTTGTGCGCTTTCTTGACCTGCCAAACGGAGTCGGCGGTCGAGCAGTGCACGATGTACACGGCTTTTCCGGCGGTCTTGGCCAGGCACATCACCCGGCGGATCGCCTCAACTTCCGCTTCGGGCGGACGGCTCTGCCCGTGAAACGCCCAGGACGTGCGGCCCGCGGCGACCAGCCGGGCGGTCGCGCCGGTGACGAGGGCGTCGTTCTCGCAATGCACCAGGGCGATCATGTCGTCCGGCATGGCACGCAGCGTGTGCAGCAGCACCGCGTCGTCGGCGTAGTAGTTAGGGCGGTAGGTCGTGTAGAGCTTGATGCTCGGCACGCCCAGGTCGCGCAGCGCCTCCAACCACTGCCGCGCCTCAGCCGGGTCCAGCGGCAGATCGGTGACCATCATGTGCAGGCCATAGTCAATCAGCGCCGGCGCACACTCCTTCAGGCGCGCCTGCAGCGCGTCGGGGAAGGTCATGCCGGGGAACTGCGTGGCGAAGTCCACCACCGTCGTCACGCCGCCGAAGGCCGCCGTGCGCGTGCCGATCTCCCAATTGTCCGCCGTCCGGTAAACGCCCGTGTCGAGTTGGATGTGCGTGTGCGGGTCCACCACGCCGGGAAAGACCAGGCAGCCACCCGCGTCTATCACCCGCGCGCCCGCCCACACGTCCGCCCCGTGCGCCACCAGGCCGGCGATGCGCTCGCCCTCGATCAGCACGTCGGCGGCGATAACCTCCGCCGGTGTCACGACGATCCCCCCGCGAACAATGAGACGCTTCTCCATCGCCCTACTCCCCGTTGACCAATGCCAGAGCCAACGCCTTGTGCCGCTTGATCAGCGGCTCCAGCTCCAGCGTCGCCAGTTTACCATCGCGCACGACGACCCGCCCGTTGATCACGCTGACGCTCACATCCACCGACGTACAGAACAGCAGCGCGGCGACTGGATCGTGCCAGGCCCCAGCAAAAGGAAGCTGGTTGAGATCGTAGGCGACGAAGTCGGCGGCCATGCCCGGCTTCAGCGCGCCGATGTCGTCGCGGCCCAACACGCGCGCCCCGCCCAGCGTCGCCAGCTCCAGCGCGTCGCGTGCCGTCATCACCGCCGGGTCCTGGGTAAGGGCGCGCTGCATCAGCAGTGCCAGACGCGCCTCATTGAGCAGGTGTCCGCTGTCGTTGCTGGCCGATCCATCCACGCCCAGCCCCACCGGAATGCCACGCCGCAGCATCTCGCGCACGCGGGCGATGCCGCTCGCCAGCCGGGCGTTGCTGGCCGGGCAGTGGGCCACGCCCGTCCCGGTGCGCCCGAACCTGTCGAGCGCCTCGTCGGTCAGGTGCACGCAGTGCGCGTGCCACACGTCCTCCCCGATCCAGCCCACGTCCTCGGCGTACTCGCCGGGCTTGAGGCCGAACATCTCCAGGCTGTAGGCGACATCGGGCTGCGTCTCGGCCAGGTGCGTGTGCAGCCGGACACCGGGATAGCTGCGCGCCAGCTCCGCCGACGCGCACATCAGGTCGCGCGAGACGCTGAACGGCGAGCACGGGGCCAGCCCAATGCGCAGCATGGCATGGCGGCTGTTGTCGTGGTACTGCTCGATCACACGCCGGCTGTCGGCGAGAATCGCGTCTTCCTCCTCAACGACGCTGTCCGGCGGCAGCCCCCCCTTGCTCTCGCCGACGCTCATGCTGCCCCGCGTCGCGTGGAAGCGCAGCCCCGTCTCCTGCACGCCGCGAATCTCGTCGTCCAGCGTGACATCGTTGGGGAAGATGTACAGGTGATCGCTCGACGTAGTGCAGCCGGACAGGATCAATTCGGCGGCGGCGAGCTTGGCGCTCACGTACACCGCCTCAGCGGTCAGGCCCGCCCAGATCGGGTAGAGCGAGCGCAGCCAGCCAAAAAGCTCCTGGTTCTGCCCGCCGACAATCACGCGAGTGAGCGACTGGTACATGTGATGGTGCGTGTTGACCAGCCCCGGCAGCACGACATGGTCGCGCAAGTCCAAGACTTCGTCCGCCGCAGCGGGCAAGTCGCTGGTCGCGCCTACCGCTTCGATCACATTGTCGCGGACGAACAGCGCGCCGTCGGCGATCTCGCGGCGCTCGTCGTCCATTGTCACCAGCACACGAGCATGTTTAACAAGTAGGGTTGCCATCAACGTTTTTCCTCAAGCGGATCAAAGCAAAAATGGGCGTGTGCAGCGGCGCGATTTGGCTCACCACGTGCTGTACACACCCGACACTCGCCTGAATGCCCGTTCCCGCCTGCGCCTAGACCGCGCCGGACAGCGCCAGCTCAGCGCCGCGCAGCGTGTTCTTGAGCAGCATGGCGATGGTCATGGGGCCGACCCCGCCCGGCGAAGGCGTGATCGCCCCCGCGACTTCCTTCACTTCGTCGAAGGCCACGTCGCCCACCCAGCGATACCCCTTGTCGCTGGTCGGGTCGTCCACCCGGTTCGAGCCGACATCAATCACATAAGCGCCGGGCTTCACCCAGTCCGCCTTGACTATCTCGGCCCGGCCCACTGCCGCGATCAAGATGTCCGCCGACCGGCAGACCGCCGGCAGGTCTTTCGTCCGGCTGTGGCAGACTGTCACCGTCGCGTTGCGATGAATGAGCAGCAGGGCAGCGGGCAGCCCAACAATGTTGCTGCGACCGAGCACCACCGCGTTGGCCCCCTCGAACTGAGCGCCCGCTTCCTCCAAGAGCACAATCGCTCCGTGCGGCGTGCAGGGGATGAATAGCGGTTCGCGGCCCTTCATTGCCAGCCGGCCAATGTTCACCGGGTGAAAGCCATCCACGTCTTTGTGCAGGCTGACCAGGCTCAGCACGCGCTCTTCGTCCAGGTGCTTGGGCAGCGGAAGTTGGACGAGGATGCCGTGCACGCGCGGATCGTCATTCAGCCGCCTGACCAGCGCCTCAACCTCCTCCTGCGAGGCGTTGCCTGACAGCTCGTGGGGTAGGGACTCAATGCCCGCGTCGGCGCACGCCTTGCGCTTCATGCGCACATAGCTGTGCGAGGCGGGGTTGTCGCCCACCAACACTGTCGCCAGGCCCGGCACGATGCCGTGCGTCGCTTTCATCTGCGCCACGCTCTGGGCGATCTCGCTCCGGATTCTCTCGGCTACAGCCTTTCCATCAATGATTGTGGCAGTCATTTATTTATGCCTTTCTCTGCAAATCAAACGGGCCACTTTGAGCCTAGCACGACCCGCCAATCGGCACCAGTGACGGGCAGCGCAATTGCCGGGCCATTTGTCAATGATTTCGGACAACTCTACTACAAAAAAAGACCCCTACGCTTGCCAGAGTCAGGTACTATTAGATGTAGGGGCATCAGGCCCGCCTGCGCGCGTCCCGAACCAGCGGGCGCTGTTGGCCGCAGGCCCTATGCGGCAGCACGATCCAGCACAGGCGGCGTCCAGAACCTGTCAGTTCAGGAGGGGACCTTCCAATGTCTGACCATCAGGCCCAACCGGAACGCCGCTTCCGACAGGCGCTGCTGCGCATTGCACACGGCTTCACCCCTCGCTCGCGCGGTCAGGCGCTGATCGAGTATGTGCTGATCCTCGTGCTTGTCGTGTTCGCCCTGGCTGCCGTGCTCACTATCACTGGCCCGGCAGTGGGCAACGTGTTCAGCAACACGGTTTACAACCTGCTCGGCGGAACCGTCGAGCCGCGCGATACGCTGGCCGCCGACGATTTCTGGACGCAGGTAGCGGCGGTTGCCTCCTACACGCCGGAAAGCCCCGGCCTGGTCACCAACACGCCCGCTCCGCCGACCAAGACGCACACACCCGGCCCCTCGCCAACGGCGACCGACATCACGCCATCGTCCACGCCCCGCCCCACTGCCACCGAAGGCCCCAGCCCGACGCCCACTGATTCCGAATGGGGGTACCCCTTCGACGACACCGGCGACAACCCCGACACATGGGAGCACGATTTCGACGACCTGATTTCCAATCCCTGGCAAGCCGAATACTGGAACTACAGCAGCTTCGGCTGGCGCAACAACATGAGCGCCATGCCGGAGGGCAGCGGCGTCTACCAGACGACCCTGCCCCAACTGGACTTCTACCTCCCGTCTGGGGCCAAGCCCCACAGCAGCGTCAACGAGAACTTCTACGCGCGTTTCAAGACGACGTACACCTTCGAGAACAAAGAGTATACATTCCTCATCATGCGCAACAACGGCGTGCGCATTTGGGTGGGCGGGCAGATCGTTGTGGACGCCAACGTGCCTAATCCCGGCGACCCGGCTACGTGGGTAGACTGGTCCGCCGACCAGATCAAAGAGACCTGGTTCAACCGCAAGTTCACGCCTGCGGCTGGCGAGCGAGAGATCGTTGTCGAGTTCGTTGATCCGTCCGGGTCGGCGCACCTGCATGTCTACCTGCTCGATCTTGCCGATCCCCTGGCTGCCGCCACCTGGTCTGCCGAATACTGGAACTACAGCACCTTCGGCTGGCGCACCGACATGAGCGCCATGACCGATGGCACCGGTGTATGGACAACCACCTATGAAGCGCTGGCCTTGTCTTTCGCCAGCGGCGTCCGGCCCAACGCGGCGGTTCAGGAGAACTTCTACGCCCGCTTCAAGACATCTGTTTACCTGGAAAACAAACCCTACGTCTTCCGCATTATGCGCGACAACGGGGTGCGCGTGTGGGTGAATGGGCAGCTTGCCGTCGGCAAAGACACCCCCAAGGTGGGTGACCCAGAGACCTGGATTAGCTCGACAGACACCAACTGGTTCGAGCGCGTGTTCACCCCTTCATCACCCGGTGAGCACCAGATCGTGGTTGAATGGGTGGATGTCAGCGGAGCGGCGCATCTGTATCTGCAACTGGCTGAATCCCTCACATTGGATCGCGGCAACTGCGGCTGGGCGCTCTCTGAAGAGGCCTATTTCAGCCCGCCGAGCGCCTGGTCGGATAGCCCTGGTCGCTATTACGACCCCGGCTCGTACTGCATCCTGAGTCTGCGTGGCACTATTGATCTCACCGGCGCGACGAATCCCCGCCTGGAGTTCTACGACCGCTACAACCTGCAAACGGGCACTTATGCCCGCGTCGGCGTGAGCGAACTGGGCACCAACACCTGGGTGGATGTGGATGTCCACTACAACGGCACTGACTTCACCTGGATGCGGCAGGTGTACGATCTGTCCAACTTCGGCGGGCGCAACTTCACCAATAAGATCATCGAGTTGCGCTTCGTGCTCGATGCCACTGCCTCCACCAGCGCCTATGAGGGCTGGTGGATTGACAACATCAAGGTCGAAGACCACATCGAGCGGCGCTACACCGTCGGCTTCGAAGATAACATGGAGGGCACGTCGCACTGGTACCCCAGCGGCACCTGGGCGCGCAGCAACGAGATGGCTCACAGCGGCTCGCTGGCTTGGTCGGACAGCCCAGGCGCGTCTTACCTGCATGGCACCAACAGCACGCTGGAACTGGACGGCGTGATTGACCTGGCCGATCCCGCCGTGATCAAGCCGGAGATCACCTTCTGGCACCGCTACAACCTGAACTATAACGATGTGATCTACGCCGAAATCTCGACCGATGGGCGCAGAACCTGGCAAAACCTGACCGGCGCGACCGGCGTGCCAGAAAACGGTCTGGCCTACCGCTCGACGAATACAAGCTGGACGCAGGTAGTCATCCCGCTCACCAGTTACACGGGCCAGAGAGTCTATTTCCGCTTCCGGCTGGACGCGCGTAGCGACAGCAGGGTGGCCGACGGCTGGTGGATTGACGATTTCGCCATCCGCAACGAGCCGACCAACTACATCTATCCCAACTGGTGCGACGGGATGGAGAGCGGCGGCGGCAACTGGATTCCTGGCGGCACATGGGCAGTCGTCAACGGCCTGGACTATAACCCCAACCAGAGCCAGACGATCCGCGCCTATAAGGGATCGAACTTCTGGTCGGACAGCCCCGGCACCAACTACGCCGATCTGACGAACAGCACGCTGGAACTGCTGCCCAGACTCAACCTGACCGCCAGCACCAACCCGGAACTGGTCTTCTGGCACCAATGGGACCTCGGCTATCGGGACAACCTCTACGTCGAGGTTTCGACCGATAGCGGCGAAACCTGGACTCAAGTCTGGCGGTATTTGTACGACACCTTGCCGCTGGAGTTCTGCAGCACGTGCAGCATTGTTAACCATAGCTACAACCACAACCTGTCCTGGCACCGCGAGGTGGTCAGCCTCAAGGATTATGCCGGCCAGATCATCAACGTGCGCTTCCGGCTCGACGCCCTCACTAGCTCGACGGTGGACGATGGTTGGTGGCTGGACGAAATCTGCTTCCAGGAGCACAGTCACACCGTGCGCACGGTCGGCTTCAGCGACGGGTTCGAAGGCGGCGATGTCAACTGGTATGCAGGTGGCACGTGGAGCATCTCCCCCGAAAATACGCGCCAGGGCCGCGCTTTCTCGGACAGCGTCGGCACCTTCTACCGCCACGAGTCCAATGCCGTGCTGGAACTGAAGGGGGTCATCAACCTCAGCGGCACCGTCAAGCCGACGCTCTACTATTGGGAGGCGTTCAACCTCGCCTACGAGGATTACACGCTGGTCGAAGTCAACATCTCCGACAACGGCGGCGACACCTGGCAAGGGTGGCGCGATATTCCTGCCGTGCGCCACAAAGACACGACGACTCTCTCCTGGAACCGGCAGCAAGTAGACTTGCGCCCGTTCATCCCGACGGCTGAGTATCCTAACCGCGTCATTCGCCTGCGCTTCCGGCTGTACGCGGTGCGCAGTTCCAGCGTCGCCGAGGGCTGGTGGATTGACGACGTGTCCATCATAGATCGCAACGGCATCGAGCCGCTGCACCCCCTGCCCTTCGTCGAGAACATCGAGTTCGACAACAACTACTGGGTCTTCGAAGGAACCTGGAGCCGTATCCCGTACTTCCGCATCGTGGGCAGCGGCACCGGCTTAGGCCCTGGCGGCTGGACGGGCTACTACTACCAAGACACGAACTTCAACAAGGCCATTAACGCTGGCGAGTACCGCGGCACCAAGTACAATGAGCCGGAGATCAACTTCAACTGGGGCAGCGGACGCCCGTCTGGTGCGGGCCTGACATCCAGCAACAACTTCATCGTCCGCTGGACGCGCACGATCAACATCGCCAACGACGACACCCAGTTCTATATCGAAGCGCGCTCGGACGACGGCATCCGCGTGATCATAGACCCGCCAGGTAACCCGGACACAGACCCCAACTACCCCAACGGCTGGGCCTGGAACGCCCAGTATTGGGGCGACCGGGGCTGGACTTCGCCCACGAACCCGACCACCGGCACGGTGACTCTTAACCAGGGGTTGCACACCATCCTGATCGAATACTACGAGAACACCGGTGATGCCCGCGTGCAGGTTGACTTCGGGCTGCAAGGCCGTGTCTTCCACGACAGCTTCAACTCGACGATCAACTACGTGCACCTCAGCAACATGTCTACCATGCTGGAAGGCATGATCAACCTGGCCGGCACGGTCAACCCAGCACTGACCTACTGGGACAGCCGCAAGCTGGGCACTAGCGACTGGGTCCACACAGAAGTCTCGACCGACGAGGGGTTCACCTGGATCCCGGTCTGGTCGGCCAGCGGCACCGACGTGACCTGGACCAAGCGCCTGATTGACCTGAGCGCCTACGCCGGGCAGCGAATCAACATCCGCTTCCGGCTGGACGCGCGCGTCAACACGAGCGTCAGCGACGGCTGGTACATTGACGACATCGTCGTGGCCGAGTAAGCGGCGCGGCAAACGTCGTCAGAGATAGTTCATGGGGGGCCGCCTGCAGACGGCCCCCTTTTCGTGGGCGAAAGGGAATGGGGGCGGCCCCACCACCGCACAGAGGGTCCACGAACAAGTCGTGAACGTGTTTGTCCCCCCCATCCCCGGCCCTTCCCCCACGAGGGGGGAAGGGAGCAAAGCGGCG
>DYGW01000160.1 GCA_020724485.1 Thermoflexus sp. | reverse complement strand
GATTGCCCCCCATTCCCCACCCCCTTCCCCCACGCTGCGCGCAGGGAAGGGGAGCCGGCCCGCCGCTTTGCTCCCTTCCCCCCTCGTGGGGGAAGGGCCGGAGAGGGGGAGACAAACACCTTCACGACTTGTTCGTGGACCCCCTGGGTATCGCTTGTTTTCTTCGCGGGGTACGATATGGTATGGTGACAACCTCTCCTTCCCAACCGCCACCTGCCCGGCGTTTCGCGCAGGTTCGAGCACAGCTTTGGTCCGCTTTTCAGAGCCTGCTCATTCCTACCCTATCCGTCTTCACCGCCGTGCTGGTCGGCTCGATCCTGATCCTGCTCGACGGGCGCGACCCGATCACCGCCTTTGAGGGGCTGATCCAGGGCGCTTTTGTCGAGCCGCGCGGCCTGCTGGCGACCTTCCGCAACATGACGCCGCTGGTGCTGTCTGGCCTGGCGGTGGCGTTCGCCTTCAAGAGCGGCCTGTTCAACATCGGCGTGCAGGGCCAGTTGATCATGGGATCGGTTGTTGCTGCCTGGATCGGGTTCGCCGTCAAGGGGCTGCCGCCCCTGCTGCATATCTCGCTGGCGATCCTGGCGGCGATGCTCGTCGGCGGGCTATGGGCGGCCATTGCCGGCGCGCTCAAGGCTTTCGCCGACGCGCATGAGGTCATCACCACGATCATGCTCAACTACATCGCGGCCCAGTTCGCCGGCTGGCTGATCTCCACTAGCAGCGACGGGTCGCGGCCCGGCCCGCTGGCCAGCCCGGAGGCGGTGACGGATGCCATCGCGCGCACGCCCAAGATTCTGGACAGCGCCAAGCTGCCGGTCATCTACAGCGTGCCGCCCAACTTCACGCTGCACGCAGGCATCTTCATCGCCATCATCGCCTCGGTGGTGATCATGTTCCTGCTGCAACGCACCACCTTCGGCTTCCAACTGCGCATGACCGGCTTCAGCCCCACCGCCGCGCAATACGCCGGCGTCAACGTCAAGCGGGTCACCATCCTGACCATGTTCATCGCTGGGGCACTGGCCGGGCTGGCCGGCGGCATCCAGACGCTCGGCGTCAACCATGATTACCAGGGCAACCAGAGCCTGGGTCTCGGCTTCGAAGGAATCACCGTGGCTTTCCTGGCCGGCAATAACCCCATCGCCGTCAACTTCTCCGCATTCCTTTTCGGCGCGATGGACGCCGGCACCACGCGCATGGCGCTGGCGGCAGATGTCGCCAAAGAGCTAATCCAGGTCATCCAGGCGTTGATCCTCATGTTCGTCGCCGCAGACCAGATCATCCGGCGGTTGTATCGTATCCGCGCAGCCGGGCCAAGGGCGCGCCTGCGGCTCGGCGGCAGGGACTAGGGAGGGCGAAACGTGGGCGAAACAGAACTTGGCCTCGCCATCATCGCGACGATCAACTTCACGATTCGCTATTCGATCCCAATCACACTGGGTGCGTTGAGCGGCATCATGAGCGAGCGGTCGGGCATCGTCAACATCGGCATCGAGGGCATGATGCTGACAGCGGCCTTCACCGGCTTCATGACCAACGTGGCGCTCAGCAAGCCGGGGGTTGACCCGTCGCTGCAAGCGGTCGGCGTGCGCCTGGGCCTGTCTATTCTCGCTGCCCTGCTCACCGGGGGCGCTCTGGGGCTGTTGCACGCGCTGCTCTCGATCCAGTATAAAGTCAACCAGATCGTCAGCGGCACCGTGATCAACATTCTGGCCCTGGGGCTGACCGGGTACTTCTACCAGCTCGATACCCCCACTCTGGGCAAGCTACCGTCGGTCATCAGCAACCCCTGGACTCAGGCTGGCTCCTACAAGCTGAGCCTGGCCAGCAATTTCCACCTGTACCTGCCCTACGACATCGGGCGCATCCTCTTCGACAAAGACCTGATCACCTACCTGACGCTGCTGCTTGTTTTCCTGCTGGGCTGGGCGTTGTTCCATACCACCTGGGGGCTGCGCACGCGCTCGGTCGGCGAGAATCCGCGCGCTGCCGACACGCTGGGCATCAACGTCTACCGCCTGCAATACACCAACCTGTTCCTGGGGGGGACGCTGGCCGGGCTGGGCGGCTCGTTTCTGACGCTGGCGGCGGTGGGCATTTTCGAGCAGAACATGACCACCGGGCGCGGGTTCATCGCCCTGGCGGTGATGATCTTCGGCAACTGGCGGCCCTCGCGCGCGCTGGCAGGGGCGCTGCTGTTCGGCTTTGCCACCGCGTTGCAAGGGCAGCTCCAGCAGTTCGGCATCAACTTCCCGCATCAGCTTGTGGGCATGTTGCCCTACATCCTGACCATCATCGTGCTGGCCGGTTTTGTTGGTCGCGCCCGGCCTCCGGCGCATGTGGGCATGGTGTATGAGCAGGAGTGAGAAACGGTGATCGGTTATCAGTGGTCAGTGATCAGTCGAGTGCTGGCGGCTGATTGGGACAGCAGTGAGTAGAAACTTGAGAAAAACGCAATGCAGGATTTTCGCAAACTGGTTATCTGGCAGCGAGCACATGGATTTGCACTATCCATCTATGCCGCCAGCGCCCGCTTCCCTGGCGAGGAACGCTATGGGCTAACCAGCCAGCTTCGGCGGGCGGTGCTCTCAATCCCAGCGAATATCGCCGAGGGGTGTGGTCATGAAACCAATGGAGAGCTTCGGCGCTTCCTTTTTGTCGCGCGAGGCTCAGCCAGTGAAGTGGACTACTTTCTATTGGCTGCACGCGATCTGCACATGCTCAGCCCAGCAGACTACGTCACGCTGGGCGCTGAACTAGAGCATATTAAGCGCATGTTGGCTGGTCTGATTCAGAAACTGACAACCGACAACTGATCACTGAGAACCACTCGTGTTGAGTTCGCCCAGGTGAGAGAACAGCATGGCTGAACAACCCCCCGACCATCTCGACCCCACCCCCGTCCTCGAAGTCGAGGGCGTGACCAAGCACTTCCCCGGCGTGCTGGCCAATGACAACGTCAGCCTGAAGTTGCGGCGCGGGGAGATTCTGGCCCTGCTGGGCGAGAACGGCGCGGGCAAGAGCACGCTGATGAACATTATCTACGGGCTGTACCACGCCGACAGCGGCACGATCCGGCTGAAGGGGCGCGAAGTCCGCTTCGCCAGCCCGCGCGAGGCGATCCACCACGGCATCGGCATGGTGCACCAGCATTTCCAACTGGTCAACGTGATGACCGTCGCCGAGAACGTGGTGCTGGGCGAGGAGAGCACTGTCGCTTACAAGGGCGAGAACAGCCCCGTGCTGCGCCACATATTGCAGCGCCTGCCCAGCCTGGTGCTCTTCGCGTTGGGCCTGATCATCGGCTTTGCGCTGGGGGGAGCAGGCTACATCGTCGGCGGGGCGATCGCGGGGCTGCTTGCCGGCGTTGTCGTGGCCCTTCCGCCGGTGGCTCGCTTGCTGTGGGGCGTGGCCTGGCGCGTGGGCCTGGCGCTGGCTGCCCTGGCCATTGCCTCGCAGGTGCAGATGGTCACCCAAGTGGGCATCACCGATGTTGCGCTGCGCCAGAAAGTCGAGATGGTGCGCGAACTCAAACCCGCCGAGATGGATGGCGGCTACACCGTCAAGAGCGCCCTGGTGCGGCGCGAGCGGATCGCCTTCGACTGGGCCAAGGAATACCGCACGGCCAAGAACGCCAGCGGCGTAGTCGCCAGCGCCAAAGCGCAGTTGGAGGAATATCGCGGCAAGGGCGTCCCCGACTGGCTGCTGGACGCCATTGACGAGGTGCCGCCGGTCGCCCAGGCGCTCAGCGTCGTCCTGCTGCTGATCGCCACCGGTGGGCACAGCATCGCCTCGTGGCGTGGCACGGCGCGCGCGCCCAGCCGCCTGAAGCCGGAAGACCTGGCGCTCGTGGGCGGGCTGTTGGCTCTCTTCGTGGCGGCGGCGTGGCTGAACCTCGACATGGTCAGCACGGCGGCGCAAGTTGGACTGGCTGCCGTGCTCGCCCTGGCCCTGGCCGCCATCGCCTGGCGGGCGTACCAGCGCCGCCAGCACGCTCCCGAAGACGGCGTGACCAAGCCCTCGCCCCTGGACGGGGTGCTCGATTCGTTCCTGGTCTTGCTGCACAACGTGACCGAGATTCGCAATGTGCGCGCGGCAGCGGAGCGCGTGCGCGGGCTATCGCGGCAGTACGGCCTGGAAGTAGACCCCGACGCCCCCATCGAGAAGCTGCCGGTGGGTATGCAGCAGCGCGTCGAGATCATCAAGGCGCTCTATCGCCATGCCGACATCCTCATCCTCGACGAGCCAACCGCCGTGCTCACCCCGCAGGAAGGGCGCGAGCTGTTCAAGATCATGCGCGAACTGGCCGCGCAAGGCGTATCCATCATCTTCATCACGCACAAGCTCAAAGAAGTCTTTGAGGTCGCCACCCACATCGTCGTCATGCGCGATGGTCGCGTGGTGGGCACCACGACGCCCGACCAGGCGACGGAGACTTCGCTGGCTGAGATGATGGTCGGGCGCGAAGTCATCTTGCAGGTGGAGAAGGGTGAAGCGCAGCCCGCCGAGCCGGTGCTGGAAGTGGAAAACCTGAGCGCCATTGACGACCGGGGGGCGCAGGCGCTGCGCGGGGTCAGCTTCACCGTGCGCGCGGGCGAAGTGCTGGGCCTGGCTGGCGTGCAGGGCAACGGTCAGACGGAGCTGGTCGAGGTGCTGACCGGCCTGCGCGAGTTGGCCGGCGGATCGGTGCGCCTGCTCGGCAAGGCGCTCCAATCCGAGCGCCAGCCTGCCGGGTCGCTCGGCGCGCGCATCGTGGCCTTTGTGCTGGATATAGTCACTATCGCCATTGTCGCCTACTTCACCGGCTACTTCGTGGCCTATTTCCGCAATGAGGACTTAAGCCTTGGGCTGGCGGCGCCGGTGGCGCTGATCGTAGACGCGCTCTACTTCCTGGGAAGCTGGCTGGCCAAGAGTCGCACGCTGGGCATGGCGCTCTTGGGGCTGGAACTGGCCGACCAGCATGACCGGCGGCCCAGCCCGCTCCGGCTAATCCAACGCTATGTCGCTTTCGCCGTGCTGCGCGTCCCTCTGCTCATCCCGCTGTTGGTCATGGCCTGGGCAGCGCGGCGCGACGCCGACCGCCAGACCTGGCTCGACCGGCTGCTCGGCCTGCGCCTGATCCGCCGCGAGCGCATCACGCCGCGCCGCATCAAAGACGCTGGCACCAGTCACGTCCCCGAAGACCGCCAGCGGCACGGGCTGGTCAGGCTCTATTCGGTGGCCGACAACCTGGTGCTCAATGACTTCTACGAGCGCCCGTTCGCCAAAGAGCCGAACCTGGCCGAACTGCCCAGCGCGTTGCTGCGCTATCTGCTGGTAGTTGGCACCGTCGTAGCCGTCCTCACCGTGATCGCATCGTATGTATGGGATCAATGGCTATGGACGGCGGTGCTCGACGCCTACAACGTGCCGCTCGACCTGCGTGAGATCGGCGCGTCGCTCTCGCGCGCGCAGAAAACGGTCTTGCAGTACCCGCTGAATATCGGCGCTGTCGCCCTGTTGCTCGCCGAACTGGTGTTCGGTGCGATAGGGCATCTGGTCGCGCTGCGCGTGCTGGGGACGGAGCGCGTCCGGGCGGCGGTGCGCAGGGTCATCACCCCCTTCCGGCAGGCGATCTGGCAGACGCGGGGCGGCGAAGGCCAGGTGCCGGACCCTCAGGGCGGCCTGCTGCGCGACGAGGAGGCCATCCTCGACCACGCCACTAACCTGATTGAGGAGTTCGACATCCGCACGCCCTCGCCCATCATTGACGGCGGCAACCTGTCCGGCGGCAACCAGCAGAAGCTGATCGTCGCCCGCGAGTTCAGCCGCAGGCCGCGCCTGCTGATCGCCGCGCAGCCCACGCGCGGGATTGACGTCGGCTCGATTGAGTTCATCCACCGCCAGATCATCGAGCAGCGCGACGAGAACGCGGCTGTGCTGCTGGTCTCGGCGGAGCTAGACGAGATCATGGCCCTCTCCGACCGCATCGCTGTGCTCTACAAAGGCGAGATCATTGATACCCTGCCTGCGAAGGGGGCCACGCGCGAGCAGCTTGGTCTGCTGATGGCCGGCATCAAGAACTAGCGGGCACAGCCTGGCCTGAGTGGCCCGTACCTTGAATGCCAGAGAAGGAGTGTAAGGCATGTCTGTTTCCGGCGCACCGGCAACCACCGAACGCGCCAGCGTGCGTTCGCTGCCGCGCAACGTGTGGGTGGTGACGATCACCAGTTTTCTGACCGACATCTCCAGCGAGATGGTGCTCAACCTGCTGCCGCTCTTCCTGGCGGGGTCGCTCGGCGTCAAGACCAACGTGATCGGGCTGATCGAGGGTATCGCCGACGCGACAGCTAGCCTGCTCAAGGTATTTTCCGGCTGGTGGTCGGATCGTCTGGGCAGCCGCAAGTGGCTGGCGGTGACCGGCTACGGCCTCTCGGCGGTCGCCAAGCCGTTTCTGTATTTCGCCACCGCCTGGAGCGGCGTGCTGGCCGTGCGCTTCGCTGACCGCGTGGGCAAAGGGATTCGCACTGCCCCCCGCGATGCGCTGGTGGCCAGCACCGTGCACGAGCGGCAACGCGGCCTGGCTTTTGGCCTGCACCGCGCTGGCGATACGGCGGGGGCAGCGCTGGGCCTGGTGTTGGCGCTGATCGTGGTGCTGCTGGCGCAGGGCAACCAGGTGACGCTGGCCCGCGACACCTTCCAGACGGTGGTGCTGCTGAGCGTGATCCCGGCAGCGCTGGCCGTGCTGGTGTTGGCCCTCGGCGTGCACGAGGTGCCAGTGAGAGAGAAGCGCGCGCCCGTCCGCCTGACGCTACGCGGCTTCGACCGGCGCTACCGCCTGTTTCTGCTGGCGATCGTCGTGTTCACGTTGGGCAATTCCGCCGACGCTTTTCTCATTCTGCGCGCCAACACGCTGGGCCTGAGCGTGGCCGGGGTGATGGGTTTGCTGATCGTCTTCAATGTGGTCTATTCGCTGGTCTCCGAACCGGCAGGGGCGCTCTCCGACCGGGTGGGGCGGCAACGCCTGTTGCTGAGCGGCTGGCTGCTCTATGTGGCGGTGTACCTGGGCTTTGCCCTGGCCAATGCGGCCTGGCAGGTCTGGCTGCTCTATGGTCTCTATGGCGTGTACTATGGCCTGACCTACGGCGTGAGCAAGGCGCTGGTGGCCGACCTGGTGCCGCGCGCGCAGCTTGGCACGGCCTACGGCGTTTACGACGCGGCGGTTGGGCTGATGGCCCTGCCCGCCTCGCTCATCGCGGGCGTGTTGTGGCAGGGCCTGGGCAGTTGGAACGGGCTAGGGGCGAGCGCGCCTTTTGCCTTCGGGGCGATCATGGCGCTGCTGGCGACGGCCTTGCTGCCGCTGGCCCTGCGCGCGCCGGGCGAGGACGCCGCCTGACAGAGGGGAGAGTCTCGGCCAGGCGATTGTCTTGGGTTTGGGGTCATGAGTCGGGAGTTTTGAGTAGGGAGACTGTCCCGTGCCCCAGACTCCTGACTCAAGACTCATGACTCCCTACTCTTCTCCTCACCACCCCTCGCGCACCAGCGCGGCGACGACGCGCGCGCCGATCAGCGCCGAGACGAGCGGCGGCCAGACCAGCCCGAAGACGGCTAGCCCGCCGAACAGTAGGTCGCTCTGCGGGCTGCTCGCGCCGTCCCCCGGCAAATGGTAGCCGGCCCACCCCGCCGCCAGAAACGGCACGACCACCACTAGCCAGGCGGCGAGATTCGGGCGGCGCGGCGGCGTCACGGCGTCTAGCAGCGACGCCGGGCCGCGCTGTACGGCGCTGGCGTAGAGCAGGGCCACCAGGAACCCGCCCAGCGCGATCACGATGCTGACGGCTGCCCTGTCAATGGCGTCTCGCCTCGCGCCAACCGCCAGCGCCGCCGCTAGCACGCCGCCTGCCAACGTCCACTCCGGCGCGGTGAGCCGCCACTCCTCGGCGCGGCGCGGGCTGCCAGACGGTAAAACGGCGCGCAACACTCCGCACGCGGCGAGCAGGATCGCCAGCGCCGCCAACGCTTCGCCGGAGCGCGCGGCGGGTACCGGCTCGTCGGCCACGAGCGGGAACCAGCGCACCCACACGCCCCAGGCCAGGCCGCCCGCCAGCGCGATCAGAAAATCGAGCGGGCCGGTCGCACGCCCACTGGCCAGCACCCGGAACGCGCCCAGCGCCGCCACAAAAGCCAGCGGCTGCGCGCCGAGCGGGCGTCCGAGCAGGCTGAGCGGCAGATCGCGCGCCGTGACGCCGCTGATCAGCGTGGCATTGAGCAGCCCGTACAGCCCGGCCACGAGCAGCAATCCCAGCGGCTCGCGCACGCCAAACCGCGCGATCAGGTCGAGCGAGGCCGCCGCCAGCGCCAGGTACACTGCCGCGATGCCCAGCCAGTCGAGCGCGCCGAAGCGAGTCGGCGTCTGCCAGACGACCCACTCGGAGCAGACGAGCAGCAGCGCCGCGAAGCTGACTCGCGCGCCCCAGGCCGTTCCCCGCTCGCGTATGCTGTCCCGCATAGCCCCTCCTCTCGCCGCGCCGGACGCGGGCGCTCACCGCTTCCCATCATAGCATACTCGCGCCTCGCTCCACGAGCGCCCCGACGACAGACTTCGGAAGTCTCGCAGACTTCCGAAGTCTTCTCGCCGTTGGGTCCACGAACAAGTCGTGAACGTGTTTGTCCCCCCCATCC
>DYGW01000159.1 GCA_020724485.1 Thermoflexus sp. | reverse complement strand
GGCTGAAAACGCATCCATGAGGGTCGAGTCGAGCACCCAATCGCGCCCGCTTAAGGGAGGCGAATCGGCGTGTGCGCGCACGACGAGCACGCCTGATCCCCCGCGATCTCCAACAGGTACAGCCCGTAATCCTCCGGGTCTACGTAAACGATGCGCGTCCCGTCCGGCGAGACGCTCCAATCGCCGTTGGCGACGCGAATGGCCAGCGTCTCCGGGTCGGTCAGCCAGCGGTGCGTCCTCGTGAGGGCGTCGGCGAGGCCCAGCGCGTGCGCGTCCTGGCTGGCGTCAAAGCTGAGTGTATAGAGCCAGCGGTCGTCGCGCCAGCGGTATGCCCCAAAGAACGGCAGCTTGCGCGCGAGCGATCCCGGCGTCGTGCGCTGGACGTAAACGCCGCTGTCCGCCGGGTTCTCCTGGAAAGGCAGGTAGAAGGCGATATACCCGCCGCCGGGCGCTACCTGCACGTCGCGCAGATTCTCGTACCCGCCCAGCAACACCGGTTCCGGCCTCTCGGCGTCCAGATCAACGATGTAAAGCTGTATCTCCGCCGTATACGTAATACGGCGGCTGATCAGCAGGCGGTGATCGTCGAGCCACTGGACGCGCCCACCGCCGCTGTAGGCCAGGCGCGGGTCGCCCCCGTCCAGCCCGCTCACCCAGGCGCGCACGCCCGGCTCTGGCATCCCTGGCACCGTCTCGCCGTAAACCACCTGCCACAGCAGGCGCGTCCCGTCCGGCGACACGGCGGGGAAAGCGCCGCCCGTCGCCACCTCCCACTGCGCCCCGTCGCTCAGGCGGGTGAGGCGGGCCACCCCGCCGTCGCGCTCGATGCGTATGCTGCCATCGGGCGAGCGGTAGGCGGGCAGCGTATCCTCGACCGGCTCGCGCGGCGATCCGTCGAGCGGCTGGCGGAAAACAGCCGTCCCGCCGGGCAGCGCGTCTAACACATAGACTGCCTGGAGATCGTCGCCGTGCCACCACGCGCCCACGTTCCACCCGCTGAGCGCGACGGGCGTGCGCGTGACGCGCACTTCGGCGGGCAGCACGGGCAGGCGGCGGGTAGGCGCTGCGCTCTCTGGCGGCTGCTGTTCGAGCTTGGGTGGCCAGGGGCGCTGGTAGTTGTTGAGGAGGTTCGCGCTGAAATGAACCGCCGGCTGCGTTTCGAGCGTCATCCAACGGAAGGGCGCGCTGAGGTCTTGCTGGAACTGATGCACAAAGGGGCCGATGCTGACCAGCATGTGCCAGTTCATGTCGAAGAAAGGCAGCGGGCTGAGCGCCGTCTGGTAGTGATCGCGGCGGATTTCCAGGTGCAGGTGCGGGCGCGAGCGGCACGAGAGATCGGGGTCGCCGCTGAGGCCGATCACCTCGCCGCGCTTGACGGTATCGCCGCGCACGAACGATGGCTGGCGCAGCAGGTGACCGTAGAACGAGGCGAGGCCGGTGCCGGGGTGAACCAGCACCAGGCTATGCGGCCCGGCACCCCACCCCTCGGCGTCCACGTAGGTCACGACCCCGTCGGCGATAGCCAGCACGGGCGTGCCGCACGTCGTTTCAATGTCCAGCCCGAAATGCAGCCCCTGGCCGTGCATGTACCACTCGTCGCCGAAGTTGAACGCCTCAGTGGTGTTGCCATAATGTTGCTCATAGAGCCAGGTGTTGGGGCCGGGCCGCCCGGCCAGCGGGAACGAAAACGGCGGGCCGTCCGGGGGACTCTCGGCTTGCTGGGCGGCGGCAGAGAGCGGCAGCGCGAGCGCGATGAGCGCGGCGGCGAGTCCCAGAGCGATGAGCACGCGCTGCATGACTTCTCAGCATAACTCCTCGTCAGGCGGTCATCATCTCCAGAGCATAACGCCGCGCGCGCCAATTGACCACCTGCGTCCTGGCTGATCGAGGGCCTGCGCTGAGAGGGCGCAGAAAGAGACTTCCGAAGTTTCCAAAACTTCGGAAGTCTGACGAGTGAGGCGCAGACTCCAACGGCCTTACTCTCGCTGAGGGCTGACGGCTAGCCCGCTCAGCGCGGCTGGGGAGTCAGGCGAGGACCCAGCCTGGCTGTCTGCCGCGTAGCGGACGCGCCGTCGTCAATCGTGTCCACGAAGTAGCTCTCGCACGCTGCGTCCAGGGCATCCGGCGTCATGCGCGGGGTGACGCCCTCGTAGTCAGCCATGGCCACCAGGATTTTGAGGATGTCGCGCGGGTGGACGGCCTGCATAGGCCGGTTCGGTTCGCGGTACCACTTCTGCAACAGGTAGAAGAATCCCTCTTTGTCCAGCGGCACGCCCAAACGTTGCGCGTACAGGGCGAAGATGTGCGAGAAGGCGCGCTCGTCTGGCCTGTCCACCTTGATTTTCATCTGGATGCGGCGCAGAAAGGCATCGTCCACCAGGTTACGCGGCTCGATGTTGGTGCTGAAAACCATGAGCTGCTGGAACGGCACGGCGATGGTCTGCCCCGTCTGCAGACGCAGGTAGTCCACGTGCGATTCGAGGGGCACCACCCAGCGGTTGAGCAGCTCGGAAGGCGAGATCATCTGCCGTCCGAAGTCGTCAATCAGGAACATGCCCCCATTGGCTTTGAGCTGCAACGGGGCTTCGTAGAACTTGGCGACGGGGTCGAAGCGCAAGTCGAGCGCGGCCATCGTCAGCTCGCCGCCGACGATCACCGTCGGGCGCTGAAAGCAACCACAGCGCCGGTCAACCTGGCTGTCGGCGTCCGCCTTGAACGCGCGCAGGTCGTCTTTCGTCAGGCGAACTTCCTTGAACACCAGCGGATCGTAGACGCTGACAATGTGGCCGCCAACGGTGATGGCGTAGGGCACCCAGATCGGCTCGGCGCCGGCGATCAGGCGGGCGATAGACTGGGCGATGTCCGTCTTGCCGTTGCCCGGTGGTCCGTAGAGGAACATGGAAGTCCCGATGCTGAGGGCCGGGCCGATGCGCCGGTGGAAGCCGTCGGGCAGTACCAGGTGGGCCAGAGCCTGCTGGACGCGCTGCGGGGAAATGTCCATGCTGCGCTGCGTTTGCAGCAGGATCATCTGCGCGTATTTCTCGACGGGCACTGGCACAGGGCCGATGTACTGGCTGCGGGCCAGGGCGTCGCGCGCGCGCTTGGAGCCAGCGTCGGACAGGCTGTAGGCGTACCCCAGGCGTCCTACGCCGCCCGCGCTGACCACTTCGACGATGTGCTCTTCCTGGAGCTTGATCAGGATGTGGTCGAGCAGCTTCAGCTCCAGGCGCGTCACCTCGCCGAAGTGGCGCAGCGAGACTTCGCCCTCGTTGAACATCATGCGCAGCAGAATGTCAACCACCAGGCTGGGCGGGATGTCTAGCTCGGTGGGGTGAACCGGCGCGCGTAGCAACTCGCGCAGCGCCGCGTCAGGCGCGTCCAGCGCCTCTCCGCGCACGCCCTCGTCGTCGTCCGACGGCCATTCTTCTTCGAGCGGGATTTCTATCGGCTCGCTCATGTTTGCTCCCCCTGGAGCGCCAGGCGGTCACCGCTAGGCCAGGTCACCGAAGCGGTCCTGCGTTCGGGCGCTGGCTCGCTCAGGATAGCCCCTGTGCTGTGTGACAGGCGCTCCTACCCCACCTATGTCCCCCAACTATAAGCAGGATTATGCACAACCCTGCCAGGCGTGGCAAATGTGGGGAGGGAGGTGCGTAGGGGTGTTGCGCAGAAAGAGACTTCCGAAGTTTTGGAAACTTCGGAAGTCTGACTTCGGACTGGGTGCCCGCCGGTTGACCTCACCCCCGCTTGGCGCACAGCGAAACTGGGGGTGAGGCTGCGTAGGGGCGCGCCCGTCATGGCGCGGCGGTCGTCATATGCCAGGTCCCGCCCAGGCAGTCGCCGCGAATGTCGGACTCGAAGAAGGAGATGCTCTCGTTGTAGAGCGTGGTCAGGCGGTGCTCGCCGGGACCGGAGAAATACTGCATCCCCTGGACGTACCCGCCAGCGATGTAAGTGTAGTTGCTGGTTAGCTCGAACTCCGGCGTCAGCGCCCAGCCAAGCGCGTTCTTCAGTTCTTGGTGCGCGCGCCACAGCTTGCCGAAGCCGCGCCGGGGTTGGTACATCCCTTCCGGTGGCACCAGGCTGGGGTCAATCTCTGCTTCGCCTTCCTGGAACGTGTCGTTGTAGCAGAACCAGTCGCCGCCCGTGCTGGCGTCCTGGGGCACGTTGACCATCACCCAGATTTGGCGGGTGTGGCGAATCCAGAACATGCGCCCGTGCTCGAAGACCTGCTCGGCGATCTGCACCTGGGCAACGGTGTTGGTCGGGAAGATCTCCGGGCGCGGCGTCGGCGAAGCGGGCAGCGGCGTCGGGGTGATGGTCGGCGTCGGCGTGGGCGTGGGCAGCACCCCGGCAAGCTGGATCGCCCGGCTCATTGGCACCTCGACGATCAGTGCCGCGTTCAACGCAGGCACCCAGCGGAACGCACCGGCTACCGCGTCGCCGCGCCAGTCGTTATAGGGGGCCACGCCTCTCTCGCCAGCCAGCGCCCGTGTGATACCGCTGCTGTCCACGCGCGAGGCGGCGGCCAGGTCTGCCGGGGCGAGCATCGTGCGATTCGCGCCAGCGACCAGGTAGCTGGACGCCCCCACTTCCACCTCAAGGTAGGTGGCGGTCTGCTGCTCGTAAGCCGTCGGCTCGGCGAACAGATCGCCGAGCGTGGCCAGGTTGACCACCCCCGCCAGCACGCCGACCGTCTGCCCGCTGCCGTCGAAGATCGGGCGGGTGACGATCATGACCAGCGCCCCACTCGCCGCATCCAGGGTGGGCGGCTGGGTCAGCGGCCCGCTCAGGCTGGCGCGGAAGTAGGGCTGGTCGGTGACCTGCGCGCCGCTCAGCGCGGGATCGGTGGCGGCCAGCACCGCCCCGGTGATGTCATACGCGAACAGGGCGCTGAAGCGGTTCTGGCTGGCGATGAGGGACTCCAGCAGATCGGCCAGGGCCTCGCTGTCCAGTCCGGCCAGGGGGTTGGCGGCCAGCATGACCTCCAGGGCCACCTGGTTTTCGCCCAGCCAGCGCGTGATCGCTTCGCCCCGCCCAGCGGCGATGGCTTCCAGCGCGACGAGCACGCCGGGCATTGTCTGGGCGAAAGCCTCAGCGGTCGCCGTCGCCTGGGGCGCGGCGGTCGCGGTGAGCGCCTGGTTGAAAGCCGCTTCGACGGTCGCCTCGAAGGCGGCGGTCAGAGTCGGCGCGAAGAGAGTGGCGGCTTGCGCCGTTTGGGTCAGGTCAATCTGCTGCTGCACCGCCGCTGTCTGGGTGAAGCGCGCCTGCACAATGGCGTCAATCGTCTGCTGTTGCTGGGTGGGATCGGCCTGCCGCGCGGCTCCACTGCCCCAGGCGAGCGGGGCAGCGCCAAGCGCCAGCAGGCTCGCCAGGACGAGAAACGCAGGGATGCCAATCGTGAGTCGTCTGCTCATAGAGTGCCTTTCTTGTCGCACGTGGCGCACACCAGGTTATACGACGACCGCGTGTCAGGAGACAACTGTCCGGGCCAACTGCTGGATGCTGTGGGCGAAAGCGCTGTCGGGCTTCGCGCTGACCAGCGGCACCCCGCGCCGGATGGCGACGGGCTGGCCCGGCTCGTAGGGCACGTCCACCGAGATCGGGCGCTTGAGCGCCTTCTGAATAGCGTCGGCGGGCACGTCGAACGTGGGCCGCACATGGTTGAGCACCACGCGGATGCGCCCCATCTCGATGCCCATCCCGCCCAACAAAACCAGCAGTTGGCTGGTCGTCTGTACCGAGGGCGGGTCGTCGCTCATCACGACGACGACCGAGCTGGACACTTGCAGCGCGCCACGCACCGCCGGGTCAAGCTGCCGCGCGTCGGCGACCACCGGGTTGTAGGTGGTGGTCAGCTCGCGCAAGACGTGCTGCGTGGCGAGAGCGGACAGCGCCCCATCCGCTGGGCGCGGCGGCGCGGCCAGCACTGCCACCCCCGACGGCTGGTGCTGGGCCAGCAGGCCGCCGAGGGCGCGCGGGTCGGGCGAGTCGCCCTGGCCGAGCAAGTCCTGCCACGAATGCTGCGGTTTGAGGTGCAGGTAAAGCGGCACGTGCCCGCCGACCGCGCTCAGGTCGGCGATGCACACGCGCCGCGTTTCGGCGGCCAGGGCCAGCGCCAGGTTGATGGCAATGGTCGTGCAGCCGGTGCCGCCGCGCAGACTGATCACGGTTGTCACCGGCAGCCGGGCGGGCGGCACGTCGGTGGGCCGGGCCTGATCCTCGACGCCGATGGGCACCCGCCCTGCTGGTCGCGCGGCGGGCGCAGCAGGAGGCGTCGTCGGACGCGGCAACGGAGGTGGGACGGGCGTGATCACGCCCGGCACCTCGCCTGCCTGCTGCGGGATCGGCTCGGTGAGCAGGCCCGTGTGCACGCGGTAGCGGACGCCGGCGCGAATCACCGCGTCCACGCGCTCGGTTAGCTCCTGGGCGGTGACGGGCTTGGACAGAAACGCATTCGCGCCCGCTTCGAGCGCCATTTCCTTGTCCATGGGCTGGCTGCGCGCGGTCAGGATGACGACCGGGATGGAGGCCGTGCGCGGGTCTTCGCGCAGCTTGCGCACCACGTCGTAGCCGCTCAAGCTGGGCATCATCACGTCAATGATAGCCAGCTCTGGCTGGGTCTGCGCCGCCAGCTCAAGACCTTTAGCGCCGTCTTTGGCGATCTCCACCTGGTGGCCGACGCGCTCCAGCATCAGCTTGACCATTTGCAGCAGGTTGATGTCGTCGTCAATTACCAGTATGCGGGACATGGCCGAGTCCTTGGGTTCGTTCCGTGCTGCAGCAACACGCTGGCGAGTGGCTCAGTCTTTGAGCATGGCGAAGACTTCAATAAGGCTGCGATTGATGAGGATGGCGCCGCCCTTGAAGACGATGTTACGGCGCGCGGTGAGCGTCGCGCGCGCGTCAAAAACCGGGATGAAGTGTTCCGGCGTGGTGCGCACGAAGTTGGGCACGTTGACCGACGGGTGCAGCCGGATGGCGCCCGTCACCTCAAACCCGGCTACCACGACCAACACCTCGCGGTCAACGTGATCGTGGCCCACGTAGCGGCCCTCGCGCTGCGGTAGCCCGTCGCGCCACTGGCTCAGCACGGCGATGCCCAGCGAGTCTTTGCGCACTTCCCCGTGCGCGAAATTGCCGGTCAGCGTCGCCGGGTCGAGCAGCGGCGAGATGAACATGCGCTCCAGGCTGAGGAACAGCGCGTTGTGGTCGTTGAGCTGGTCGAGCACGGGGACGCCGCGTAGCTCCACCTCGCCGCTGATGCGGTAGGTGCGCGTCATGAACTCCCCGGCAACGTAACCCTGGCGGATGCTCGCTTGCGATTGCATCGTCCACCATCCCTTCTCTGAGCACAGCCGTGCGCGGGAGCAACGCCCCTACGGGAACACCACGCCATTAGCCCGCCCTCAGCCGTTCAAGCGCCTCCAGCACGGGCGCGTCCAGGTCGGCCAGGGCCGGCTCGGCGGGCACGCCGGCGTCCCAATCCGGGGCGCGCGTCAGGGTCGCGTCTTCGCGCAGCGAGGCGATCCACAAATCGAAGTAGCCCTGGCGCGTCGCGTCAAGTTCTTCCGCCGTCAGTTCCTGTACCCGCCGGTCGAGCACTTCGATCAGGTGCAGGCCGAACTCGGTCTCCACCGGCCCGATGATGGTGTTGAGATCGGCATCGCGGACGGCATCGGCGTAGCTCTCGGTTAAGAAGCTGAGCAGCACCCAGCCCAAATCGCCGCCCTGAGACGCGCTGGCCCGGTCGTCGGACAGCGCGGCGGCCACCCCCGCGAACGACTCGCCGGTAGCCAGCCGCGCCTGCGCGCCCCGGATGCAGCTTTGCGCGGCAGCGCGCTCTTCGGCGGTGGGGGGCGTGGTGTCGCCCACGTCCTGCGGGTGGAAGCTGCACAAGATGTGCCGCGAGCGCACCGCCGGTTCCTCGGTGGGCACGCTGGCGGCGAGATGCTCATAGAGCCGGGCGCGCAGCGCCTCCGTGGCGAACAGAGCCGTAATGTCGTCGCGCACCAGGCCCGACGCCGCTTCCGCGCCCGCGTACCAGTCGGCGATGAACGCCTGCGCGTCCGCGCTGGCGGCCAGGTCGCTCACCGGCACATTCGTCCACAGGCTGAAGAAGGCCGCTTCGCGCGCCTCGGCGTCTTCGGCAGCCGGCATCAGGCCCATCTGCTCGCCGGTCTGCCACAGCAGGCGCTCCGTCTCCATCTCCGCCAGCACCGCATCGCCCAGCGCCGCCGGGTCTTCCAGGTTGGCGACCAGGCGTGAGGCGTACCCCGCACCCAGGGCCAGGTTGCCGCCGGTTAGCTCGTAGAGCGTCGTCAGTTCCTTGAGGTACTGCCAGCGCACCAGGCGCACGCGGGTGTGAAACGCCTCGCGCGGGATGGGTTCGCCGTTCACGGTGGAGACGGCGTCGCCGTCCTGGGCCAGAACCGGCAGGGGCAGCAGCAACAAGACGAGGGCCAGCAGTAATCCCAGGTGACGCTGGCGCAGGATGGGCAGGCGAGTCATCGCATTCCTCTCGCGCTCTCGGTGTGACGCCTCTACGGGCCAATGATAGCGGATTCTCGTCTGGCGCAACAGTCAACGAAACAGGGAGGGTCCACGAACAAGTCGTGAACGTGTTTGTCCCCCCCATCCCCGGCCCTTCCCCCACGAGGGGGGAAGGGA
>DYGW01000158.1 GCA_020724485.1 Thermoflexus sp. | reverse complement strand
GTGATCGCTTGTCATTACGCTATATCAACACTGTCTAATATGTCCGGCCCTCCACGTGTGGAGAGGGGGCAAGCCGAGCGCAGCGAGGCTGGGGGTGAGGTCGAGCAGCCGGGCGATCACACCCGCGCGACGCCGCTGATGTGTGGCCGGACAATGGCCGGATAGGGCGCGTCGAACTCGCGCAGCTCCAGCGAGCGGAAACCAGCAGCGCGAATAGCCGCGCCCGTCTGCCGGGTGAGGTGGCAGCCATCGCCGACCGTGCTCCACGCCGGGTTGATCGCCCGCTGAGCGAGCAGCGTCACCGAGCGCGGCGGCGCGGCCACGTGCTCCAGGAACAAGAACTGCCCGCCAGGGCGCAGCACACGGCGAATCTCGGCCAGCACCGCCCGCTGGTCGCGCACCGAGCACAGCACATGCGTGGCAACCACCGTATCGAAGCTGCCCGCCCCAAACGGCAAGCGCTCGCCCTGCCCGCGCACAGCGCCCGTCACCGCGCAGCCGGCGCGCGCCGCGCCGCCAGCAACATGGCCGAGCAGGTAGCGATTCGGCTCCAGCAGTGTCACGCACACGCCAGCCGGGTACAGCGCCAGATTCGCCCCATCACCCGCCCCAATTTCCAGCACGTCGCCCTGGGCGCGGCGGAGCAGCGGCGCGCGCACGTCGCGCGTGAGCGCGTCCGAGAAGTCCGGCGTGCCCCTGTTGCTGAGCAGCGTGTGATAGGCCCAGGCGAAGAAGCGCTTGCGCAGAGTCATGGCCTTGTCCTGTCTTGAGTCAGGGGTCGCGAGTCGCGAACGGGGCTTTTGCGCGCCCCAAAGACGGATGACTCGCGCCTCAACGACTTGGCATACCAGGCAAATCTACATAAGAATGGACTTAGAAAACTTGACAAGAAGAGACTAAACATTCTACAATGCCAACGGATCAAGAGCGCAGCACCGGGCGCGGCTCAGGCTGCGCTAATGGTGATTATCGGCATGGTGGTGTACATTCTACAACAATGAGGCTCCTGACGGCGTATGGATTACCCTGACTACTACCGCATTCTCGGCGTGGACCGCAACGCTTCGGCTAAGGACATCCGCAAGGCATACCGCCGCCTGGCCCGCCAGTATCACCCGGATGTGAATCCAGGCGACAAGCAGGCCGAAGCCAAGTTCAAGCAGATCAACGAAGCCCACGAAGTGCTGTCCGACGAAGAGAAACGGCGCAAATATGACGAGCTAAGCCAGAGCTACCAGCAGTGGCAGCACATGGGCGGGCAGCCCGGCGGCTTCGACTGGGGAAGCTGGGCCAGCGGGCGACCCGGTGGCTTTCGCGTCGAGTTCACCGACACCGACACCGGGGCCGGTGACCTGTTCTCGGACTTCTTCCGCAGCATCTTCGGCGGCATGGGCCAGCCGCAGACCGGGCAGCACCGCACCTCGCGTGGGGCCGCGCGCGGCCAAGACCTGGAGGTGGTGGCCCACGTCTCCCTGGAAGACGCCTATCGCGGCACCGAGCGCCTGGTACAGGTAGGCCGCCGCCAGCTTAGTGTGAAGATTCCGCGCGGCGCGCGCGACAGCACGCGCGTTCGCCTGCGCGGGCAGGGCGAGCGCGGCTATGCCGGCGGGCAGCCCGGCGACCTGGACGTGATCGTGCGGGTGAGCGATCACCCGGTCTTCAAGCGCGATGGCGACGACCTGTTCGTTGATCTCAAGGTGCCGCTGCTCACGGCAGTGCTCGGCGGGGCGGTACACGTCCCGACCCTGGATGGCGGCGTCACGCTGACCATCAAGCCGGGCACGCAGTCCGGCCAGACGATCCGGCTGCGCGGCAAGGGGATGCCGCGTCTGCGGCAGAGCGGCGACTATGGCGATCTGTTTGCCCGCGTGCTGGTTCAGGTGCCCACGCACCTGACCGACGAGGAGCGCGCGCTGTTTGAGCGACTGCGCGCCTTACAGCCACGCTGATCCGGCGCGCCGATCACCGTACCGCGCCCAGTTTGTGCAGCGGGCCGGGATGAGCTTGTGACAAGGATGGGGAGCAATGGGCTGGACTCACGATGATTTCGACTTCAATCCGAACGACGAGCACGACGCGCCGAGCAGCACGCGGGATCGTCTGACGGGCTTCTTCATCGGGCTGGCAGTGGGCACGTTGACGCTGGTGCTCATCGCCGCGTTGATCGTGACCACAGTGGGCACCTACTTCCTGGGCGACGAGACCGTGACGACGCGCCCCTCTCTGCGCAGCGTGGCGCCTCCCTCGGAGGCAGATCTGCGTGCGGCGAACTACCGTCCCAGTGATTGGGTTGAGGTGGACACGCGCCAGATGATCACCCCCACCCCGCTCCCACCGGAACTAGTCGCCCAGGCCGACGCCGAGCACGCCCTGCTGACCAACATCTACTTGCGCGCCAACCCGTCAGTGGTCAATATCGAGATCGTCTCCAGCTACCACAGCACCACCGACATTGTGAACAGCAGCGGTTCTGGGTTCGTTTATGACGCCGACGGCCATATTGTGACCAATGCCCACGTCGTGCGCGATGCGGACGAGATTCTGGTCACGTTCTCCGACGGGCACGTGCTCAACGCCGAGTTGGTCGCCGTTGACGACTACAGCGACCTGGCCGTGATCCGCGTAGACCCGGCGCGCGCGCCCCTGGTGCCCGTGTTGCTGGGCGACAGCAACCAGTTGCAGGTCGGCCAGCGCGTGATTGCCATCGGCAACCCCTTCGGGCTGGACGGCAGCATGACGGTGGGCATCGTCAGCGCCCTGGGCCGCTCGCTGCCTTCGGCGCGGCTGCTCGACCCGGCCTATGACCAGTACAGCAACCCCTCCATCATCCAGGTAGATGCGGCGGTCAACCCCGGCAACTCCGGCGGCCCGCTGCTGGACTCGTATGGGCAGGTCATCGGCATCAACACGGCCATCCGCACCGAGAACGGCGGTTTCCAGGGCATCGCCTTCGCCGTGCCGGTCAACACCATGAAGCGCATCGTGCCCCAACTTATCGAGGAGGGCAGCGTCCAGTATTCGTGGCTGGGCATCACCAGCCCGGCATCCGAAGGGGGCTACAGCGTGGCGGCGCTGGCCGACGAGCTAGACTTCCCCGTGCGCAACGGCATCTTAATCAGCGAAGTCACGCCCGGCTCGCCCGCCGCCCGCGCGGGCTTGCGCGCCGGGACGCAGACAACCACCGTGCGCGGCATGCCCATTCCGGTCGACTCCGACATCATCGTGGCCGTCAACGGGCAGATGATCCGCGACATTGATAGCCTGGTCGCCTACCTGGTGGAGAACACGTCGCCGGGCGACACCATCACGCTGACTATTGTGCGCGCCGGGCAGACGCTAGACCTGGACGTGACGTTGGGAGCCCGACCCTGATGGGAAGAGGCGCGGTATGACCATCCCGCCTGACGAACCGTGCTACCCGATCAGCGTGGTCGCGCAGATGGTCGACTTGCACCCGCAAACGCTGCGCAACTACGAACAGCTTGGTCTGGTCGTGCCGCAGCGCAGCGAGGGCAACCGCCGCCTGTACTCTGCCGCCGAGGTCGAGCGCCTGCGCAAGATCAGCCGCCTGACCCAGGAGTTGGGCGTCAACCTGGCCGGGGTGGAGGTTATTCTGCACATGGCCGACCAGATCGAGAGCTTGCAGATGCAGATTGCCACCCTGGAGGCGCGGCTCTCGATGATGAGCGAAAACGCCATCTAGGCGACGGCGGACTAACCCCTCACCGCCCGCGAAAGGACTGCCCATGCCGCCCACCCACATCCTGCCTCGCCTGGCGATCAACACTGACCTGGCGCGCACCATCCTGGTCAAGTTCCTGCGCAATGCCGTGCACAAGGTTGGCTATGAGCGCGCGGTCATCGCGCTCAGCGGCGGCCTTGATTCGGCGCTGGTGACCTACCTGATCGCCGAGGCGATTGGGCCGGAGAACGTCCTGGCGATCCGTATGCCCTACAAGACCTCGTCGCCGGACAGCTTGGCCGACGCCCAGGCCGTGGTGGACGCCCTGGGCGTGCGCTGTGACACGGTGGACATCACGCCGATGGTAGACCCGCTGCTGGCGCGCTTCCCGGATGCGAGCGCCCTGCGCCGGGGCAACATCATGGCGCGGATGCGCATGGTCGTGCTCTATGACCAGTCGGCGGCGTTCGGCGGGCTGGTGATCGGCACGAGCAACAAGACCGAGACGCTGCTCGGTTATTCGACGGTCTACGGCGACAACGCCGCCGCCGTCCAGCCCATTGCCGACCTGTACAAGGCCCAGGTGCGCCAACTCTCAGCGGCGCTCGACCTCCCGCCGTCCATCCTGGCCAAGCCCCCTTCGGCGGATCTGTGGGCGGGTCAGACCGACGAAGGCGAGCTAGGCTTCACCTACGACCTGGCCGATCAGGTGCTCTACCTGCTGGTGGACGAACGCTACACAGTGGACGAGGTAGCCGCCGAGGGGTTCGAGCGCGATTTCGTGGCGCGCATCTGGCGGCAGGTGCGCCTCAACCACTACAAGCGCACCATGCCCAACGTGGCCAAGCTGAGCGCCCGCAGCATCGGCCACGACTTTCTCTACCTGCGCGACTGGAGCGGCTGAGCGGCGGCCCGACAGAAGCGCGTGGCCTGCTGGTGTATCTCGTCGGCGATAGTCCACACGGCGTCGGGCGGCCCGAACTGGCGCACGGCGGCTGCCCGGCGCGCCAGTCCTGCTGCGCCCTCGGCCAGCCACGCCGCGACGGTGTCCGCCACTGCGGCGGGGCCGGGCGCGTAAGCGCCAAGCTGGTGGCGCAGCACGAAGGCGACATTCCCCTCTTCCTGGCCGGGCACCGCCCCGCTGAGCACGACCGGCAGCCCAACGGCGCACGCCTCGCCGATAGTCGCCGGGCCGGCCTTCGTCACCAAGATGTCGGCGGCGGCCATCAACGCCGGCATGGTATGCACGAACGGGGTGATCAGCGTCGGCTGACGCCAGGGCACTTTCTCCAGCCGTCGCTGTAGCGCGCGGTTGCGCCCGGCCACAACGACAAGCTGCATGTCCAGGCGGCGCGCGTTAAGCGCCCTGGCGATGCGATAGACCGGCCCCATGCCATCGCCCCCACCCACCAGCACAATCACCGGCAGCGTTGGATGCAGTTCCAGGACTCGCCGCGCCTCATCTCTGCTCGGCAGCCCATTGAGGAAGCGCGGGTGCACGGGCAGGCCAGTCATGCGTAGCTGTACGGGCGACAGCCCAAACGCCAGCCCGCGCGCGTAGGCTTCCGGCGTGGGCACCAGGCAGCGATCTACCTCCGGCTCGTACCAGAAGGCGTGCGCCGTCACCAGGTCAGTGATCACGGTCACGAAGGGCGGGCGCGGGTCGGGCTGCGCCCGCAACGCGCGCATGGTCGGGCGCGAGAACAGCGCGTGCACGCAGACAAACACATCGCCGGGATGCTCAACTAGCATCCGCCGCAGCCCTCTGCCCCACATGCGCCCCAGGACGGCCATCACTAGCCGCGAGCGATCCGGCGCGTCGGCCAGCCAATAGCCCAACCCCCAACTGTGCCGCGCCCAGTTGACCCAGCGCGGGTATAGCTCCGGCAGGTACTTGAAGGGAAACGGCGTATAGCGCCGGTAAACATCCACCAACTCGCAGCGGTACTCGCCGGGATAGCGCCCTTGCAGCCCGGCGCGGATGGCGTTGGCCGCCGAGCGATGGCCCGCGCCGGTGTCGGACATGAGGAAGACGACGCGCTTAGGGCGCATGGCCCCCGCCCCTCCCCGCTGCCAGCGCAAGCGAGCGGCGTCCCATCACGCGCCCCCCGCCTCGTTCCCGCCGCGCAGGATGGACTTCACCGCGCGCTCGAACTTGCGCCGGGGGAGCATGACCCGGCGGTCGCAGTTCAAGCAGCGCAACCCAATATCGGCCCCGACGCGATAGATGCGCCAGCGGTCGCCGCCGCAAGCGTGTGGCTTGCGCGTGTGCACGATGTCTCCAATCTGGATGTCCAGCGGCATGAGTCTCCCCAACGCCCGCTAACAGACCCTGTCACCACGCGGCGGAGCGCGTGCGCCCCATTATACCCGCTGCGCGCCCGCCAGCATTGCCCGCCTGGGCAAACAAACTTGAAGATGGCGAGTGTCAGTGCTTATAATCCCCTTGTCAGCGACAAAGCTAAAACGCAGCGTTCTGCCGAAAGGAACGAGCACGGATGGGCGGTTACCAGTTCGGGATGGTGGGGCTGGGCGTGATGGGCGCAAACTTGGCGCACAACCTGGCCGCGCACGGGTACCATGTGGCTGGGTATGATCTCGACGCCCAGCAGCGTGCCGCGTTCGACCGGGGCGTGCCGGGCGGCGCGCTCAAGAGCTTCGCCGAAGTCGCGAATTTCCTCGCCGCGCTGGATGTGCCGCGCCGCGTCATCCTTCTCGTGCCGTCGCGCGCGGTGGACAGCGCCATCGCCGCGCTGACCCCGCACCTGGCGCGCGGCGACCTGCTCATTGACCTGGGTAACAGCTTCTTCGCCGACACCGAGCGCCGGTCGGCGGACTTGGAGCGAGCGGGATTCCTGTTCCTGGGCAGCGGCGTCTCCGGCGGGGCGAAGGGCGCCCTGCGCGGCCCGTCGCTGATGCCGGGCGGCCAGCCCGAAGCCTACGCGCTGGTGCGGGAGGCATTCGAGTCCATCGCCGCGCAGGTGAACGGCGAGCCGTGCGCGGCGTACATCGGGCCGCGCGGCGCCGGGCACTACGTCAAGATGGTGCACAACGGCATCGAGTACGGGGCGATGCAGCTTATCGCCGAAGCCTACGACCTGCTGCGGCGGGGGGCGGGCGCGGCGGCGGACGAGCTGCACGAGTTGTTCGCGGCCTGGAATCGCGCCGAGCTAAACGCCTACCTGATCGAGATCACGGCGGCCATCTTCGCCCGGCGCGACGCGGAGACCGGCCAGCCGCTCGTCGAGCTGATCCTCGACGAGGCGCAGCAGAAGGGCACCGGCAAATGGACGAGCCAGAACGCGCTCGATCTGGGCGTCCCGACGCACACGATCAACGCCGCCGTTGAAGCGCGCATCATCTCCGCCCTGAAAGCCGAGCGTGTCGCCGCCGAGCGCGCGTTCCCCAGCCCTGCCCCCGCCTACCAGGGCGACCGGACGGCGCTGATCGAGGGTGTGCGCGCGGCGCTCTATGCCTCCATCCTCACCGCCTACGCGCAAGGTCTCGCCCTGATGCAGAAGGCCAGCCGCGAATATGGCTACGACCTGAACCTGGAGACCATCGCCCGCATCTGGCGCGGCGGCTGCATCATCCGCGCCGCGCTGCTCGAAGACATCCGCCGGGCGTACACCGCCCAGCCAGACCTGCCCAACATGCTGCTGGCCGAGCCGTTCCGCGCGCAGATCATTGAGCGGCAGGCGGCCTGGCGGCAGGTCGTGGGGACGGCGATCGGGCTGGGCATTCCCGTGCCGGGCATGACGGCGGCGCTGGCCTACTTCGACGCCTACCGCAGCGGGCGACTGCCCGCCAACCTGACCCAGGCGCAGCGCGACTACTTCGGCGCGCACACCTACCGCCGCGTAGACCGGGCGGGCACGTTTCACACCGAGTGGGAAGAGTGAGCCAGGCGGCGCACTCGCGCAACTCATTGCACCATTGAGGAGGCACTAGTCTGATGGCACGTGTCGGATTTATCGGCCTGGGCTTGATGGGATCGGGCATGGCCCGCAATCTGCTCAAAGCAGGGCACACGCTCGTCGTCCACAACCGCAGCCGGGCCATTGTCGAGCAGCTTGCCAGCGAGGGCGCACTCGCGGCTGCGTCGCCGTGCGAAGTCGCCGAGCAGAGCGATTTCGTCTGCACCAACCTGCCCGATTCGCCCGATGTCGAGCAGGTTGCCCTGGGGCCGGACGGCATTATCGAAGGGGCGCGCCCCGGCCTGATCTTCATGGATCACAGCACGATCAAGCCGGAGACGGCGCGGCACATCGCCGCTGAGTTCACCAAAGCGGGCGTGCTGGCGCTCGATGCGCCAGTCAGCGGCGGGGACATTGGCGCGCGCGCCGGCACACTGAGCATCATGGTCGGCGGCCCGCGCGAAGCGTTCGACCGTGCCCTGCCCCTGCTGGAGGCGATGGGCAAGACAATCGTCTGGGTCGGCGAGAGCGGCGCGGGCCAGATCGCCAAAGCCGCCAACCAGACTGTCGTCGCCGGGACGATGGTGGCTATGGCCGAGGCGCTGGTGCTCGCCCAGAAGGCCGGAGTCGATCCGGCGCGCGTCGTCCAGGCGATCAGTCGCGGCGCGGCGCAGTGCTGGGCGCTGGACACCAAGCCGCCCAAGCTGTTCAAGCGCGACCTGTCGCCTGGCTTCAAAGCCTACATGCAGGCCAAAGACCTCAAGATCGTCATAGACACGGGCCGCACCTATCACGTTGCCATGCCATTGACCGCCGTCGCCCATCAGTTGTACGAGGCGATGGTCGGCATGGGCAACGGCGATCTGGACAACAGCGCCGTGATCACCGTGCTGGAGGCGCTGGCGGGCGTCGTCGTGGGGCAGGCGCTCGACGGCGCGGGTTCCCCGTGATGGCGCGCGGCGCGGTGCCAGCCCCCAGGACAGGAGAATGACTTTGAGCATCTTTTCGCCTGAAGTGCTGATCGGGCGCGTGATCGGCCTGGTGATCGGCTTCACGCTGCACGAGTGGGCGC
>DYGW01000369.1 GCA_020724485.1 Thermoflexus sp. | reverse complement strand
GCGCGCCAGCGCCAAGCGGGGGTGAGGTAAACCGGGGCGCGGCAGACTGCCTGACAGGTTTTGCACGCACCCGACGAATCTCGTCTCCTACCTCGCGCACTCTTCCGCGCACCTGGACGGCCCTATCAAAGAAAACCATCCGGGGGTGCCCCGAACGGCTGCACAGCATACACAGGCATGGGCGCGCCGTCAGGCGCGCCGCTCCAGGCGCTTGGTGTACATGTCCACCGTCACCGCGGCCACCAGCACAAGGCCCTTGATCATCTCCTGCTGGTAGGACTCGACGCGCAGCATATTCATACCGTTGCCTAGCTCGCCGATCAACAGCGCGCCGATCACCGCGCTGGGGATGTTGCCCACGCCGCCAAACAGACTGACACCGCCCAGCACCGAAGACGCGATGGCTTCTAGTTCCAGTCCCACGCCGATACGTGGCTGCGCTGAGTAGAGGCGGGCAGTGAGCAGCATCCCCGCCAGCGCCGCCAGCAGCCCGCTGATGCCGTAGGTGAGCAGCTTGATGCGGTTGACAGGCACCCCGGCCAGGCGGGCCGTCTCTTCGTTGCCGCCGATGGCGTAAATGTGCAGCCCGAAGCGCGTCTGGGTGAGCAGCAGCACCGCCAAGCCGATGATGACCAGCGCCACCAGCACCGGCGCGGGAATGTCGCCCAGCACGGGCAGCGTGATCGAGCCGCGCCCCCAGAAGGTGTAGGTGTCCACGTTGGCGATGGAGATCGGCTTCTTGCTGGTGTAGAGCAGCATCAACCCGCGCGCCACCCCCATCATAGAGAGGGTAGCCACAAATGGCGGCAGCTTGCCGAACACGACCAGCGCGCCATTGACTAGGCCCAGACCGAAGCCCAGCGCCAGCGCCAGCATCACGCTCAGCTCCAGCGGCATGTCGCTGCGCACGACCAGCCCCGCCGATACAGCCCCGCCCAGCGCCGCAATCGAGCCAACCGACAGGTCAATGCCGCCAGCGAGCATGACCAGCGCCATGCCGACCGTCACGACGATGATGTGCGCGTTCTGCTGCGCGACGTTGGTCAGGTTCTGCTTGGTGAGGAAGCGCCCAGTCTCCGACTCAAAATAGAGGGCCAGCCCCACCAGCACCAGCAGCACAATGCTGCGCCGCAACACATTGGCCAGCGTTTGTTGCCAGGAAACAGACGTTATGGCGGTCATCAATCGCTTTGCTTCTCTCTAGCTCGCATTCATGCCCGTGGCCGCGTTCATCAGCGCGTCTTCGGTCGCGTCGCGCGCG
>DYGW01000368.1 GCA_020724485.1 Thermoflexus sp. | reverse complement strand
GGTGGTTTGCGCATCCCCTTGCGGGGCGAAGCCCCGATGCGCAGGGTGATTCGGTGTCAGGCGACACCGTAAATTGACCCCCTAGCGACACGAGGAACTGACCCCCTCGTTCGCAAGGAGGCCATCGTTGGAAACGAAGCACATTGAGGTAGATCCTGTGCGCCGTGTGGTTTGCGGAGTGCAGGAGATGTTGGAGCCGGAAGCGATCACGACGATCGTTCGCTTGGGGCAGTCGGGGTGGGGCGCGAAGCGGATCGCCAAGACGTTGGGCATCGCGCGCAACACAGTGCGGCGGTATCTGAACGCGGGCGGGCCGGTGCCGTATAAGCGGCCACAGCGCACCGGCGTTTTGGTCGGTCATGAAGCATGGCTGCGGGAGCGCTTCCTGCAGCACCGGGGTAACTGCGACGTGGTGCGTCAGCAGTTGAGCAAGGAGCTTGGCATTGAAACGAGCCTGCGCACGGTCGAGCGCGCGTGCCGAGGGTTCCGCCAGGAACTCGAAGCGAGTCGCCGTGCGACGATCCGCTTCGAGACCGCGCCGGGTGAGCAAATGCAGATCGACTTTGGGCAGACGCGCGTGATGATCGGCGGCGAGTCGGTACGGGTGTTCCTCTTTGTGGCCACACTGGGCTACTCACGCAAGGGGTTTGCCTGCGCATTCCGCCACGAGCGCCAAAGCGCCTGGTTCGCTGGCATCGAGGCGGCGTTCGCCCACTTCGGCGGACGGCCGCAGACGCTCCTCATCGACAATGCCAAGGCACTGGTCGACAAGCACGACACGCCCACGCGCCAGGTTCGGCTCAACAGCCGCTTTGAGGCGTTCTGCCGGCACTGGGACATCGCAGCCCGGGCGTGCGCGCCGTTTCGCGCCCGCACCAAGGGCAAGATCGAGAACGGCGTGGGCTACGTGAAGAACAACGCCATCGCCGGTCATGCCTTCGAGAGCTGGGCGGCGATGCAGGCGCACCTGGCGCGCTGGCAGCGCGAGGTGGCCGATGTGCGCATCCACGGCACGACGGGCGTCACGCCCGCTGAGCGCTTCGAGTTGGAGCGTGCGCATCTGCGCCCGATCGCCGGCATCGCCCCCTTCCTGCAGGTGCGCGAGCTCGTGCGCCGGGTCAATGCCGAGGGCTGCATCGAACTGGACACCAACGCCTACAGCGTGCCGTGGCGGCTGATCGGTGAGATGGTCACGGTCGTCGTCAGCGCCGACACGGTGGTGGTCGAGTACGCCGGCGAGGAAGTGGCCCGCCACGCGCAGCTGCGCGG
>DYGW01000157.1 GCA_020724485.1 Thermoflexus sp. | reverse complement strand
ACTGATTGTGGATGACAGCGTTTCGGAAAAGCCGCATACCGACGAGAACGACCTCTGCGGTTCAGAATCCCCCCAACCGACTCGCTTCAAATCGTAGTAGGGCTTATACTGAGAGAGAACCATCAGCAGAAGCTCAATCCCGGCCTCCAGCCACGACCGTGCACCGGGCACTGCACCGTCCAGCCCATCCGCCGCCCACTGTGCCCGCTGTCGGGCTGCGCCGCGCCACGACCGGAGACGGCTGTTGCTGGATGGTTCTGCCGCTCTATAGTTCAAACCCCTTATTAGACATGGGCGCGCGACTGTCCAACCCGCAGCGGGTGGGTCCGGCCCGGTGAAGGAGAGAGAGATGATGAGGCATGTCACGCAGTCGTTCGTGTTGTTGACCGGCCTGGCTGTACTTGTGGCTGCGCTGGCCTTGCTGCCAACCGGGGCCGCGGACGCCCGCCAAGCGGCGACGCCCACTCAGAGCCTCCTGAGCGACGGGGTGTTTCCCAACGTCTCGCCCACGCCCGCTACCGGAGACGCCGGCGGTGGCCTGCTCATCCCGACCAGCACACCATCTGATGGAGGCGGCTTGCTCATCCCGACCAGCACACCCTCCGGCGGCCTCATCATCCCCACCAGCACGCCCGCGCCCAGCGAGCCATCATTCCCAGCGCTGAGCGAAGACGACCTGGCCGACATCAACTTGCAGCCGGCAGATGTGCCCGCCGACTTCGCCACCAGCCAGCAGGTCGAGTTGTTCACGGCGGAGGGGATGGTCGCCGCGCTGAATGACGCCGGCGTGCCAGAGCTGGCCACGAATCTCCAGCAAATCTCATCCACCTACGGCTGGGCGCAGTCGGTCGGCGTCACGTACACCTCGTGCCAGCCGAACGTGCCCATCAGCGAGATTTACAGCGAAGTCGGGCAATTTGCCGGGTCAGCCGAAGGACGCGCTTTCTTCGATGACCCACAGGTGCAGGACTTCTTCACCGCGCTGGGTTACGCCGTAGTCCCGGCTGACAACGTACACGGCTGGCGCACGACTCTCGGCCCCGACGCCGGAACATGCTTCGCCCAGGAAACCGAGTACGGGCTTTTCCTCGATTACTGGGGGCTGTTCATTTCCGTCTCGATGGTCGCCGACGCCAACACCGACCCCGGCCTGGTCAATGGCCTGCTCGACCAACTCGCCGCCCAGGTCGTGGCCCATGCCGACGCGCTGGTTTCCACGCCGTTCCCGCCGACGCCCGTCCCTGGCGCAGTCGTGCTGGAGCCGACGCCAGCCATCATCATCGGCCAGCCGACTCCCGTCGTGGTCGTGGTCGCCACACCCACACCCGAAGTGGCGCGCGCCACGCTGCAAGACATCGAGCCGATCATGCCGACGATGGACGAGCTAGGCATGGAATCGCCGCCCTGGGAACCCGACCAGACCTTGAGCGGCATCTACACGCTCGACCAGCTTGTGGCGCTCTTCCAGACAGGGGGCATGGCCGAGATCGCCGACGCCACCGCCCAAGGGGGGCGACTGGCGGGCCAGATCGGTCAGGTGACGCGCATGTGGTCCACCGGGATCACTTGCGGCGACCCGGCGCTGCTCGAGGTCGAGATCAGCGTCGTGCTCTTCAATGACACGCGCGGCCCACTGGCGCAGATGAACGATCCTGGCATCCGCCAGGCATGGCTCAACACGGGCATCTACGGCAGCATCACGCCCAGAGGCTCCGGTCAGTTGTGGGAGGGCACCACCGACTTCCATCGCTGCGGCAGGGTCCAGTTCCGCAACTGGGTTGTGCCCCACGAGCGCTTCCTGATCCTGGTCGCGCTGACCGCTTCTGCCTCCGCCGACCCGAATGAAGTGGTGACCATTGCCGACAACATCAGCACCTTCACCATCGAGAAGATCAAGGGGGCCGGGCTGCAATAGCGCCAGCCCCTGGCCCGCAGCAATCACCGCCACACCCTGCCGCCCGCGCCTCATTTGCCTTGCGCGGGCGGCTGGCGTATAAAGGAAGGGGTACGCGCCGCGACCGGGCGCGCTCATACAGGCTGGATCGCGCGGCGCACGCGCAGGAGGCTTCTCATGCATCATCTCACCCGACTTGTTCCCGGCGTCCGGCGCTGGCCGGTTGTGATCGCTCTGCTGGCGCTGCTGGTCGCGGCAGGCGGGCCGGCCCTGGCCGCCCACCCGCTGGCCCAGGCCAACGTGTTGCGCATCGGTTATCTGGGCGTCGCTGGCTCCGACCTGTCCAGGGGCGCTCAGCTTGCCATTGACCAGATCAACGGCGCGGGCGGCTTCCAGGTGGCGGAGCGCGGCGCAGTCCAGCTTGAGCTGATCGCGCTGGCCGCACCGCCTACCGCCGACGCCCTGGCCGCCGACGCCAGCGCGCTCGCCGCCCAGGGCGTTGTGGCGTTGCTCGGCCCGGACGACAACAGCGCACTCACCGCCGACACCGTGCAGGCACTCACCGCGGCGGGGCTGCCTGTGCTGACCGCCGCGACCGCCGATGCCCTCACCCGCGACGACGCAACCAATGTCCTGCTGCGCATCTGCGCCCCCGAACGCCTGTACAGCCAGGCATTGGCCACCGTCCTGCTCGACGAACTCGGCCTGACCTCGTTCGCCCTGGTGCAGACCAACATCGAGTCCACCGAGGCGCTGCTCGCCTTCGAGAGCGTCCTGACCGAGCGCGGGATTGCCCCCGGCGCGCGTCTGCAACTCGCCGACTCAGCGGGGCTGCTCGGCGAGTCGCGCAATCTGCTCGACCTCAACCCAGAGGCCGTCGTCATGTGGGGCGCGCCGCAGGATGCGGCGAACCTGCTCAGCCTGCTGCGCAAAGGCGGCTGGACGGGGCAATTCGCCTATCGCCAGGCCGAAGAAGCCGCGCGCGCCGGGATTCTCAGCGACGCGCTGGCTGCCGGAGTCATCGGCGCGTCCAACTGGTCGTATGCCTATCCGGGCCGGGCGGCGCGCATCTTCCTGGAAGACTACCTACTCGCTTATGGGCAGGTGCCGGGGCCGCTGGCCGCCGCCGGTTATGACGCGATCTGGGCGCTACGCGCCGCGCTGATTGCGGGCGGGACGGCACCGGAAGCGTTGGCCGCTGCGCTGATCGGCGCGGGGCCGCAGAACCTGGTGGGGGGCACGCTGCGCCCCGCCGACTTCGGCGACGGCGACTTGATCCGCGTGGCCATGGTTTACCGGCTGAGTGCGGGCGGCGGGCCAGCAGTCCTCGCCCGCTTCGACAATGGTCAGCCCGTCGCCGTCGAGGAGACGGGCGGGTGATCGGTGCCAGCCGGGCACAGAGTTACTAGAATCATCAGCATAGTGCTGGTGTCACCGTCCAGCCGCCAGAATGGGCCTGGACGGTGCCGTTCCCCCTATGGCAGCGTGGTAAGAACGTCTGCCAGCGACCGTCGTTGGGGCCGATGCCGTTCACCCCATCATAACCGCGGCCCGATTCCCGTTTTTGCATTCTAAGCCCTTACCGGGGTTACACAGTGCTCTTGGAGGAGTGACATGACAAGATTACGTCGCATGATAGCTATTTGCCTGGCGCTGGGGCTGGCCCTCAGCGCAACGCCCCTTGTGGCCCAGGAAGAGGCCACGCCCGACAGTCCCCAGCCGGCTCCTGAGCAGGAGTCAGATGCTCTGGTCTATGGCGAGCCGATCGAAGGCGCAATCGACAACCAGACCTTCACCGAGACGTGGGCACTTCAGGCCGAGGGCGCTGACCGCATCCGGGTGACTGTAGAACGGCTGGAAGGCAATCTGATCCCGGATATGACGTTGCAGGACATAAGCGGGAAGAATCTCAATCGCGCCAGCGCGAACAACACGCTGGCCACAGCACAGATTAGAGAATACAAGCTGCCTGCAGCCGGAGAGTACCAGATCGTGGTCGGTCGCGATCGGGGCGAGACGGGCGAAACGAGTGGCACGTATCGCCTGATAGTTGAGGCGCTCGGCCTGGGCGCAGATCACCCCAACAACACAGCGGTCGTCGGCCCGGTCGAGTATGACACGCCGCTGAGCGGCGAGATAACCGCAGAACACTGGCAGCACGTCTACACGCTGAACGGAGCGGCCGGCGACCTGGTTCAGGTCACGGCGTCGCGGCTGAGCGGCACGCTCCTCCCCAGGGTGGAGCTGCAAGACCTCAACGGGCAGTCACTGCGCGCTGGCAACGTGGACGACCGGGGCGTAACAGCGCGCTTTGACTCCTACGAGTTAAGGGCTGACGGCGAGTATCGGGTGCTCGTCCAGCGCGAGCGGACCATTGACGGCGACACAGTGGGCGAGTACGAACTGATGGTGATCCTACTCGGCTCAGGAGAGAACAGCGCGCGCCTGGTGACTCCGCCGACTCCTGTAGAAGCCTACGATGAGGCGCTGCCGGGCACGATCACCAACGTGCGCTGGTACGAAGACTGGCAGTTGTCGGCATCCGCCACTGACCTGATCACGATTGTCGCCACGCGCCTCCCCGACGCCGACAGCACGCTCAAGCCAGCGATAATACTGTTGGGCGGGGCTGCGCAAGAGCTGCGGCGCGGTAATACAGACTCAACCGGCGCAACCGCTACCATTGAGCGCTTCAAGCTCCCTGCGGCGGGCTCCTACACGGTGCGCGTCTTGCGCGATAGGGGCAAGGCTGGCACAACAAGCGGGCAATACGAGCTGCGCGTGATCCTCGAAGGTTCCGGCGTGGGCAGCCCCGCTCTCCAGCCGGTCAATGGAGCCATTCAAAGCCGCGTCCCGGTCGAGGGCGAGATCACCAACCTGCGCTGGGCAGACACCTGGACCTACAGCGGACAGGCCGGCGAGGAAGTGACCATCACCGTCACCCGCACCAGCGGCACGCTGGCCCCACGGATTGACATTCAGGATACAAATCGGCAGACGCTGCGCAGCGCCCAGGTCGCGGCAGTCGGAGACACGGCGACCCTCCAGAAATACAGGCTGCCGACCAGCGCAGAATACTACATCGTGGTATCGCGCGACCGCGATCAGGATGGCGCGACAAGCGGCACCTACAGCCTGGTAATTCAACCCGGCGAGTGACCGCTGCTGTCTTGAGCGGCGAGCATCCAACTGCATCAAGAACAGGGGCGCATGGTGACTGCGCCCCTGTTGCGTGCCGGGTGAGGTTGTTCGGCCCAAGAGCGGCCTGTACTGCTAAGCTCCGTTCTCGCCCGGAGCACCGTTCGCCGGCGGGCCGTCGAGCAGGGCGGCCAGCGCCTCCGCCGTCGTGACTGGCGCCGCACAGACGAAGTTCTCGCAGACGTAGGCGGCGGGCGCACCGTCGCGCAGGGTGCGCGTGCGCAGCAGCGCCGGGATCGCGCCGGACTCCGCGTTCGACGGCGAGAGCGCCACCACCGCCAGCGGGCGGTACCTGGCGCGCACCACCTCCAGCAGCGCCGCTGTGCGCTCGTCCGCCGGGTCGCCGATGATGGCGATCTCCAGCGGGCGGCGCAGGGCCATGTCCAGCCCGATCAGCATCTCGCCGAAGGCCAGCGGGTATTCGGCCAGCGCCGCCCCCAGCGCGCGATAGACGCTCAGCGCGGCGTCTTCGTAGCGCGTCTCCGCCGTATAACCAGTCAGCCGCAGCAGCTCGTAGGCGATCATGGCGCTGCCGGACGGCGTCGCATTGTCCTGCACGTTGCGCGGGCGGACGATCAGCGCCTCGTGATCGTCGCTCGTGTCGTAGAAACCGCCGTCTTCGGCGCGGAAATACTTGAGCGCGATGTCGGCCAGACGCTGCGCCTCAACGAACCAGCGTTTGTCGAACGTCGCCTGGTAAAGCTCTAGCAGCCCGTCAATCACGTGGGCGTAATCTTCCAGGTAGCCGTTGATCTTGCTCACGCCGTCCTTGTGCGTGCGCCACAGCCGCCCGTCCGGCCCGACCATCTCGCGCAGCAGGAAGCGCGCGTTGGCGATGGCCGCCTCGAGATAGTCGTCCGCGCCCAGGACGCGCGCCGCCTCCGCGAAGGCAGCGAGCATCATCCCGTTCCAGGCGACGACGATCTTCTCATCGCGGGCCGGGACAGCGCGATTCTTGCGCAGCGCGAACAGTACGGCTTTGGCTGCCGCCACGTCGTCGCGCATCTGCTCGACGGACAGCCCGTGCCGCACGGCGACTCGCTCCAGCATGTCGGCGGCGTGCAGGATGTTCTTGCCCTCAAAGTTTCCCTCGTCGGTCACGCCCCAGTAGGCCAGCAGCGCGTCCACTTTGCCAACTACGCCATCGAGCGCGGCCCGAATCTCGTCCGCCGTCCAGACGAAGAACTTGCCCTCCTCGCCCTCGGAGTCGGCGTCCTGCGTGCTGTAGAAGCCGCCGTCGGGCGCGGTCATCTCGCGCAGCACGTAGTCGAGCGTGTCCTCGGCGATCTCGCGCAGGAACGGGTCGCCGCTGACCTGCCAGCCATGCAGATAGACGCGGCTGAGCAGCGCGTTGTCGTAGAGCATCTTCTCGAAGTGGGGCACCAGCCACTTCTCATCCACGCTGTAGCGGTGGAAGCCGCCACCAAGCTGGTCGTACATCCCGCCCGCTGCCATCTTGCGCAGGGTGAACAGGGCGACTTCGCGCGCCTGCTCGTGGCCCGTGGCCGCGTGGTAGCGCAGCAGAAACTCCAGCGTGACCGGGTTGGGGAACTTGGGCTTGCCGCGCGTCAGCCCGCCGTGCACGGGGTCGGTGCGGCGTAGCATCTCCTGGGCAGCGGCGTCCAGAATCGCCAGGCTGAGCAGTTCCGGCTCGCTTCCCAGTCCGGCGGACATCGCTCGCCCTAGCTCGTCGGCGAGCGCCCGCCCGGTGCGCTCGACTTCACCGCGCTTCTTGCGGAAAGTCTCGGCGACCGCAGCCATCACCTGCTGGAAGCTGGGCATCCCGTAGCGCGGCTCCGGCGGGTAGTACGTCCCGGCGTGGAAGGGATGCCCGTCCGGGGTGAGGAAGACAGTCATCGGCCAGCCGCCGCTGCCCCGGTTGAAAATCAGCGTGGCCTGCATGTAGATATCGTCCACATCCGGGCGCTCTTCGCGATCCACCTTGACGTTGATGAAGTGCTCGTTCATGAAGGCGGCGGTTTTCGCATCCTCGAAGCTCTCGTGGGCCATGACGTGGCACCAGTGGCAGGCCGCGTAACCGATGCTGAGCAGGAGCGGCTTGTCCTGCTCTTTGGCCGCGGCGAACGCCTCTTCGCCCCAGGGGTACCAGTCCACCGGATTAGCGGCGTGCTGGCGCAGGTAGGGGCTGGTTTCGTGCTGCAGACGGTTGGGCATGGGGTAGTTCCCTTCACGTTGGAGAGCGGTGGTCGGTTGTTGGTGGTCGGTGATCAGTCGTCAGTTGTCGGTGATTAGTGGTCAGAAGGCCGCAAACCACTGACCCCCGCCGGCCAATCGCTGATCACTGACCACCGTCCACTGATCACCATCTTAGCTGACCAGCGTCGCCTTCAACTGGATGTCCACGCCGGCCAGCGCCTGCGCTACCGGGCAGCCTTTCTTGGCTGCCTCGGCCTCCGCCTGGAAAGTCGCCTCGTCCAGGCCGGGAACCTTCGCTGTCATGGTCAGCACGATGCGCGTGATCTTGAACCCACTCTCCACCTTCTCTATGTGCACGTCGGCGGACGTGCGCACGTACTCCGGTGTGTAACCCGCGCGCCCCAACCCGCCGCTAAAGGCCATCGAGAAGCAGCCTGCGTGCGCCGCGCCGATTAGTTCTTCCGGGTTGGTGCCGGGCACTTCCTCGAAGCGCGTGCCGAACGAATACGCACCCTCGAATGCGCTGCTGCCGAGTTTCATCGTGCCCTTACCCTCGCGCAGCGAGCCTTCCCACACCGCCGATGCCTTGCGAACCGCCATTCTCTGTCTCCCTCCTGATGATTGTTCTGCCTCGCAGTGATGATCATAGCAGAGTCGCCGGACAAGTGGCAGGCGAGGAGTGCACCGGGTGCTTGAGTCGTTGGGGCCGGCAGCCCGCACTGCTTATGGAGAAACCTATTCAAATCCGCATCATATGGGTTTTGAGCCTTGAGTTGTGAGTCGTGAGACGCCAGGTTCTTGACTCAAGACTCACTGCCCAGAGCCGTTGAGCGATATTGTTTTAGTGCCTCCATGAGGCTCGGCCTACCCCTAGCGGCGCAGGGTCACCGAGTAGTGGTAAAGGTCCGCCCGGTAGAGAGCAGTGAGGGTCTCGACCGGGGCACGGAAGCGATCCCAGGTGATGCGTATCACCTGAAGCAGCGGTGCGCCGCGCCGTACCCCCAGCAATTCGGCGGTCATGGTATCGGCGACAACGGCCTCCAACATCTCATACGCCTCGCCAAGCTCGATCCCACGCTGTTCGAGCAGCGCATAGAGCGATCCAACGGCGTCCAATTCGGCGCGCGTGATGTCGGTTCGGGTCACATAGGCATCGTGCAGGGCGACCGGGTAGCCGTCCACCAGGCGCAGCCGCCGCAGGTGTAGGACCGGCACGCCGACGAAGAGTTCGAGATCCGCGGCCACCTGAGCAGGCGCGGGCACAACCTCGCACAGCAGCGTTTGGGCGGATGGTTTGCGACCCCGCGCGCGCATGTCTTCGGTGAAGCTTTCCAGACGTTGGAGGGAGTGTTCCAGCGGGCGCGGCGCGATGAAAGTTCCCCGCCCTTTCTCGCGGTAGATCAGGCCCTTATTGACCAACTGGGCCATCGCCTGGCGGACGGTCATCACGCTGATGTCCAGGCGCGCGGCCAGCTCGGTCTCGGACGGCAACGGTTCTCTGGGCCGCCACGTGCCATTGGCGATCAAATCTTCAAGCTGCTGCTGGAGCTGTTGGTAGAT
>DYGW01000367.1 GCA_020724485.1 Thermoflexus sp. | reverse complement strand
CGCGCCTCGTTGCCCCCTCTCCATTCGAATGGAGAGGGGGCTGCCGAGCGAAGCGAGGCTGGGGGTGAGGCTGACCGGGACGGAACAAAACAGCGCCCCGGCGGGCACGGAACCCGTCCGGGGCGCTGAGCGGAACTCACTAGCGAAACGGGCGCATCACTGCGCCACAATCGGCGCAGCGGTGATGTCGCCTTGCACCACACGATACCACGCCGCGTAGCTCCAGCCGGTCAGGCTGCCATGCTGCACCTTGTACCATAGACCATCCGGGCTGCGACCGATCGCTTGCACCCGCGACCCCCACAGGGCGCGCCCGATCTGCGGATATTGGAGGCCCGGCCCGCTGCGGATGCGCATGTTGCCATACGCCTGCACGACGATGCCCTGTGTCGCGTCCGGCGGCGGGAACTCCGGCTGCGTGCCGTCGGTGTAGGGTAGCGCATCAAAAGTGCCCTGAATGATCTTGATCCAGGGGGCAAACGACCAGCCGACCACCCCGCCGTAGCTGACCATATACCACGAGTGGCCGCCGTTCTTACCCAGGATGTCCATTTCTGCGCCCCAGGGCATCAAGCCAAGCTGCGCCGAGCGGGTGGTCGGCGCTTCGCGGATGCGCAGGTTGCCCAGCACCCGTCCCCGGACGCCGGTCGGCTGGGGCGCTGCCGGTGGGGCGCTGCCGGTATCCACGACAGGCACCGTGTTGAAATCGCCGCTGAAGGTCAGGTATTGCGCCCAGGCCCAGCCCGTCGTCGTGTTGACCAGCAGCCGCGCCCAGGCACCGTCGGCGCTGCGCCCGGTCACCGGGTAAGTCTCGCCCTTCTTGAGCTTGGTCAGGATTGGCGCGGTCAGAACCGGCGTGCTGCGCAGGTTGAGTAGCGACACGTTGACCGTCGCCGTGATGCCGGTGGGCACTGCGCCGCCGCCGCCCGTGCCATCCGGCGCGCCGTCGGGCGGCAGCACCGGGTTCTGAGCGTTGGGCGGCGTCCAGGTGAGGAATACTGAGGCGTCCAACTCGCGCTCGCGGTACTCGACCTTGAGCGTGTGTGGGCCGTTGAGCAGCGTCACCGTCGCCGTGTAGGTCTGGCTGTTGGCGAACGTGTCCCAGTAGTCGAAAATGGGCGTGACATCTATGAAGAAGCGGAAATTGTCATCGGCGCGGGCGTAGAAGGTGTAGACCCCCTCCGGCAGGTCGGACGGCACATTGAGCGTGCGGATGAAGCGCGCCGACCAGTTGTCCACCGGCACCGCGCCGCCCGGCGACCCCTGGCCCCAGTTG
>DYGW01000366.1 GCA_020724485.1 Thermoflexus sp. | reverse complement strand
CGCTCTATACGGGCGCGTTCGCGCTCGAAGACGCGCTGCGCGCGGCGGAGCAGGCCTGACCAGGGCAGAGCAGAACATCACCGCAGAGAACTGACAGTGTTCTTGAAATTGCTCTTCTCCGTGTCCTCTGAGTCTCTGCGGTTCGAGCATTTCGCCTCCGTCTTGACCCGCCCGCAGTTCGGCCTCGATCAATCCCCGGCCAGGCGCTATACTGGGCGCAGTCATCCAGCCCGTGCTCAGCAGAAACCGAGAAATCCCCATGCGCCTGGGAATCATTGGCCTGCCCAACAGCGGCAAGACCACCCTCTTCAACGCCCTGACCGGCAGCAATTACCCGACCGAACCCTTCTCCTCCGGCCAGTTGGAAGTGCACACGGCGGTCGTCAGCGTGCCCGACGCGCGCCTGGATCACATCAGCCGCGTCTACCAGCCGAAGAAGACGACGCACGCCACCGTCACCTACACCGACATCGGCGGGCTGGACAAGGGCATTGGCGAGGGCGGGCTGAGCGGCCCCATGCGCAACGAACTGGCCCAGGTGGACGCCTTCGTTCACGTGGTGCGCGCCTTCGAGGATGACAGCGTGCTGCATACGCTGGACACGGTAGACCCGATCCGCGATCTGGGCGTGATCGAGAGCGAGTTCATGCTGCTCGACCTGATCGCCGTCGAGAACCGGCTGGCGCGGCTGGAGGAGGAGCGCAAAAAGGGCAAGACCGATGCGCGCCAGCAGATTGCCCTGGAGACGGCGCTGATGGAGCGTCTGCGCGCGCAGCTTGAGGCCGAGCGACCGCTGCGCGGCCTGGACATAACGCCCGACGAGCTAAAGATCGTGCGCGGCTACGGCTTCCTGACGCTCAAGCCGGTGCTGGTCATCTTCAACACTGGCAACAGCGACGCCGACCCCGCGCGCGGTCTCGTCACCGAGCAGCAGCACACGCGGGTGCTGACTCTGCAGGGCAAGCTCGAAGCGGAGATCGCCCAGCTTGACGATCCCGACGACATGGCGCTGTTCCTGGCCGAATACCAGATCGAGCGCCCCAGCCGCGAGCGCGTGCTCCAGCTTTCCTACGATCTGCTGGGCATCCACTCTTTCTTCACCTACGGCGAGGACGAGGTGCGCGCCTGGCCGCTGTGCAAGGGCGGCACGGCGCTCGAAGCGGCGGGCACCGTCCACACCGACCTGGCGCGCGGCTTCATCCGCGCCGAGGTCGTGGCCTATGAGGACTTCGCTGCCGCTGGCGGCAGCATGGCCGAGGTCAAGGCGCGGGGGAAGATGCGCCTGGA
>DYGW01000156.1 GCA_020724485.1 Thermoflexus sp. | reverse complement strand
GCGTGACCGCCCCGGCGGGCGATGCCGCCCTGCGCCATGACTTCAGCGCCGCAACTCACGCCGTTTGGACGGCGCTGATCGCGCTCGGCGCGGGCGCGGCGCTCCGCGCCTGGCGGCGCTCGCCCGATCCCCAGCAGCGCGACGCGGCCCTGATCCTGCTCGTCTGGTTCGCCCTGCCCGTGCTGCTGATGAGCTACGTTTCACGCGTGGTGCACCCCTTCTACCTGCTGCTGACCGTCCCCGCCGGGCACGGACTGGCCGCCTACGCCCTGCGCCCGCTGCTCAACCGGCGCGCGGGCCTGCTGATCGTCGCTGTGCTGGTCGTCGCTACCGGTGCGCTCAACGGGCTGAACGCCGTCCGCTTCGCCCAGAACACCGCCGCGTACCCCAGCGAAGACCTGCCGGAGACGTTGCCGCTGGCCGAGCTGACCGCGCTTGGCGAGCGCACCCGCGCCGCGCGCGAGCCGGGCATGGCTGTGCTCGCGCCGATGCACGAATGGACGGTGGAGGTAATGGCTGGGCGCGCCCTGCGTGCCGAGCAACTGAGCGAGTTCGAGCGGGCGCTGATCGTGCCGCAGGGCGGCGCGCTGATCGTCACCTTCCAGCGCGCGGGGGAAGCCTCCACCCCGCTGCCACTCTACGCGGAGCCGGTCGAGCCGCCGCTCATCCTCGACGATGGCGCGATCATCCGCCTGTGGGCCGTCGCGCCCGACCGCCTGCCCATCGCCCGCCCTGCTAACATTCCGTCTGATATTGGCGTGCACTTCGCCGGCTGGACGCTGAGCGGCGACCTGTTGCCCGGCGCGACCGCCACGCTCGACTTGTTCTGGCGCGTGGAGGCGCTGCACCCCGACCGGGGCATCTGGACGTTCGCGCCCTTCGCGCACCTCTACGATGGGAGCGGGGCGCGCCTGGCGGTGGTGGATGGCGCGCTGATCCCGGTGCTGGCCTGGTCACCCGGCGATCTGCTGGCGTACCGCCTGGCGGTGAGCGTCCCGCAGGACGCCGCGGGGCCGTTCACGCTGCGCGCCGGGCTGTTCGATGGAGTCCGGGCACGCGAAGACGGGACGCCGGGCATCAACGCCATCTTCCGCCTGGGCGCTGGCGACGGCGCGCAGTACGCGCCGGACATTCCCCTGGTCACGCCATGAGTGGCATCCGGCGCGAGGACCGCTATCAATCGGTGGGCAAAGACAGTGGCCAAACCAAGCACATTGAGCGCTGGTTCAACACCTTGCGCCAGCGCCTGGCTCGGTTCGTACGCAAAACCCTGTCCTTTTCCAAACATGAGTTAGTCTTTCGGCGGTTTGTTCATCACTACAACCTGGCCTGTATCAGTTAATGTGTCACCACTACCGCGTACTCAGTGCGTAATGTCAGATACTAAGATAGACCTTGATTGCCAGTGATTGACCTCACCCCTGTTTCGCTTCGCTCAACTTCCTCCTCTCCGCTGGCGGAGAGGAGGTCAGGGGGTGAGGTTGCGAGCGGAAGCAACGAACTAGCAATCAGGGTTAAGAGGCCATTTGATAAGTATCTTTACTCCCATCCCCGGCCCTTCCCCCGCAAGCGAGGGAAGGGAGAAAGGCCTGCTCTTGAAGTCCCTCCCCGCAGGCGGGGAGGGACTTAGGGTGGGGTTGCTGGTCTTTTCAAATGGTCTCTAACTGAGGCTGATTTGAGTGCCAGAACAGAGGAATTGAAGCGTCAACTGCCGCTAAATGGTCCCCAATCGGGAGTGTGGCTATATCCAATGGCTGATGGCTGTATGGTGTTCAACATTCAGACATGGAATGCGCATCTACCCCAGTATCGAATTACACGAGTGCCGGTATGAGGTGTGCTGGAGTCAACACAACCTGACCCAAGCGAAAGAGCGGTGGTTGAAAAAACGGGGGGCAGGCGCGAGTCTGCCCCCCAACGCTTGCCCGACGGACGTTCTCTGAACGCCGATTGCCTGGTATAATCCCCGGCATGGACAGGAACCGGTTCTCCCAGTTCGAGGAGCGCGTGCAGGCGCTGGTCGAAGGCGGCTTTGCGCGACTGTTCGCCGGGCGACTGAAGCCGCGCGAGGTTGCGCTGCGCCTGGCGCGCGCGATGGAGGACGGGGCAGCGCTCGACTCCAGCGGCGCGCTCGCCGCGCCGAACCGCTATGTGGTGCGGCTGCACCCTGACGATCACGGATCATTGCTGGGCGCGCACGCCGACCTGGGAGCCTCGCTGGCGGAGGACATTGTGGCGCTGGCCCGCGAGAGCGGGCTGCGGCTGGATACGTCGCCGGAGGTCGTGTTCGTCTCCGACATGGCTGTTGCCGTCCATACTGTCTCCGTGCACGCCGATCTTGTAGACGCCACGCGCCAGACGACCCGCCTGCTGCTGGAGCGCGATCTGCGCCCGGCAGATGTGCCGCCCGACGCGCCGCCGCTGCCCCTGGCCTACCTGGTCGTGGACGGCGACCGCTACGTGTTGCTTGACCGCTCGGTGATCAACATTGGGCGGCGGCGCGACAACACCATCGTGCTCGACGACCGGCGCGTCAGCCGCCATCACTGCCAGCTTCGCTACCGCTTCGGCGAGTTCGTGCTGTACGACCTGGCCAGCCGGGGTGGGACTTTCGTCAACGATGCGCGCATCTCAGAGTGCGTGCTGCGCTCCGGGGATGTCCTCTCGTTGGCGGGTGTCAAGCTGGTCTATGTGGTGGATGAGGGCACAACCGGCGCGCGCGGCGTCCCCGGCGGCGACACGCAAATTTACGTGCGCCCGGCAGACGACGGCGACGCCCTCGATGGGGAACGGTGAGCGTGGACGCCGTGCTGCTGGCGCTGCGCATCCTGGCCGGGGGGCTGTTGCTGGCCTTTCTGGGGGCGGTATTCCTCATGCTCTGGCGCGATTTCCGGGCGGCGACGGCAGCGGCGGGCGAGCCGGGCCACCGGCGGGGCCGGCTGGTCGTGGTGGGCGCGGGGACGGGTTCTGCCGCGCGCGTAGGGGCCAGCTATGCCCTGCTGCCGCTGACCACCCTAGGCCGCGCGCCGACCAACACCATTGTGCTGGATGACACGTTTTGCAGCCAGGAACATGCGCTGGTCACGCGCCGCGACGGGCAGTGGTGGCTGGAAGACCGGGGCAGCAGCAATGGCACGCGCCTGAACGGCGAGCCGGTGCGCGAGCCGGTGGTGCTCTCGTCGGGCGACGTGATCGGCGTGGGGCGGTTGGAGCTGCGCGTCGAGCTGGATTGAGGGGGAACGGGGCGCAGCTGGAGTCAGTCCGGCGGCCCGACTCATGAGAGGGGCGTATCACTTTGGACGGCACACACGAGATCACGGTGCGGCCCTTCACGCCGCGCGACCTGGCGCAGTGCACCGACGTGGAGCAGGCGGTTTATGGCAGCGGGGCCTATTCCAGGTACTTTTTCCGCCAACTGCACGACCTCAACCCGGCGCTGGTGTGGGTCGCCGAAGACCGGCGCACGGGTAAGATCGTCGGGCACCTGTGCGCTGCCATCGGCCAGGGCGGGCAGGTTGGCTGGATTCTCAACACGGCGGTGCTGGCGCACTACCGGCGGCAGAGCATCGGGCGGATGCTGATGGAGCACGGAGTCGCCGCGTTGCGCGCGGCGAAGGTGCGCCGCATTCTGGTCACGTCGGAGCCGGAGAACGTCGCGGCCATTCGCCTGTACGAGAAACTGGGCTTTCGCGCCGTGCGCACCGAAGCCGACTACTACGGCGACGGGTGCGACCGGCTGATCCTTGAGTGCGAGGTAGAAGGGGCATAAGCGCATGGACTTGGGACTGGAGGATGCACGTGTCTTCGTGGCGGCGAGCAGCGCCGGGCTGGGGGCGGCAGTTGCCCGGCGCTTCTGCCTGGAAGGGGCGGATGTCGCCATCAACGGGCGCGACCCCGACCGGTTGGCGGCGGTCGCTGAGCGGCTGTTCGTTGAGACGGGGCGGCGTGTGGTGGGTATGCCCGGTGATGTGGCCGATCCGGACACCGTCTACGGCCTCGTCGCCCAGGCCGCCGAGCGATTGGGGGGTCTGGACATCCTGGTGACCAACGCGGGCGGGCCTCCGCCAGGGACGTTCGCCACCGCCCAGCCGGAGGATTACGAGCTGGCGTTCCGGCTCAACTTCATGAGCGCGGTGAACCTGATCCGGGCGGCGCTGCCGCATCTGCGCAAGAGCAGCCGGGCGGCCATCCTGACCATCACCTCGGTGTCGGTCAAGCAGCCGGTCGCTAACCTGATCCTCTCCAATAGCGTGCGCATGGGCGTGATCGGGCTGACCAAGTCGCTGGCCAACGAGTTGGGGCCGCAGGGCATCCGCGTCAACAGCATCCTGCCCGGCTACACGCGCACGGAGCGCGTGACGCAGCTTCTGGAGAACCGCGCGCGCGAGGAGGGCATCTCCCTCGACGAGGCATACGCCCGCCAGTCGGCCAGCAACCCGCTGCATCGCATTGGCGAGCCAGAAGAATTCGCCAACGTCGCCGTGTTCCTGTGCTCCCCGGCGGCGGGGTACCTGCACGGGGCGATGATCCCGGTAGACGGCGGCTCCATCGCCACATCGCTGTAAGGCGCGCTGTCGCGCTTCCGCTGAGCGAGCGAAAGCTCGCTTTTCGTTTTTGCGCCGTTTGGACTATACTGCGGGGCTATGAGCGAGAACCTGCCCCTCTACCCGGAGTCTTCCTTGTTGTCCGCGACGGAATACACCGTGATCAGCGGTCATGATGTGGCTGGCGACCCTGGCCTGGCGCAACTGCGCTGCTATCTGCCGGTGCTGGCGGTGATCGCCGCGCCGTTCGCGTCCATGAGCGGCAACGAGGACCCGCTCAGCCCGACGGATCCCGTTCAGGAATGGCACGCCCTGCTGCGCGCGCTCAAGGAGGCCGGGCCGAAGCAGAAGGCGACGAGCGCGCCGCTGGCGCTGGTGCGCCTGTTGCCGCCGACCGCCGAGCGGCTGGCGGCGGCGCTGACCGGTCATGGCGCGGACGCCTTTCGCATCGTGCATTTCATTGCGCACGGCGAGCGCGACATGCTCTACCTGGAGGACGACGACGGCAGCGAAGCCTACGCGGTGGCCGAGCACGCGGTCAAGCTGTTTGCGGTCAGCGGGGCGCGCGTCGTGATCCTGGACGGGTGCTTCAGCCGGCGGCTGGCGCAAATGCTGCTCGACGAGACGCCGGTTGAGGCAGTGGTGGGCACGCGGCGGCGGGCGTCGCAAGAGCAAGCGGTCGCCTTCAACGCGCGCCTCTACGCGGAGCTAGCCAGCGGCGCGGGCGTGCGCGAGGCGTTCCGCGCGGCGGTGGCCGATCTGCGCGACCGCCCTGACGGGCAGGCGGATCGCTACGAACTGGTAGTTGACGACAACCGTCACGAGGTGTGGCTGGCGCTGCCGGAGCCGGCCCAGCGCGCCGCGCGATCGCTGGTCGCCGACGGGATGCCGCGCGCCTGTGACCTGCCAGTGCCGCTTGGATTTGTCGGGCGGCGCGAATTGCTGCGCAAGCTGGCCGAAGATATGTTCCGCTTTGACCGCCGCTTGGTGCTGCTGACCGGGCCGGACGGCGTGGGCAAGCGTTGGCTGGCGGCTGAGTTCGCCAACCGCTTTGGCTGGCGCTTCCGCGACGGGGTGGTCTGGCTGCGCTGCGGCGCGGCGACGACCGCGCGCGAAGTCCAGGCGCTGCTGGCCGAGGTCGCTGGGCTGCCGCCGCTGACTCCGCGCGACGACGTGCTGGCGGCGCTGGCCGGGCGGGGCTTGCTGCTGGTGCTGGAGCGCGCGGACGCGCTTGGCTCTGGCGCGGAGCGCCAGGCGCTGGCCGACTTTCTGGCTGACCTGCTGGCACCTGCGCGTCATGGTGTCATCCTGACTGCCGCCCAGCCCGACGAAGCGCTGCTACCCGCTGGCCCGACCTTCACCGCGAAGATGCGCGCGGTTGAGCGGCTGCCAGCCAAAGACGCGCGCACGCTGGCCATGCACCGGGCGGTTGTGCGCGGGGTCGAGGCGCTGGACGTGGACACGATTGACGACTTTCTCGACCTGACGCGCCAACTGCCCTGGCTGATCGTGCGCGGCGTGGAGATGGTGCGGCGCGACGGCGTGGAGGCCGCGCTGAGATATCTGAGCGCGTTCGACCAGGAGGACGCGGCGCTGCCCGCCGCGTACCTGCGCCGCCAGCTTGAGTGGCTGCTGGCCGACCGGCGTGACGTGCTCAAGCTGTTGATTCGCGCGCAGGGCCTCCCGGACGGGCTCGACGAGCGGCTGGCGTTAGGCCTGGCCGGCGGCGATGCTGTCGAACAGATTGACGCGCTGCTGGTGCGGGACGTGCTGCGCCGCGACGGGGCGCTGTTCGTCATCCCAGACGAAGTGCGCGCCTTCATCCGCGAGCGATTCCCCCTGGACGCGCCCAAGCAGGCGCACCTTGACCGCGTGATCGCGCAGTATTTCGCGCAGACATGGCCCGAAGGCTTGTCCGGCCCGCTGGATACTGTCAGCCGGGCGCGGCTGAACAACGTCCGCGCGCTGGCCGAGCGGGAGATCAGCGCCGGGCGCGTCTCTGCGCCGGTGGAACTGGCGCGCGTGCTGGTGGCGGCAGCCCCGGCTTTTGCGGCGGCGGGGCTGGCCGGGGATTTCGCGCGCTATGCCGAAGCATTGCGCGACCAGCTTCCTGAGAGCAACGACCTGGCCCGGCTGCAGGTGGCGTTGGGCAGCATGATTAGCGCGCTCCCCGGCAAGCAGGACGAGGCTGGCTGGCTCTTCCAGGTGACGCTGGCTATCGAAGGGCTGAGCCGCCCGGTGCTGGCCGAAGCGAGCCTGGCCTATGGCCAGCACCTTGTCGCCGTCGGGCAGACGGGGGCGGCGGTAGACCTGTTGGCGCGCTCCTTCCGGGCGGTGATGGCGCAGCCGGACGGCACGGACGTGCGCGTGGCGGCGATGCTGGCCTGTGAATGGGGGCGCGCGCTCGCCGCACGCGGCCAGCACGCCGACGCGATCAAACGCTTTGAGGGGGCGGTAGCCGGGTACGCGCGCACCAGGCAGGCCGAGCTTTCGGCAGTGGTTCAGCGCGAATTGAGCGCGTCGCTGATCGCGTTGGGCGACACGGCGCGGGCCGAAGACGTGCTGCGCCGGGCGCTGGCGACGGCGGATTCCGTCGGGCGGCGCGACCTGGCCGCCGAGCTGCGCCAGCAGTTGGCCGGGCTGCACCGGGATCGCGCCGAGCAGCTTGCGCGGGAAGAGCGCGTGGGCGAGGCCGCCGCCGAACTGGGCGAGGCGGTGCGGCATCTGAGCGCGGCGGTCGCCGACACGCTGGCGCTGCATGACCGCGTCCGGCTGGGGCGCGCGCTGCACGACCTGGCCCGCGTTCAGGCGCAGGCGGGCATCCTGGACGATGGCGCCGCCAATGCCGCGCGCGCCCACGCATTGCTGGCCGAGGCGGAGAGCCTGCCCGACCTGGCCGAGGCGGCGATCACGCTAGGCCAACTGCGCATGGCGCAGGGCGACGCGGTGAGCGCACAGGCGGCGCTGCACGAGGCGCTCGACCTGGCCGGGGCGCTCGGTCTGCCGGACGCCCTGCGGCGCGCGGCAGATATTCTCGTCCGCGTCCACCAGATACGCGCCCGCCACGCCCTGCAGGGCGACCGCGCCTTCTGCCAGGACACCGCTGCCCAGGCCGCAAGCTCGCGCCAGCGCCTGATCGAGTTGAATCTGAGCGAGCACGCTGCCGCCTTAGAGCGCATCGTGCAGGGACTGTCAACGCTGTAGATTTCGGATTTCGGATTGCGAATTTCGAAATCCGCAATCCGCAATTCGCAATCCACAGGGCTGCCGCCGGCGATCCGCCCGTTGTGTGGGCGGGGCCTGCGCGTTACACTCGCCAGATGGCGCGGCATATGCGGGCCGCGCGGCGTCAGGAGCCTGGACGATGAGCCAGTGGGAGACGCTGACCTGCGCCAACCATCCCGATCGCATTGCGCTGGAGCGGTGCGAAGTCTGCCAGAAGCCTCTGTGCGCCTACTGCCTGTACTACACCGAGGACGGCCAACGCCTGTGCGCCGAGCACGCGGAGGAAGCGCGTAAGCTGGGCCTGCGCGTCGAAGAGCCGGGCGCTTACGCCGACCAATTGCTGGGCGCGCAGGTGGGCGCCGACCGTAAGACCAAGCGCGAGCGCGACGCTGTGGCTGCCGGCGTCTATACCGGCAACTCCACCGATCTGCTTGGCTTCACCGGGCTGCTGGTCGGTGGTGTGTCGCTGGTGGCGTGCTGCGGCGCGGGCTACTGCCTGCCCGTCGCCGGCTTTGTTCTGTCGCTGGTCGCGGTGATCAACGCCCGTCACTCGCTCAACCCCCGGCGGACGCGGCGCATGGGCGCGCTGGGCCTGCTGGTTTCCGGCGTGTGGGTGGTGATCATCGCGGCGTGCATCGCCGTTTATGGGTTGTCTATCTCGTCGGCGGTGACCGCGTTCCGGGGCACGACCTGGTACTGGCCCACCGCCGTGAGCGCGACGGATACGCCCACGCCTGCGCCGACGCCGCTGCCGGACGACTTCGCCCGCGCGACGCTGGCCGGTGAGGGGTTGGGCGGATGAGTGACTTTCTGCCCAGAAAGGAGTGATGTGGATGGAAGCTGTGCGAATTGGCGTGATCGGCGGCTCCGGCCTGTACCACATGCCGGAACTGACCGGTGTGGTCGAGCAGCACATGGAAACCCCGTTTGGGCCGCCCAGCGACGCGGTGCGCATTGGCACGCTGGCCGGTCAGCGCGTGGCGTTCGTCGCCCGGCACGGGCGCGGGCACGTGCGCACGCCCAGCGATGTGCCCTACCGTGCCAACATCTACGCGCTCAAGACGCTCGGCGTGGAGCGGGTGATCAGCGTCAGCGCGTGCGGATCGCTGCGCGAGGCTCTGGCTCCCGGTCACATCGTCATCCCGGACCAGTTGGTAGACTGGATGCGCGACAACCGGGGCCGGACGTTCTTCGGCGATGGGCTGGTTGCGCATATCTC
>DYGW01000155.1 GCA_020724485.1 Thermoflexus sp. | reverse complement strand
TCGTGGGGGAAGGGCCGGGGAGGGGGGGACAAACACGTTCACGACTTGTTCGTGGACCCCTTCTGCTGCGCGCCCGTGCGCTACCCGCTCACTTGTGATAGGCTAGTAGGCGGGCAATTGGATTTGCACCTGCTATTGAGGGCACATCATGGATTACGCATCGGAAGTTCAAACCAAGCTGGCGCGCGTCCGCACGCTGATGGACGCGCAGGGCGTGGACACGTTGTGGCTGCGCACGGTGAGCAACGTCGCCTGGATCACCGGCGGGGTAGATACCGCCGTCAACCACGCCGACACGATGGGTGTCGCCAGTGTCGTGATCACGCCCAACAGCGCCACCGTGTACACCAACACCATCGAAGGGCCGCGCCTGGGCACTGAGGACGGCATTGAGGCGCGCGGCTTCGCCCTGCGCGCGACGCCCTGGGAGCAGCCGGAGCCAGTTGACCGGGGGGGCGCGCTGGGCGTTGACGCGCCGCTGGATGGGGCCAAAGACCTCAGCCGCGAGTTGAAGGTGCTGCGCTCGCGCCTGCTGCCGGTTGAGGTGGAGCGCTTCCGCGCGTTGGGCGGCGCTTGCGCCGGGGCAATGGACGCGGCGATCCGGCGTGTGCGGCCTGGCATGAGCGAATGGCAGATCGCCGCCGCCCTGGCCGGTGAAACTTACGCCCGCGATGTCACCCCGATCGTCGTGCTGATCGCCACCGACGAGCGCATCCACCGCTACCGCCACCCGTTGCCGACCAGCAAGATCATGGACTGCTACGCCATGCTCGTGCTGTGTGGCCGGCGGGCGGGGCTGGTCTGCTCGGTGACGCGGCTGGTTCACTTCGGCACGCTGCCCCCGGACATCCGCGCCAAGATGGATGCCTGTGCCGAGGTAGACGCGGCGATCATCGCCGCGTCGCAGCCGGGCGTTTCGCTTGGCGCGCTGTTTAAGGCGCTGCAGGACGCCTACGCCCGCGCTGGATTCGCCGACGAGTGGAAGCTGCACCACCAGGGCGGCACCGCCGGCTACGGCGCGCGCGAGTTCATCGCCGTGCCCGGTGAGACTGAGATGCTAGAGCCGGGCATGGTCTGCGCGTGGAACCCGTCCATCACCGGCGTCAAGTCAGAAGATACGATCCTGGTGCTGGAGGAGGGCGGCACGCCGGAGATTCTCACCGCCATTGACGGCTGGCCGGTGCGCGCCATCGCTGCGGGCGATCAGACGATCAAGCGCCCGCTGATCCTGGAAGTGCTCTAGGGCCGTGCTGGCAGCGCTCAGGACGATTCTGGTAGGGGCTATTGCCATACACCCCTGCGTGCTCGAAAGACACCCGAAGCCCGCCTCGGCACTTGCCACTTCGCAGTAGCACAAACGCGCGCGGCTCTGTACACTTGCCCGTAACCTGACATCGCGTGACGCTCATCCAGCGAGGACGCAGCATGTTCACCCTCAGCGAGCACCCGCACCGGCGCTTCAACCCGCTCACCAACGAGTGGATTCTCGTCTCGCCGCACCGCGCCAAGCGCCCCTGGCAGGGCGAAGTCGCTGGCACGCCGCCGGAGACGCGCCCGGCCTACGACCCGACCTGCTACCTGTGCCCCGGCAACGCCCGCGCCGGGGGCAACGTCAACCCGCCCTATACAGGCACCTTTGTCTTCGACAACGACTTCCCGGCCCTGCTGCCCGACACACCCACGGACGAGCCGACGGATCACCCGCTGTTTCGCGTGCAGGGTGAGCGCGGCATCTGCCGGGTGATCTGCTTCAGCCCGCGCCACGATCTCACCCTGGCACAGATGGAGACGCCCGACATTCGCCGCGTGGTAGATACCTGGGCCGAGCAGACGCTCGACCTGGGCGGGCGCGACTTCATCCGCTACGTGCAGATTTTCGAGAACCGGGGCGAGATGATGGGTGCTTCTAACCCGCACCCGCACGGGCAAATCTGGTCTACGATGCGCCTGCCGCGCGAGATTGACAAGGAATTGACCGCCCAGCACGACTACTTCAACGCGCACGGCGTTACCCTGCTGGGTGATTACCTGGCCGAGGAGCGCCGCCGCGCCGAGCGCCTCGTCTATGCCAACGAGCACTGGACAGTACTGGTGCCCTTCTGGGCTGTCTGGCCCTTTGAGACGCTGCTGATTAGCAACCGCGCCGTGCCCAGCCTGCCGGCGCTGGACGACGCCGAGCGCGACGCCCTGGCCGATGCGCTGCACCAGATCACCGTGCGCTACGACAACGTCTTCCGCACCTCGTTCCCCTATAGCATGGGCTTCCACCAGGCCCCGACCGACGGCGCGCAGCACCCGTACTGGCACCTGCACGCGCACTTCTACCCGCCGCTGCTGCGCAGTGCGACGGTCAAGAAGCACATGGTCGGCTACGAGATGCTCGGCACGCCGCAGCGCGATATCACCGCCGAGCAGGCCGCCGACCGCCTGCGCCAGCAGTCCGCCGTGCACTACACGCGGGCGTAGACGGAGCGCCCTGCCGATGAACACCGCCGTCGCACGTCCGCGCTTGTTCTGGCTATGGGCCGCGCTGATCGTGATCGCTGGCGCGGCGCTGCGCCTGTACGACCTGGGCGGGCCGAGCCTGTGGGTGGACGAAGTCTATACCGGGCTGCGTGCGCGCGTCTCGCTCGCTGACACGCTGATGCTCGTCCGCAATACCAGCAACCAGACGCCCTTTTACTACATGGTGCTGCACGCTTACCCCACCGGCTCGGACTTCGCGCTGCGCTCGTTCTCGGCCCTGCTAGGTGTGGCGGGCATCGCCGGGATGATGTGGGTCGTCGCGCGGCTGTATCGCTCACCCTGGCTGGCCCTGGGCGCGGGATTATTGCTGGCGCTCAACCCGTACCATATCTGGCTGTCGCGCACGGCGCGGGTCTATGCCATGATCTTCGTCCTGGCGCTCATCGCCTCCTACGCTTTCCTGCGCTTGCTGGCGGGGGAGCGCAGGCGGACTCATTGGATCGTATTTGTCCTGGCCAGCATGGCCGGTTATGTCAGCCACTACTTCATGGCCGGGTTGGCCCTGGCTCAGTACATCGTCTTCGGTTTCCTGTTGCGGCGCAAGCGGGCGCTGTTCCGCCGCTGGATCGTTGCCCAGACCATCGCCGTAATCCCGCTGTTGCTGTACATGCTCCATGCCAGTAAGCCAGCCCCTGGCAGAGGCTGGATTCCAGAGCCAGCTCTGCAGGACCTGCTGCTCACGCTCAGCGCCATGACCATTGGCACCGGCGATTCGATCCCGCTGCTGGCCGTACCGGGACTCCTTGCTGCGCTGGCCGGGCTGGGGGCAGGGCTGGTCTACGCCGCGCGCCACTACCGCAGCGAACCGGATCTGTGGTACTGGTTCTGGCTGGTCGTGGGGACGCTGGCGCTGGTCTTCACCATCTCCTGGCTGGTGCACCCGCTCTACGTGGATCGCTACTTCGTCATCATCCTGCCCGCGCTGATCGTGCTCATGCTGCGCGGCTGGAGGTGGCTGGCCGGGCCGCGCCGCCCGTTTCTCGTCGCTGGTGCCGTCGCGTTGGTGGCCTTGACCGGGGCGGCTATCACCCTGGACGTGTTCCGGGCGGGCGATCACTACAAGGAAGACTGGCGCGGCGTGGCCGAGTACGTCGCGGCGGACTTCCAGCCCGGCGACGGCGTGCTGGCCGATTACCCGGCTGAAGTAATCGCCTTCAAACGTTACTTCCAGCAGGCCGAGTTACCTCCCTATGCCTGGTACGATGCGGACGATCCTTTGACGATCTCCCTGTTCGCAGAGCCAGTGACGCGCGTATGGGTCATGACGCGCACCGCCGCAGATGAAGGCGCGCATCAGAACGAGATCGCCCTGGCTCGCGCCAGCAATGGCCCGGTGCTGCAGAAGTACACGCCGCCCTGGGTGCGCGCCCGCCGGGATCGCGTGCTGGCAGAAAAGCAGTTCAATGGGCTGGCCGTCTTCCTGGTGGACACGCGCGAGGAGGCTGATCAACTCGCCAGCGCGGAGTAGGCCCGCGCTCAGGGGCTGCGCTATACTCTGCCCGGTATCCCGCTGCACCCTCTGGATGGAACCATGACCGTTAAAGACACTGTGCTCACGACGTTCGCCGACCGTTTTGGGAGCCAGCCCGCGCTGCTGGCCCGCGCGCCGGGGCGCGTCAACCTGATCGGCGAGCACACCGACTACAACGACGGCTTCGTGCTGCCCGCCGCCATTGACCGCGCCGTGTACGTCGCCGCCCGCCCGCGCCCTGACCGCACCGTGCGCCTCATCTCGACCGACTTCAACGCCGAGACGACCTTCGCCCTGGACGCCCTGGACGACCCCGATCTGCCTGCCTGGAGTAAGTACCCGCGCGGGTCGCTGTGGTGGCTGGAGAACCAGGGCCACACCGTGCCCGGCTTCGATGCGGTGATTGGCGGCGACATCCCCATTGGCGCGGGGTTGTCATCGTCGGCGGCGGTCGAAGTGGTCATGATCGAGCTAGGGCTTGCCCTGGCCGGCGCGAGTCTATCCCAGGTCGGGAAGGCACTGGGCGGAGTCGAGGTCGAGCACCAGTTCATCGGGATGCCCTGTGGCGTGATGGATCAGATGGCCTCGGCGCTGGGCCGGGCCGGGCACGCCCTGCTGATTGACTGCCGCAGCCTGGAAACGCAGGCGGTGCCCGTCCCCCAGGGGGCCAGCATCGTCATCATGGACACGGCCAAGCGACGCGGGCTGGTGGACTCCGAGTACGCGGCGCGGCGCGAGCAGTGCGAGGCGGCGGCGGAGAAGCTCGGCGTGCAGGCCCTGCGCGACGCCACGCTGCCCCAGGTCGAGGCGGCCAGGGCGCAGCTTGGCGACGTGCTCTATCGTCGGGCCAGGCACATCGTCAGCGAGAATCTGCGTGTGCGCGTCACTGTCATGGCACTGCGCGGCAATGCTCTCAAGACGGTCGGGCAGGCGCTGCGTGAGAGTCACGCCAGCCTGCGCGACGACTATGCAGTAAGCTGTGCCGAGCTAGACGCTATCGTGGACATCGCCAACGCCCAGCCCGGCTGTTACGGTGCGCGCATGACCGGCGCGGGTTTCGGCGGCTGCGCGGTGGCGCTCGTCCAGAACGAGGCGGTGGACAAATTTGTGGGGGCGGTCGGCCCCGCGTACACGGCCAAGACGGGCCGCACGCCGCACATTTACGTCTGCCAGGCGGCGGAAGGCAGCGGAGTCGAACGGCTGTAGGGGCATACACAGACTTCCGAAGTCAGCGGGATTTCGGAAGTCTGTGTACAGGGGCCAGACTCGCCGCTCCGCTCCCCGATTCTTGTTGCCTGTGACTGGTGCGCTATGCAAGCCTCGCCAACCCCAATTCCCACACACCCCGCCCCGGCCCGCTGGCGAGAGATGCTCAGGGTCGGCGGCGTGTTTCTGCGCATCGGCGCGACGGCATTCGGCGGCCCGGCGGCGCACATCGCCATCATACGCCACGAACTGGTCGAGCGGCGCAAGTGGATTTCTGAGCAGCATTTCCTCGACTTGCTCGGCGCAACGAACCTGATCCCCGGCCCCAATTCCAGCGAAATGACCATGCACATCGGCTATGTGCGGGCGGGACTGGGCGGCCTGCTCGCGGGCGGGATCGCCTTCGTGCTGCCGGGCATGGTCATCACCCTGGGGCTGGCCTGGGCCTACACCAGGTATGGGACGACGCCCGCCGCTGAATGGCTGCTGTACGGCATCAAGCCAGTGATCATCCCGCTGATCGTCCTGGCCCTCTGGAGTCTGGGCCGCAAGGCCATCACGGGCGGGCTGACCGCTGCGGTGGGCATCGCGGCGCTGGCGCTCTACTTTCTGGGCGTCAACTTCGTGATCGTGCTGTTGGGCGGTGGGCTGACTGTGACGCTGGCTCGCCGGACGATACATGCCCGCGCCCTCGCCTCGTTCCCCCTGGCCGGGGCGGGGCTAGCCGCGCCAGCTACTGCCGGAAGCAGTTACAGCCTGCTGGCCCTGGCCTGGACTTTTCTGAAGATCGGCGGCCTGCTCTACGGCTCCGGCTACGTGCTGTTTGCCTTCATGCAGGCGGAGCTGGTCGAGCGTCACGGCTGGCTGAGCGGGCAGGCGCTTATTGACGCCATTGCCGTCGGGCAGATGACTCCCGGCCCGCTGTCCACCTCGGCGACCTTCGTTGGCTATTTGCTGGGGGGCGTGCCGGGCGCGGTTGTTGCTACAGCGGCGTTTTACCTGCCCGCGTTCGTGGTAGTCGCCCTCAGCAACCCGTTGATCCCGCGCATCCGGGCGTCGAAGTCGGTATCTAGCCTGCTAGACGGGGTGAATGTCGCCGCGCTGGGCCTGATGGCTGCTGTGACGTGGGAGTTGGGGCGCGCGGCGTTCGTGGATGTCTATGCCGTGCTCGTGGGCGGGCTAGGCGCGGTGCTGCTGTGGCGCTACAAAGTCGGATCAGCGGTGCTGGTCGCCTTTGGCGCGGCGATGGGCTTGCTCAGCGTCTTCTGGTGAGGGCTACTCACGGGGCGTTGTTTGCGGTAAACTGATCGGCGAAAACAGGAAAGTACCGGCCCACCAGCAGCGTACCATGAGCGACAAACGCAGCATCTTCTTCGACGAATGGCAGGCCTGCCTGCGCGCGCATTACGTGCACGTCCTGCGCACCAACGATACCGTCACCGAGCCGACGCTGCGCCATGTCTTGCACCAGACGGGCATCACCGACGAGGAATTGGCAGCGTTGCAGGCGCAGGGCCTCGCCGGACGATCCCTGCCGGAGAGCGCGAGCGCCGCGCCTCACGCGGCGGAGGGTCTGGACGAGGGGAGCGTTGCCGCTGAGCCTGCGCCGTTCGATGAGGATACGGCCCTCGACGCCGAGGGCGACGACAGCCCCGACGAGCCGCCGCCCATCCCGCCAGGGCAGCTTGCGCTGTTTTGAGAGCTTTCAGTCCGGAGGCTGTTGGCTCAAGCGGCGTGAGAGACGGGCCGGGCACAGCGAGTGCCACAGTACGGAAACAAAAAAGGCGTCCGTGGGAACATTCGCATGTTCTTTTCAGCGCTGCAAAGGGCAGCGCCCACAGTCGCATAATTACCGTACCACAGGTGGTTCCGGCTGTCAACGATAATTGGCTCGTTGCTCGCCTCGCCAGTCTGAACGCCAGCAGGCTGGCGCTCACTGCCAGATCGCCCAGGGGTCGTCGCGGTCGCGCGCGCCGTAATACGAAGTCAGCCGCACCAACTCGACGAACACGCGGAAGGACGCCTGGTCGGCGTTGAGTCGCCAGCGCATCTTGCGCGGAATGCGCAGCCAGGCATAGGCCAGGTGACGGCGCTCCTGGCGCGTGGTCTGCTGCATCAGCTCGCCGTACCAGGGGGGCAGGGCGTGGCGCAGGGTGTCGCTGTTGCGCGTGATGATGCTCCCAGCGAAAGCCATCAACATCACGGCAAAGAAGATCACCGGCGCGTAGCCCCAACTACCGCGCTGGTCGCTGGTCAGCGCATCGAGCATACTGGCGACCATCAGGCTCCACACGCCGAGCATGTCCAGAAAGCGGGCCAGCGGCGAGCAGGGCATCTCCGGCCCGTAGACGCGGAAGCGCGCCAGCAGCGGGTCTTTGAACAGCCCGAAGGCTACCGACGCGCGCTGCAATAATGCGCCGGTAGCGATCGCCGTCAGGAAGCCTACAGCCAGCCAGGGATAGCGCGGGTCTAGCATGGTCGTTACCGTGCGCGGGCGTTGGGGCGCGGCGTAGGCCGGACGGCGCCGCGCCTGCGAGCACTGCCGTCATTGTACACCTACTCCAGGCGCACGCCGCTGAAATCGAGCGGCACCACCTGGAACCAGGTGGTGCCTGGCTTGAGCGCTAGCGGTTGGGCGGCTTCCTCGTCCGCCCACAGGGTGAGCGGGGCGTCCTCAGCCCAGCGCATCCAGAACCCGGCGACGGCGACTCCGTCGCGGATGAGCGTGGCTGGGCCGAGCGCCTGTAGCTCAATCTCGGTCGAGTAGAACGTCGTCCCGTTCCATTCCCCCTCGACGATGCTCTCGTCGTCCTGGTGGCGCGCGTAGAGGATGACCACGTTGGCCGCCGTGACCTGCGCGCCGCTGTCCGCGTCGGTGTGCGGCTCGCCATCTACCCGCCGCGCGTACGCCCCGCTGAGCGGATCGTAGGCCCATTCCACTACGTCCGGCCCGTAGTCAATGGCCACGGCGACGGCGGGCGCGCCACCCTGCGGGGGAGCCTGGTCGAAGACCATGCCGCGCAGGTCCGGCGGGTCGTTCAGGCCGGCGGCGCGGGCGCGCGCCCACACTTCCGCCGGGACGGCGAAGAGGTTGTGCGGCGCGTCGAGCGATGGGTCGCGGAAGTAGAGCGGGGCGCCGGTCGTGACGCCCTCGTAGGCGCGCGGGGCGAAAGGCAACGCGGCGATGCGCTGGCGGATCGGCTCGCTCGCGCCGGAATAGACCAGCAGCGCCCCGTACATGGCCGGAATCTCCAGGTCTATCAGGCGCGCGCTGCGGATCGAGCCGACGCGCGGCGGGGTGTGCGTCCAGAAGATGGCTGTGAAGCGCGTCAGGCCGGCCTCGACATAGTGCTCGAAGACCAGGTCTGCCGCGCCGATGCCCGCCTGGGGCCGCACGCTGTCCGGCGCGTTGGAGATTTTGGCGGCCAGCGGGCGGCGAGCCAGCGCCGCCGGGTCGGGAACGGGCAGCCCGGTCAGCGGGTTAACGTCCGCCGGACGCGCGATCTGGGCGGCGGCAGCGGCCACGCGCGTGGGGGCGCTGGCGGGCGTGGCAGTGATGGTGAGCGGCGGCCCTCCGCCCGGCGTGCAGGCGACCAGCAGGGCGAGCAGCCAGGCGGCGACGAGCAGCCGGCGCACCTGCCAGCAGAATGAATTTTTTACGAATTTCGTGTGTGGGTCTGCCATTGGCGGTACTTGCAGATTACAATGTAGCCTATAATGATGAATGTAAACGGGACGTAGCCTTGAGGCAGGCCGCACATGATCGGCGGGGTAGGGGCGAGCGGATGGGGCGGTAGCGTGACCTGGTGTCGCGCGCTGGGGTCCACGAACACCCTGTTAGGGCTGGGCACTTGGGCGCTGGGATTGCCCCCCA
>DYGW01000154.1 GCA_020724485.1 Thermoflexus sp. | reverse complement strand
TGGCGTCGCGCGCTGCCCGCTACGCCTAGCGTGCGGAGTTCATAACACGCTCTAGTGTCGGATTGGCGGCGAGCGGTTGTGGCGCGCGTCTGGGGCATCACCGCTGCACGACCGGCACCCCGGCTAGATCGCCCGCGACCGGGTCAATGAGCGTGTTGTAAATCCACGCCTGGGCGCTGTCTTCGGGCAGGGTGACGCGGTACCAGGTGCGGTCGGCCAGCGCGCCCTGCACGATCAGCAGCGTGCCGCGCGGCAGCACGCCGACGATGGTGCCGTTCGTCGTCGGCTCGGCGCGCAGGTTGGCGGCGCCTTCAGCGGTGCGCACGCGCACGACGACCGGCAGCACGGTCGCCACATCTACTGGCGCGACGTTGGGCACTGCCTCCCACCCGCGATGGCGCTCCTCGCTGCCCGGCGTATTGGTCAGGTTGGTGTGCAGGCCGGTGCGCAGATCGTGGCGGAAGATGTCCCAGGTGAGGGTGCCTAGCTCGCCGTCGGCGTCGCGGACGTAGACGATCTGCGTCTGGTCGGGGCTGAAGACCGGCTCGCGCTCGGCGACGTTCGGCGAGTTGGTGATGTTGCGCGCGTCCGCCGCCGCGTCGCAGCCGCCGCCGGCGTTGATGCAGTCGGCGGGCATGACGAAGATGTCGGCGATGTCGCCCTCGGTGGCGAAGGCGATCCAACGCCCGTCGCGGCTCCAGGCCGGGGTGAAGCCCTCAGCGACCGGAATCTCGTTGAGCGTGGCCAGATCGAGGGCGCGCACCTCGTAACGAATATCGTCCGCTTCCACAATGCGCCGGTTGTAGAGCAGGTAGCTCCCCGACGGGTCGAACGAGACGCGGCTGACGTTGCTATCGAAGCTGGTAAGCTGGGTCAGCGCGCCCTCGGCCAGGTCGTACAGGAACAAGTTGAAGACGCCGCTGGCGTCGCGGTTGGAGTAGATGACCACCTGATCGCCGTTGGGGTGCCAGTCTCCAGCGTAGTCCTGGTGGATGCCGTTGCTCGGCACCAGGGCGCGGGTCGCGCCGTTCAGCGGATCCACAATCATCACCTGGGCGGTGCGCTCGCGCAGGTCGGTGCGCTCCGGGTCGGGCAGCCAGTCGCCCGGCGCTTCCCCGCCACAGATGGACGTGTACATGATCTGCGATCCGTCCGGACTCCACACGCCGTCGCGCAGCCAGCAGTCCGCTTCCTCTTCCTGAGTCAGATAGGTCTTGGCCGTGCCGTCGGTGAGCATGGTGAACAGGCCCGCGTCGTCACCGGCGACGATGCGGCCTGGCGGAACCGGAAAATCGCTCTGCTGGGCCGACGCGGAGCCGCTCAGCACAGCGCCGAGCAGGGCGGCGAGGATCAGCAGGGGGAGAGAGGTCTGTCGCAGCATGGGCACGCTCCTTAAGCAGGTGTGGCACTGCCCGATGATAGCATCACCCGGCGCGCGCGCACAAGGTTTGTGGGGTGCAGGCGAGACAGAATGCCGCGCCAGAACGCAGCACAGTCGCCCCTTCCTACCCCCGCACCCAGGCCGAGATCTCGTCCAGCGGCACGATGATCCGCTCAGCGGAGTCGCGCCGCTTGGCCTCTACGCCGCCCGCCGCCAGCGCTTTGCCGCTGACCGCCAGCCGCACCGGAATCCCGATCAGGTCGGCATCGGCGAACTTGACGCCCGCCGACTCCGCCCGGTCGTCGAGCAGCACGTCCAGCCCGGCGGCGCGCAGGTCCTCGTAGAGCCGCGCGGCGATCTCGCCAGGCTGCGGGTCTTTGCCCAGGGTGAGCAGGTGCACGTCGAACGGGGCGACACTGGCCGGCCAGATGATGCCCCACTCGTCGTGGTGCGTCTCGATGATCGCCGCCATCAGCCGCTCCAGCCCGATCCCGTAGCTGCCCATCACCACCAGATGCTCCGCGCCCGTCTCGTCCGTGTAGGTCACCCCGGCGGCCTCGCTGTAGCGCGTCCCCAGCTTGAAGCAGTGCCCCAACTCGATAGCCCGCTCGACGCGCAATGTCCCCTGGCCGCAGCGCGCGCACGTCGCCCCGTCGAAGGCAGCGGCAATGTCGGCCACCAGCGCCGGGTCGAAGTCGCGCGGGACGTTCACGCCGGTCAGGTGAAAGCCCGCGTCGTTGGCCCCGCTGACGAAATTCGCGCCCGCCCGCACCGACCGGTCGGCGACGACCGTCACCTCTGGCGGCAGACTCATTGGGCTGGCGTAGCCCGGCACCGCACCGGTCGCCATGATCTCGTCGTCGGTTGCCGCGCGCAGCGTCCCGCCGCCCAGCGCACGCAGCAGCTTGACCTCGTTGACCTCCAGATCGCCGCGAATCACGGCGAAGACGAAGCGCCCCGGCGCGGACGGGCGCTCCTGCACGAAGAAGACCGCCTTGAGCGTCTGGCTGGTCGGCACGCCCAGGAAGTCAGCCACTGCCTGAATCGTGGTGCAGCCCGGCGTGGCGACCTTCCGCACCGGCTGGAGCGGGGCCGCTGGCGGCGCGGGCAGCGTGAACTGAGCGGCTTCGAGGTTGGCCGCGTAGCCACAGGAGTCGCAGCGCGTGAAGGAGTCCTCGCCCGCCTCGTGGACGAGCATGAACTCGTGGCTGACGCCCCCGCCCATCGCCCCCGAATCCGCCTCGACCGCCAGGGCGGGCACGTCCACGCGCTCGAAAATACGCTTGTAGGCGGCGACCATGCGCGGGTAGAAGCGATCCAGGCCGGCGGCGTCGGCGTCCAGCGAATAGGCATCCTTCATGGTGAACTCGCGCAGGCGGATCAGTCCGCCCCGCGCGCGCGGCTCATTGCGATACTTCGTCTGAATCTGGTAGAGGTGCTGGGGAAGCTGCTTGTAGCTGTCAATCTCGCGCGCGGCCAGCGCGGCGATCACTTCCTCGTGCGTCGGCCCCAGGGCATACTCTCGCCCGGACTCCGCCGCGAATTTCTGCAACACCGGCCCGAACGTCTTCCAGCGACCAGTCGCCTGCCACAGCTCCGCCGGGTGCACCACCGGCAGGCGCACCTCCTGGCCGCCGAGGGCGTCCATCTCCTCGCGCAGGATCGCCTCGATCTTGTGCATGACGCGCCAGCCGAGCGGCATCAGCGCGTAGATGCCCGCCGCGACCGGGCGCACCAGCCCGGCGCGCACGGCCAGCTTGTGGCTGACCAGCTCGGCGTCGGCGGGGGCGTCGCGCAGCGTGCGGGTGAACAATTCCGACAAACGCATCAGGGCCTCCTCGCAGGCATTCTAAACACCGCAGGCAGCTAACTTCCACCAGTCGCAGGCTCTCTCCGCCCAAACACAAACAAACCGGCGTCGGGGCTGATCCTGACGCCGGTGGGTTGCGGCTTGCAGTGAGCGCAACTGTTACACAAGCATCATCCGGCGAACCATCCCCGCTGGGTGGCGCGGCTATGGACGCTGCTAGGTGTGGGGTTGCACTGTATGCTGATCATGCCCCTCATACTACGCCAGTTCGCGGGGCGTGTCAACCAAAGATGTGTCTCCTGATGGCGCCGCTAGCGAAGTCCTTGCACGCTGGTTCTGTAGGGGCGGGTTTCGAAACCCGCCCCTACGATGGACACAGCGGAATTGCGCCCCCCATGCACAGACACGCCAAGACAGACTTCGGAAGTCTCTTGGAAGACTCGCCCTGCCTACCCCTCCGCCGCTAACGGCAGAACATCCGCCGGGAAGACCACGCGCAGGCCCACGTCGTCGAAGCCCAGCGCCGGGTCGCGCGCCTCACGGTACGTGGCGGCGGCGTAGGCGGCGGGCGCGCGCCACGACCCGCCGCGAATCACCCGCTCGGTGCCCGCAGCCGGGCCGGGTGGGTCGAGCACCCCGTCGGGCAGCCCCGCCAGCGGATCATCGTCAAACCAGTCGGTAGTCCACTCCCACACGCTGCCCGCCAGGTCGAACGCGCCGGCCCAGGATTCCCCGGCAGCGCGGCTCTCCCCGCCAACGGGCAGCAGCCCGCCGCAGCCCTGCGTGTTAGCCAGGCCGCAGGTTGGCTCGCCCTCACCCCAGGGGTACAGCCAGCCCGCCGGACCGCGCGCGGCATACTCCCACTGCGCTTCGCCCGGCAGCAGGCCCCCAATCCACGCGGCGTAATCGCTCGCCTGCGCCCAGCTCAGCCCGACGACCGGCGCACTGGCATACTCGCTGGCATCGAAAGTCGTGCGGTCGGCGGGCGGCGTGCAGGCTTCCGCCTCGACGCAGGCGGCGTACTCCAGATTCGTGACCTCATGCTGGCCCAGCCAGAACGCACTGACGCATACCTCCGGCCCGGCACCTGTCTGGTAGCAGCCCCCCGGCACGTAGACCACCGCCAGCCCGTTGACCGTCTCCACCAGCGGAGTCCAGCCCTCGTTGGGCGATCCGGCAGGTAGCAGGCTTAACTCAGCGGGACTCTCCTCGCCCGTCTCAGCCTCGCTCTCCGGCGGTAGCATTTCGCCGCCGCCACTTTCAACGTCCGGGGCGGACGGGGCCAGTGCGCCAGCGGGCGCGACCGGCGCCACGCTCCCGGAGACATCCGGCGGCGGGAAGACGTAGACCTTCGCTTGCTCCGCGTCCACCACGTACAGCCGGCCCGTCGCGTCGAAGGCCAGGCCCGCCGGCGAGCGCACGCCGAGAGCGCCCGTCTCCAGGCTATCCGGCTGGTTGAAGGAGAGAGCAGGCTCCCCGGCCAGGTTGTAGGCGACGATACGGTGCCGGTCATCCATGTCCACCGCGTAGATCAGCGTACCGTCCGGGCTGACGGCGATATACGGGCGGTTATACGACTGGCGGTTGCGGAACCACAGGTTCACGTCGAACGTGCGCAGCGGCATACCTGTCAGGTCGAAGACGTGAATGCGCTTGTTCCACGCCTCGGCCACGTACAGCTCGCGCGAGACGGGGTTAAAGGCCAGGCCGACCGGCTCATCCACCTGGCCCAGGCCCGTCCCGCCGCTGCCGATGTCACGCACCCAGCCGCCCTCCGGCGTGTAGACGCGGATGCGCTTGCCGCCCGTGTCGGCCACGTAGACCAGCCCATCGGGGCCGATCTTCAGGTCGCGCGGCCCCCACATCGCCTCCGGCGACGGGTCAGAGGCGGGCACGCCCTCGTGCCCCCAGGCGCGCACCAGCTCGCCCTGTCCGGTGAAGACCGCCACGCGGTTATTCCACGTGTCGGCCACATAGACCAGCCCATCCGGGCCGACATCCAGGCCCCAGGGCTGGCGCAGACCCCCGCCAGCAGGCGCGGTCGCCGGGTCGCCGATGCTGCGCAGGAACTCGCTCTGCGGACTGAGCACAACGATGCGGCTGCGGTCGGTGTCGGCGACGTAGATCGTGCCGTCCTCGTCGAGGGCGATGCCGCGCGGCCCGATCATCCCGGCCACCTCGCCCAGCGTGCGCTCGGCGGCGATCTCGCGGAAGACGCGGTCTTCGGGGTATTCCGGCTCGCGGATGTTGACCGTGCTGCTGCCGATTCCGGCATCCCACACCTGGGCAGCGATCTGCTTGTCTACGAAGAAGTACATACGGTCAGAGACGGGCCACTTGCTCACGGCGAAGCGATCATCGCTGGCGCACTCGTTGACGACGGCCTGCTCGCACGAGCGGCGGAAGGCGGCGCGCTCCTCGTCGGTCGTCCCCAGGCTGGCCTCGCTCTCGCAGCGAAACTGCTTGGACTCGATGCACATGGCCTGCCCGTAGGCACGGTAATCGCGGCCCCACCAGATGTCCCACAGCCCCTGGCGGTAGTACGGCGCGGCGATGTTGGCCTTGTCTGTGCTGAACACCTTCGCCACGCGGTCGTAAGTCAGGTTGAAGTACTCCTGCATCGGCCACCACAGGCGGATGTAGCCGAATTCGTAGTAGCGGTCGCCCAGAATGGTGCGCACATCGCCAACCTTCTTGCTGCCGACGACGACAATGCGCGCCCCTTCCAGCGTGCCGGCGTCCACGCTGCCCGCCTCCCCGCGCAAGAAGCCGTAGTTGGGATAGTGGCGGAGATACCACGTGAACGGCCAGGAGGACTCGTCATCGAAGACAATGCGCATGTTCGCGCCCTCGTTGGTGATCGCCGCGATGCGATCCACTTCGTCCATCACCGTCTTGATCGCCGGGCCGGAGTGGGCATAGACCAGGTACTCGGTCGCGTAGTCGTAGTTGATGAAACTGGCCAGGATCGCCGCGCGGGCGGTCAACACGGCCAGCACCAACGCGCCAGAGAGGATCGCTGTGCGGCCAAGCTGTCCCCGGCCCAGCGGACGGCCCAGCCGCCAGATCACGTACACTGCGCCGCCCAGCACCAGCAGCGCGCCCAGCCAATTGCCGCTGGCGATCAGGTCTTCAAGCGAGCGCCCGCCGAACGACGCCCGCCCGCCCCATAGGCCAAGCACGCCGCGTCCCAGCGCCAGCAGCGCCAGCGGCATCGCACCCAGCAGCACCAGCCAGCCGCTCGCGCCAAGCGCACGCCAGCGCACGCCGTCAGCAACCTGGCCCAGCCACCAGCCGGTGACCAGGATCAGCGGGACAGTAAGGTGCGTCGTCAGCCAGGGCATCTTCTCGCCGGCGATGGTCAGGCCGAGCAGCATGGCCACCGACCACCAGCCAGCCAGCGCCAGGAACGGCAGCGCGCCGATCCACTCGGAGTCGGCGGCGCGGCGGGCCAGTTCCTCGGCCAGATTGAACGGCCTCGTCAGGCGCGATGGCCGCGTCTCGTCAGGGCCAGGATTGGGGTCATCCGGGGCGGCAGCAACCGTCGCGGCGCGGCGCTGCGCGGCGACGAGCGTCGGCTCCGCTTGCAGCGGAGCCTCCTCCACAGCAACCGGCACGGCCTCCGCCTGGGCCGCCGCCAGCGCGTCCAGGGCGCGGTCGCGCTGCCAGCGCCACAGCTTGACCAGCCCGAATCCGCCCGCCCCCATCGCCCCAATCAGCGGCAGGAACTCGTAGACGAGCAGTTGGGTGAGCAGGTAGTAGTACTGCGGCTGGCTGCCGCGCCGGACTCCTTGCTGCTCCAGCCAGTAGCCGAGCGAGCCGATCATGCCCGTCACCAGCCCGTACTGGTTACTGAAAATAGTCGTGAAGAAGAAGACGAAGATGCCCAGGAAGATCGCCGCCGCCGGCAGCCAGCGCCGCCAGTTCCAGGCCAGGCCCACCGCCGCCGCCACCATCAGGAATGGCAGCAGGGCGGGCAGCGTCGCTTCGAGCGTGGCCCGGCCCTCGATGGAATTCGGGTTGTAGTCTTCCAGGTTGTAGCCCGCCCAGTAGAGTGGGAACCCGGTCAGCCAGGGGAAGATCAGCGTACCGATGACGATCAGCACGTCGAAGATCGGCTGGCGGTTCAGGAAGTCCCACAGGTTGGTCAACAGGCGCGTGCCGATCACCGCCAATGTGATCAGCGTGCCCAGCACCCAGGCGAGGATGATCGGCGTGTTGTCATAGTGGGCACCGTCCGTCGTGTGGACCGCAGTCGGGTCCGCCGCAAACGGCTTGGTCGTCGTCTCGCTGACATGACTGTGCCGCTCAAACATGACCAGGACACTGGTCACCAGCAGCGCCACCAGCAGAATGATCAGCATGGTTCGCCAGGGCAGCGCCAGCCTGCCCGGAAAGACGAACACGGCGCTGAGGAACAGCGCGAAAAGCAGCCCCAGCACGGGCAGGCCCGCCCAGGTCAGCAGGCGGACGAACATCGCCCCGTCGAACTCGGTCGCTACGGCGAATTCCTTCGTGCCGTTCTGCCCGTAGAGCAGGTCGGCCTCGCTGCGCGCGGTCGTTTCCGTCCAGATGTCGCCCGGTTTGATCACGTCTATCACGGCCACGATCCACAGCGCGACCGCCGCGCCGAGGATCAGCCCGGCCACCAACACGTAGAACGCCGAGCGCCCGTTGCTCAGCCAGCCCACCATCGCCGAGGCTGCGCCGCCCGATGGCTCGCCGCGCCGCAGCCGGCGCACGACGCCGGACAGCGCCAGCGGCAGGTAGATCACGGCGAACAGCGGGACGATCAGCCAGGCCGCCGACGGCACGGCCCAGACCGGCGACAGCAACAGGCGTAGAAAACTCCCCATTGTCACGGCAAAAAGGCCGGTCACGACCAGCAGCAGGGCGTGCCCGATTGCGCGCTGGAGCCAGGGCGCTTCCCAGGCGGTTTGGCCTGCCGGACGGCGGCGGATACCGGCATCCTGCACCATGCGCAGCAGCCAGTACAGCGCCAGAAAGCTGCCGAAGATCGCGATGTAAATGAACGACACTTCCTTGGAGGCGAGCATCCCGATCAGGCCCACCGCCAGCCCCCACAGCCAGGCCGAACGGCGCAATGGCACACCGTCCACGTACTGCACGATCGCATACAGGACGACCAGCGCGAAGAAGATCGTCGGCGTGTCGTGGCGGATGTAACGGTTGTAGTACATGAGCTGCGGCGAAATCAGCAGCAGCACAACCGCGATCAGCGCGCCCGTCCGCCCCAGCCAGCGCCGGAATAGCCAGGGAAAGCCCACGATCAGCACGCCCAGGATCGCCGGGTACAGGCGCGCGGTGAAGTCGCTGTCGCCGAACAGGAAGTAGGAGAGGGCGGTCATGTGGAAGAGCAGCGGGCCATGCATCAGCGGCGTGTGGTTGAACTCGCCGTATTCGGACAGCCGCCACGAATAATAGGTGTGCAGGCTTTCGTCGTGGCTCATCACGCGCGTGCCCAGGTCATAGAAGCGCGTGATCAGCGCCAGCAGCAGCAGCGCCGCCAGCGCCAGGGCTTCCCAGTTGACGGCGTAGGCGCGCGTCAGCGCCTGAGTGACGGCGCGCTCGTGCGTGTCCGGCGAAGAAATGGAGTGTTCGCGTGTAGCCATTCGGTCAACTTTCCTGGATATGTCACGCTGCGCGGCAAACCGCGCCTGCACCAATCGGCTATCCTGTCGGCGAATTCCCAGAACGCCGGTGTCGTAAGGGCGCTGCTCTGCTGCACCTCGTAGGGGCATATGGCCATACGCCCTACCTTGATTGCCAGTTATTTACCTCACTCCCGTTTCGCTTCGCTCAACTTCCCCCTCTCCGCCGGCGGAGAAGGGGAAGGGGGTGAGGTTACGAGCGGAAGCAACGAACTGGCAACCAGAGCCATACGTCCCTACAAAGCCATGCCGCCTAATAACCTCTCAGCGCGCCGCGCCCAGC
>DYGW01000365.1 GCA_020724485.1 Thermoflexus sp. | reverse complement strand
CGACGGGCGGGACAGACGCCCCGCTCGACGAGTGCGTCCCCTTCGCCCCGGCCAATCCGTACAGCGTCAGCAAGGTGACGCAGGACATGCTCGGCCTGCAATACTTCCTCGCCTACGGGCTGCCCATCGTCCGCGCCCGGCCCTTCAACCACATCGGCCCCAGCCAGGCGGGTGGCTTCGTTGCGGCGGATTTCGCCAGCCAGATCGCGGCAATTGAGGCGGGCCGACGCGAGCCGGTCATGTTCGTGGGCAACCTGGAGGCGGAGCGCGACTTCACCGACGTGCGCGATGTCGTGCGCGCCTACGTGCTGATGCTCACGCGCGGCGAGCCGGGCGAGGCGTACAACGTATGCAGCGGGCAGGCGCACAGCGTCCAGTACTTACTCGACACGTTGCTGAGCTTCAGCACCGTCCCCATCGAAGTTCGCCAGGACCCGGCGCGGATGCGCCCGTCCGACGTGCCGCGCCGCGTCGGTGACGCCTCCAAGCTGCGCGCGCACACCGGCTGGACGCCGCAGATTCCCTTCGAGCAGAGCTTGTTAGACACCCTCAACGACTGGCGTATCCGAGCGGGCCTGCGCCCCGGAGCCGGTCGCCAAGCAGGAGCAAAGTGACTATGACCAAACGCGCGCTGATCACCGGCATCACCGGCCAGGACGGGTCGTATCTGGCCGAGTTCCTGCTTGAGCAGAGTTACGAGGTCTTCGGCCTGGTCCGGCGCACAAGCACCGTCAACTTCAGCCGCATTGACCACATCCAGGATCGGCTGAACCTCATCCCCGGTGATATGCTTGACCAGACCTCGCTGCAGCTTGCGCTCCAGCAGTGCGAGCCGGACGAAGTCTACAACCTGGCCGCGCAGAGCTTCGTGCAAACCTCGTGGACGCAGCCCGTCTTCACCGGCGACGTGACCGCGCTCGGCGTCACGCGCCTGCTGGACGCCATCCGCCACGTCAACCCCGCCATCCGCTTCTACCAGGCGTCGAGCAGCGAGATGTTCGGCAAGGTACGCGAGGTGCCGCAGCGCGAGACGACGCCCTTCTACCCGCGCAGCCCCTACGGTGTGGCCAAGGTGTATGGCCACTGGATCACCGTCAATTACCGCGAGAGCTACGGCCTGCACGCCACCAGCGGCATCCTGTTCAACCACGAAAGCCCGCGTCGCGGCCTGGAGTTCGTCACGCGCAAAGTCACCCACAACGTCGCCAAGATCAAGCTGGGCATGGCCGGCGAATTGCGTCTGGGCAACCTCGACGCGCGGCGCGACTGGGGCTACGCCGGGGATTACGTGCGCGCCATGTGGCTGATGCTCCAGCA
>DYGW01000153.1:2922-9350 GCA_020724485.1 Thermoflexus sp. | reverse complement strand
CTCTAACGCTCTCGCACTATTTGTACAGTTGAGCCAAGAAGAATGTACCTCAAAGTCATTGTTGAGTTCGATGAGAACAACAGAGGCACGGTGATCACGGCATTTCCCACGGACTCACCGAAACTAGAAGAAAGTCTGATATGGCCAAGCTCAAGCGTCTAGTGTCAACCCATGAACTGAGGACCTCAATTTGTGCGTGAGGCTGCATCAAAGGGTCGGCTGTTTGTCCATCACGATAAGGTGAGTGACCTGCTGGTGATCCTCCTGATACCGCCTGACACACCCACAGTTGAGCATTACATCGTTCAGTACCTCGGCCTGCTCTACCAGCCAGACAATTTGGAGGTCGTGGGCCTACAAGTAGAAGCCTTCGAGAAGAGTTTCGTGCCACGTCACGCCTCCGTTGAGCGCGTGTGGCGACTCAGCGACTCCTGCGAATTGGATGATTTTGGCGATATACAACTTGCCTTCGAGACCCATGCCTCCCATCTTGCCACTGAAGTTGCTCGGACCGCGGAAGATGTAGCAGAATTCTCGATGAAAGAATATAGTCCGAGCATTCGAAGAAGCTCCGACCTACTAGCAGGGGCGTATGCGATACGCCCCTGCTGGCGCAGCAGAGCTGCGCCCCTGTCCAGAGGCCGGACTACTCTGACAGCTCCGGCGCTGGCGTCTCCTCACCCCCCTGAGCAGCGGGCGTGGGCAGCGGCCCCAGCCCGAAGTACCGCGCGCGCAGCTCGTCCACGGTCAGCACGCCGCGCGCCAGGCGTAGCTCGGCGAGTTGCTGGGCGCGATCCTGCGGGCGGATGTCGTCGAAGCGCCCGATCAACCCCGCCCCGTAGAACGGCAGCAGGTCGGTCGTGATCTTCTCGGCGATGCGCACCAGCTTGGGCCACAGCGTGCGCTCGACGAAGACGCGCTCGCCCACCAGGGCGTTGGCCTCGGTGGCGTTCTCGCTGAGCAGTCCCACCGGGAGGCCGAAGATCTGGAAGATCTCCTCGCGGTTGAAGCGGCGCGCGTTGAGGAAGTCCATGTCGTGCTGGCTCAGCCCGACGTTGTGCCACTCGACTGCCGCCCCGCGCAGGAACGCCGTCTTGCGCTCGCGCCCGCCGTAGGCCGCCCGCCACTCGCGCTTGATGCGCTCGAAGTCGGCGTCGCTCACACGCTCGCGGATGGCGACGATGCCCGCCGGGACGGCCATGCCCTCGCCGAAATAGCGCCGGTTCCAGTCGGCCATGGCCCGGTCGGTCTCGACGGCCAGCCGCGCCGCCTCGAGCGCGCTGAGGCCGTAGTAGTCGTTGGCGGGATGCCAGCGCCGGAAGTGCACCACCTCTGCCGCGTCGAGCGGGAGGCGCCGCCCGTCCACCTCGTAGACGTAGCCGCGCACGCCGCGCGCCGCGTCCGGCACGATCTGCACGCGGTCGGGGCGCAGTGGCCAGATTTCCTGGGGCGCGCCGCCCGGCTGCCCGGCCAGGAACCAGTAGGCGTTGCCGTGAATCTCCAGGCTGCCGACGGTGTGCTCGATCAGCTCGAAGCGGCTGAGCAGCGGATTGGGACGTTGGAGCAGGCGCGTGAAGGGGTGATCCGGCAGCGCGACCTCGCCCGCCCCTGCCGGGGCGACCTCGCCCGCGCTGCCTTTTCCTGCCGCCACCCGGTAGACGCGGAAAGGAACCAGCGCCGCCGCCTCCGCGATGCGGTTGACGGCCACATAAACCCAGGGGCTGCCCATGTAGACGCCCGCGTAACGCGCCGCTCCCGCGATCTCCGGGGCGATGGCCGGCAGCGGATCGCCGTGAGCGCCCGCCTCCACGAGGTGAATGACGCTGGCCGGACGCCACTTGATGTACCCGGCCCGGCGCAGCGCCCGCTCGACGAGGGAAGTTCGTTTTGGTTGTGAGGACATAGCTCGCTCCTTGGAGTTCTCAGCGATCAGCCATCAGCCACGCAGAGAGCCAACCTACCGGATCACTCCCCCCTGATAGCTGACCGCTGACTGCTGACAGCTACACAAAACTGATGCTCGGCTCAGCGTGCAGCGCGCCGTGCCAGGCCAGCGCCAGGGCGATCACCGTGTCGTCGTGCAGGCCCGACGGCGCGCCGTAGCGGTAGCGTCCGCTGGGCAGTCGCTCCAACGTGTATGCGCCCAATTCATCGAGCAGGACCGAATCGCGCAGCAGGGCCAGTTCGCCGCGTTCCAGGGCCAGCGCCAGCGCCTCGATCAACGGCCCTTTGCTGGCAGCAGTAGTGACAAAAGGCACCACCGGCAGCCCCTCCGCCTGCAACGCCTCAATATTCGGCCCGCCCATGCTGTTAGCCTCGGCCCAGATCGCATCGGGCCGCCAGACCTCGGCCAATGCTGCCAGCCGCCCGCGCTGCGCCGCCCAGCCGATGGCACTGAAACGCTCCAGGGCCACCAGCCGCCGCGACTCTGCCGCCAGCACGGCGATGCAGGTGAAGTCAGCGTCGCGGCCCCAGTCCACGCCGAAGACGTAGCGCTCGCCCGGCTCCGGCGCGCCGCCCGGCTCGACCGTCGCCGCCTCCTGCACGCGCCGGAAGACGCGCCCCCCGTCGTCCAGGAACTCGGCCAGGTACTCCTCGCGGAAGACCCGCTCCGGCAGCAGCGCCCGCGCGTCTTCGATCTCTGCCGGATCGATCAAGGGATTGGCCGCCGTCGGGAAGCGCCAGCTCATCCACTGCGGGTGATCGGCCTGCTGACCAACCATCCACAGCCCCCAGAACCAGTTGCGCCCGCGCGGGGTGCTGAGAAACAGGGCTTCGCCGCGCCGGTCGGCCAGCGCCGGGCGAATCGCCGCCGACCACACCGCCGGGTGCAGGTAGGCCGCCTCATCGAGCACGGCCAGGTCCAGCCCGGCCCCGCGCAGCGCGTCGGGATCGTGCCCGCTGCGCACGGCGATCACGCCGCCGCCGGGCAGATCGATCCGGCGCATGTCTTCGTGCTTGCCCTGCCACACGCCGGCCAGCGCCGTCTTGAAGCCGCGCCACACGTCGTCGGCCAGGCGATAGGTCGGCGCGATCCACCAGCACACGCGCCCGGCCAGCGCCCGCTCAACCATCAGAATCCGTCCCGTCTCCGTCTTGCCGAAGCGCCTCCCGCAGGCCACCACCTTGAAGCGGGCCGGATGGCGCAGGATTTCGATTTGCCCAGGGTGCGGCTGACACAGGCTTACCGTCACGGCTGCCATACTCCACACGAATAGTCTGCACGGCGGAACGTTCGGCCAGCGGCCCGACGCGCTCCAACACTTCGCGGGCGGCGCGCAGCGCCAGCGTGTTGTCGTCGCCGTCCAGGGCACGGCGTAGCGCGGCAATGGCGACCGGCGTCAGGTCGTCCAGCGCGGTGAGGGCATCGCGCGCCCGCCGGTGCTCGCCCAGGCAGGCCAGCAGCGCCCGGAACTCCTCGTCACGCTCCCACGCGGCGACCGTGCGCGGCAGCGCCCCGACCGCCCGCGCCACTTCCTCCCGATCCCGCCCTTCGGCCAGCAGCCGGATCGCCCGGCAGACGCGCAGCTCACGCACGGCCCTCTCGCCTCCCCCGCCGCTTCTCATCCCACCCCGGCGCGGCGGGCGGAACTCGCCTGCGCGGCTCTCGCTGACGGCACCCGTGCTGTTCGCTCCAGAGATGTTTGCGGGTCCGTGCCCGCCCGTCGCGCCGGGATTATGGTCTCATTTTAGCACATTTGTTCTGTTTGTCTTCGACGCAAGCGGCTCAACTATAGGGGTCCATCGCTAACGACGAGGCGCTCCCAAACAGACTTCCGAAGTCTTGTCGCAGTGCGGTCGAGTCCTCGCCGCTCAGTGTCAGCGGGCCGCGCGGGGTTGAGGCTACCCCCGCCACACACGGTATAATGGCCTGCGATCCGCGTTCGCCGCACACGAAAGTCGAGCCAATCTCCTTGCCTGCGCTGACAACCGCGTTCCGCCAGCACCGCGCCGACACCCTGATGTCGGGCATGGTGCTCATCTGGGGCTTTCACTTCATCGTCGCCAAAGACGCGCTGGCCCACGTAGACCCGCAGACGTTCAACGCGCTGCGCTTCGTCGTCGGCCTGCCGATCATCCTGCCGCTGGCGTGGCGCGGGCGGCACATGCTACGCCTGTCCCGGCGCGATCTCGCCCTGGTTGTCCTGCTGACGCTCGCCGGCCCGGTGATCTACCAGATCGGGTTCGCCGAGGGAATCAAGCGCACGACCTCGACCAACACCGCCCTCATCGTCTCGACCATGCCCGCCTGGACGGCCCTGTTCAGCATGATTGTCGGCATGGTCGAAGTACGCCGGCGGCTGCTGGGCGGCATCGGGTTGACGCTGGGCGGGGCGGTGCTGGTCGTGCTCAGCCGGTCGGAGTCGGGGCTGGCGCTGTCGCACGACGACCTGCTCGGCAGCGCGTTGGTGCTCAGCGCGGCCATAAGCGGCGGTCTGTCGGACGTGTTCGCCAAGCCAGCGATTGACCGCCTGGGGGCCATGTCGCTGGCTATCTGGAGGTATTGCCTGACCGCCGTCGCCATGATCGCCCTGGCCGCGCCAGAGCTAAGCGCGCTCTCAGCGGAGAGCGTGCCGCCAGCGAGCGTGCCCAACATCCTCTACAGCGGCCTACTGTCTAACGTGGCTGGCTTTCTGGTCATCCACTTCGCCATCCACGAGCTTGGCCCCACCCGCATGTCGAGCTACTTCAACTTCAACCCCATCATTGCCGCGCTCGCTGGCGTGCTCATCCTGCGCGAGCCGTTCTCGTTCTGGCTGCTGTGCGGGGCCGCGCTGACCCTCTTCGGCGTGATGGTCGTGCGCCGCAACGTCTACCTGCGCCGCCCGCCAGCCCCACCCGCTGCGGCCCGCGTCGCCGAGACTGCGGGCCGCTGAACAGGGCGCTCCGGGTGGCTCATTTGCTAGATTGTAGTTAGTGAAAAGTTAGAGAATCGTTCATAACGCTGCCGCGCACGGTTCCCCCGTTGACAGTCAGAGGCGCTCTCCGCTATACTGACAATCGAACGAACAAATGTTCTACTCTGTGGCAGGTAGACAGAGCGGACTATGCAAACTCAAGCGGGAGCAGCGCCCGGCGGAGCCAGGCCATCACGCCACCTGACCCCGCCCGGCGCGCCGGAGGGGCGGCAGTGAGCGAGGAGCACCCACCTACGCGCGAGCGAGTTTTTCGCTTCATCGTCGAGTACAAGCGCCAGCACGACGGCCTCTCGCCCGCTGTCAAAGAGATCAGCCGGGCGTGCGTGCTGCACACCTCAACGGTGAAATACCACCTGCTCAAGCTGGAAAACCAGGGACGCATCCGCATCGTGGGGAGGCGGGCTATCGAGGTCACCGGCGGCGTATGGAACCCGCCCGACGAGACGGAGGCCCCCACGCCGTGAAAGCAGCTATCAGCTATCAGCCGTCAGCTTTCAGCAAGTGCGGTGCGCCCCTGTTGTTGCTGACGGCTGATAACTGACCGCCATCAGCAAACAGCCATCAGCGTTCAGTAAGTGCGGTGCGCCCCTGTTGTTGCTGACGGCTGATGGCTGATAGCTGATAGCTCATTGCCCACGCGCCGGTTTTGTGCTTAGATCGGCACAGAGCAACCCACCACCAGAAAGCGACCAGCCATGACTCACCAGACCAGCACACTCCCCCGCCGCAAGCGCATCGCCCTCATCGCCCACGACGACCGCAAACAGGACTTGCTCGAATGGGCGCGCTTCAACATCGGGCGGCTGGGCCGCCACGAAATCCTCGCCACCGGCACGACCGGCACCCTGCTCAAGCAGGAATTGGGGCTGCCCGTGCAGGTGTTCCTGAGTGGGCCGCTGGGCGGTGACCAGCAGATCGGGGCCAAGATCGCCCAGAGCGAGGTAGATGTCCTGATCTTCTTCTGGGACCCGCTCGAGTCGCACCCCCACGACCCGGACGTGCGCGCCCTGTTGCGCCTGGCTGTGCTGCAAAACATCCCGGTCGCTATGAACCGCTCCTCGGCGGACTTCATCTTCTCCTCGGCGCTGATGGACGCCGACTACGAGCGGCAATTGTACGACTTCGCCGGGCGGCTGGAGCGCCGCCGCGCCATTGATGCCCTGCGCGCGTCGGGGGAGAAATAGGCTCACGGGCAGGCAAAAAGCGCCTGGCATATAATAGAGCGCAGACACCCCTTCACCGGAGGAGGCTCGCCATGCGCAACTGGCTGCCGTTGTTGCTGATCCTGGCTCTGATGCTCACCGCGTGCGGCGACGAACCCGCCCCGCCGCCTCGCCCGACTGATACTCCGCCCGGCATAGACGCCACCGGCGAGCCGGAAAGCGCGTTCGAGCTAGAGCCGCTCGTGCCCGGCCTGCGAGTGCGCAACGGGTTGACCGTGCTCACCCACAGCGAGGGCGTTCGAGAGGGCGCGGGGGATCGTCCTTGGACCGCACGGAAAGTCGTTGT
>DYGW01000153.1:0-2912 GCA_020724485.1 Thermoflexus sp. | reverse complement strand
GAGGGCGTTCGAGAGGGCGCAGGTTACTTCTTCGCCGAGGTGCGCAACGACAGCGGCCAGCTACTCAGCCAGGTTGACGCGGTGATCTACGCGCTCGACGAGGACGGGCTGAAACTGGACGAGATCGCCGCCCACCCGCTGCTCACCGATATTCCCCCGGGGCAGGTCTTCTACGTCGGGCAGTCCTTCGCCCTGCCCGACGGTTACGCCGACTCGCAGCGTTGGCTGTGGTACACGCCCGCCGACGAGCCGCGCCTGCAAGGAGTCTTCAACCTGCCCGCCAGCGTGACCAGCCAGGGCACGAGCGAAAGCGGACTCTACACCGTCAGCGGCACCGCGCAGAACACCGCCGAAGCCGACCTGTACTTCCCTGTGATTGACGTGGCGCTGATCGGCCCGGACGACGACCTGGTGGGGCTGGCCCATGCCGTGCTCCTCACCGGGCGCGACGACGGCGTGTGGCCTGCCGGTGCCGAAGCACCCTTCGAGGCACAGTTCTCATTCATCACCGTGGGGCCGGAGCTGGTCAGCGGGGTGCGCGTCTCGGCAGCGGGCTACCTCGTCCCCTAGCGAGCAACAAAAACGCCGCGTTCGGGGAGCGGCGTCTGCACCTGTGCGAGCGAGACAATCGGTCAGAGCAAGTCGGGCTGCAGACCGGCGTTGTCCTGCGCCGGGTCAATGACCGCTTCATGGGGTAGATCGCCGCTGCTGCCGTCAAGCCGCGCCTCTGCCTGGCCAGCTTCCGGGCGTACGACGAAGATCGCCTGGCGATCAGTTCCGACGCGGCGCTGCGCCGTCTGGGGATCGCGCTCAGCCAGGTCGGCGGCGTCCCCTGGCTCAAGCGCCGGCACCGGGCGACTGGGCGCTGCTCCGCTCAGGACGGGCATCTCACCATCTGGAATCGGGCCGCCGGTTGCTTCCGCCTGAAGATATTCAGGATCGCCCTGCTCGCCCGGACCCGGCACATTGGGGAGCCGCGTCATGGTCCCCCCTCCTTGCTATCTTCCCACCACCTACGCTGGCCCCATTGTGACCTGTTTGGCGGCTTGCCGCAATACATCTGGCCCAGTTTTTAGGAATTTTTTATTTATCGCCCGGCGCGCCGCGCAACAGAACCGGCACTCCGGCGCGCGCCTCCAGGACACCCGCCCAGTCCCCAGCATTGCGCACCACAAATCCGGCGGCGCAGCGCGCGCCGCTCACGTCCTCATACTCGACGCGCAGCAGGTTGTCGTTGAAGGGATTCTCCCCCGGCCTGGCCCCACGCTCGGTGACAACCGCGCGCCGGATGCGGGCCAGCGGAATGGCGTGCATCCGGTCGAACAGCAGCCGGTCCGGGGCCAGGTACAACCAGCGCGCCGTCTCCATCCAGTCGGGCGGCAGCGCGCGTGGATCGGGCTGGCCCGCCACTGCCAGACGCCAGCCCTTATCGCCTTCTGGCACCACGTACACGGCTGGCGCGGGGCCGAAGTCCTCATAAGCCTCGCCCACCGCCTGAACAGGTAGCCCGGTCAGCGCGCCAAGCTGCGCCGCGAAAGCCTCTACTGGGCCTTCGATGAAGGCGGTGACGTGCCAGCCGTCCGCCTCCTCGCTGTGAATGACCAATTCTGGCGTCTCGATGCGCCGGTTCCAGGCCGTCTTAACACGCGTGCGCAGCCCGATCCAGCGCACCGCCTCCAACGGCACGGCGCTGTCCAGCGCGTTCGTGCGGTGCCCGGCGAAGACCAGCCGCCCGCCGACGACCGCCAGCGTGCCAAAGGCGCGATGCCCCGGCGTGCGCGCCAGCAGGTCGCCCCGGCTGATCGTGCCCAGCGGCCCGGCCTGCACCGTCTGCCCGGCGCGCGCCCACGCGGCGGCGGTGCGCACCACGTGCCTCCGCTGCGCCAGCAAATCCCAGGCCAGCGCCGCGCCAATGGCTGCGAGCAAGAGCACCAACAATGCGATCTCCATGCGACCTCTCCCCTGTCTTTCTCAGCGGGGGCGCTGCTCTGCTGCGCCTAACCCGGCCTCACGATTCCTTCCGCTTGCGCCCCTCGTGGACGGCCAACGGCAGATCGGCCCGGCGCACGATAGCCTCGGCCCAGCGCCCGGCATGATCCACCAGGAACCCGGCGGCCAGGCGCGCCCCGTCCGGCGCGGCGTATTCCACGCGCAGCAGCGCGCCCATACGCCGCCCCCCGCTCCCATGATACACGTCCAGGCGGGCCATCGCCCCCAGTGGAATCGCCTCGCGCCACTCAAACAGCAGCCGGTCAGGGGCCAGGTAGAGCGCCCCCTCGTGATCGGGCGTCCACTCGCCGTAGATGTCCTGGATCATGCGCGTGGCGCGCGCCGGGCCGAAGTCGTCTCGACCTTCGCCCGCATCGTGCAGAGGGAGGGCGCTCGCGCCGCTCAGCGCCTCGGCCAACTCCGGGACGCCCTCGCCGGAGAGCACGGCGACGCGCCACCCGTCCGGGCTGTCGTAGTGGACGGCCAGCGCCCGCGCCCGGCAACTCGCTGGCAGCGCAATCGTGACCAGGCTCAGGCGCTGCACCTGCTCCAACGCAACCCGCGCGTTGAAGGCGCCGCTGCCCTGTCCTTCGAAAGCCAGCGCGTCCCCGGCAATGCCCGCCGCGCCAAACACGCCGCGCCCATACGTGCGGCGTGGGCGCAGCCCATGACACACCACCCCGACCGGGCCATAGCGCACGATCAGCCCGGCGCGCACCCAGGCCGTGCGCACGCGGATCACGTGCGCGCGCCGCCTGCGCCGCTGCCACCACCAGCCGCCCCCGCCCACGTCCAGCGCCTCCATCGCCCGCCCGATCACTGCCACTGCCCGGCACCACCTGGCGGGCCACCGTGCCCCAATCTTACCCGCTTCTGCCGCGCGCGCCATGCATCCTGGCGGCCCCTACAGAACCTCACCCCCG
>DYGW01000152.1:6350-9494 GCA_020724485.1 Thermoflexus sp. | reverse complement strand
GAACAATGAGAGCTAAAATGCTGGTCTGTCTAGTCTTGATGGTGGTATTGGCTGCGGGGGCGTTCGTCCCGGCTGCTGCTCAGACGAAAGATACCATCCGCATCGCCATGGTGAACTTCTCGCTATGCTGCCCCTACTTCATCGGCATGTCGCAGGCCGTCGAGGAAGAGGCAGCCTTCTATCCGAACATCGAGTTGATCATCACCGACGCCAACGGCGATGCAGCTAAACTGACTTCGGATGTTGAAGACGTACTGGCCCAGAACCCCGACGGGATCATCATCAGCGGGGCGTGGCTTGAGGCCGCACCGGCAGCGCTAGACGCTATTCAAGCGGCGGGGGTCCCGGTGGTCCTGGTTGATCGCCTGCTCAAGGGCGGCGACTACACGAGCTGGATCGGCCCGGACAACTATACCATCGGCGTCCAGGATGGAGCGTACATCGTTGAGCGCCTTGGCGGTGAAGGCCGCCTGTGTGTCCTGCGCGGCGGTCCGGCGGACAACTCCATTGGCCTGGATCGTTCCAATGGGATGCTCTCCGAGGTGGAGAAATCGAACATCGAAGTGGTCGAGGCGCCGGATTACGGTGGATGGAGCTCCGATGGCGGTGCCACGCTCATGGAAGATCTGCTGGCCAAGTATGACAAGATCGACGCGGTCTTCTGTGAGAACGACTCGATGTGCCTTGGCGCCCAGCAGGTGATTGCAGACGCTGGCCGCAGCGACGAGATGTTCCTGGTCGGCGTGGATGGCGAAAAGGCCGCCCTGGTGAAAATCATGGAGGGCAGCAACTACGCCGCGACCGGCCTGAACAACTCCGACCAGATCGGGCGGGCCGCGTTCCATCGTCTCATGGCCATCCTGGCAGGTGCGGAATCGCCGAAGAACACCGTGCTGCCGTCGCCGCTGATCACGATCGATAACGTGGTGCGGTTCTACAACCCGGACAGCGTGTTCTAAGCTGATGGGCCATCTCAGGCTGGCGACTCCCACACACGGGGGCTGCCAGCCCTATTGCATCGGAGGAAGCTCCGGGTGCCGCAGTCTATGACTGCACGGTGTCCGGGGCTTTTGACTCACGAGTGTGTGACGATCCAAGTCAGCGCAGGGGGAGCCAGATGGCCAGACCCAATCAGGTCAATCTGCCCAGGCTCACCACTCCTCCGTCTGGTAACGGAAGGGGCCGGTGCAACCAACCGACACATCATTCCGGAACACCTGGTTCCCTTATGCAGCGTCGCGGCAGTAGTCATGGATGATGCCACCAATAGATTCTGGCAGTGCACCGGACCGCTGGTCTTGCGGCTTTTTGGGGGGTAGGAATCTGCCGATCCACACCCTAATGCGGACGCACGGCACCAGCTCTATGACCGGCCAAACTCGTCCATGATCGTCGCCGCGTACTTGATGCCCTGGATGTATGTGTCCAGGCGAATGTTCTCGTTGGGGGCGTGCAGGTTGGCCCCCGCTGAGGCGAAACCGGTCAGGACGCACGGAATCCACACGTGCTTGAGGATGGTGCCCTCCGCAGAGACGCCGTTGACCAGCGGCGGCTGGCCGTAGAGCTTGGTGGCCGCGGCGATGATCGCCTGGGCCATCGGCTCCTTGACCGAGATCTTGTAGGGCGGCTCGGCGGTCGCCTCAAAGCGCGCCTCGACGTGCCCGAAGCCGTGCCTGTCCAGGTGGGCGCGCAGCTTGCGCATGGCGTCCTGCGGGTTCAGATCGGGCGGCAGGCGGAAGTCCATCTTGGCTCGCGCCTCGTTGGGCACAATCGTCTTGGCGCCGGGGCCGGTGTAGCCGCCGACGATCCCGGCGATGTTGGCCGTCGGCTCGTAGGAGCGCGCGCGCAGCGCTTCGACCCCGTCGCGGCCCAGCGCGAAGGAGTCAATGCCCCACTCGCGCTTCCAGTCGTCCAGGTTGACGCGGCGTAGCTTGTCCTCCAACTGGGCGTAGTCCTCGTCCTGCAGGGCGTACAGCCCGTCGTACCAGCCCTCGACCAGGATGCGCCGGTTCTCGTCCATGATCGTGTTCAGCGCGCGCACCAGATCCCACACCGGCGCCGGCAGCAACGGGAAGTTGAGCGAGTGGATGTCGCTGTTGGCCCCGCGCGCGATCAGCTCGACGAACAGCACCGATTTGAGGCCGAGGTCTACATCGGGCAGGCCGGTGGTGGAGTCTACCGGACCGTCGAGGCAGTGCATCCCATCCGCGGCGAGCAGATCGGTGTGCCGCTCCACCCAGGGGCCGAGGTGCACGCTGCCGATCTCCTCCTCACCCTCGATGATGAACTTGAGGTTGACCGGCAGTTCGCCGCGCACCCGCAGAAACGCCTGCGCCGCTTTGTTGAAGGCCAAGATGCCGCTCTTGTTGTCCGAGCAGCCGCGCCCGTACATCACACCGTCGACGATGGCCGCCGACCAGGGCGGGTGAATCCAGGCGTCGAGCGGCTCCGGCGGCTGCACGTCATAGTGCGAATAGCAGAGCATGGTCCGCGCCGAGCGCGGCGTGGTCATGTGCCCGGTGATGACCGGCGGCCCGCCGTCCAGCTCGTGCAGATGGGCGTCCAGGCCATCAGCGCGCATTATCGCCAGCACCAGCTCGGCGCACTCGCGCAGGCCGAGGTTCTGCGCGGAGACACTCGGCTGGCGCACCAGCGTTTGCAGATCGCGCACGTACTCGTCGGCATGCGCGTCAATGTGGTCGTAGATGTCCTGCAGGGGGTCCATCGTTAGCTCCGTTCCACAAAGAGAAATGACCAGCCGTCAGCAGAAGCATATCTATCCCTGGGCAGGGAGTGAGGCGCGCGGGAAGTGTCGCCGAAGGGGCCTACGCCCCGCCCCCCACTTCCTGCGACAGCTCCCAGGCGTTGAGGCGCTGCCCGGTCACGCCGCTCGCGTCCTGGCGAGCCAGGAAAACGAAGGCCGGCGTGAGCCGGATCGGATCCACCCACTTCTGCTTGAGTTCGTCGCTGTAATTGCGCTCGGACATCGGCGTCTTCATGTACATGCCCGGCGTGATCGTGTTGGCGGCGATGTTGTGCGGCGCGCCCTCCAGCGCCATGCACTTCATGAAGCCCTCCAGCCCGTGCTTGGCCGTGCAATACGCGCTCTCGTCCAGAAAGCCCTTGATACCCGACATGGACGAG
>DYGW01000152.1:0-6340 GCA_020724485.1 Thermoflexus sp. | reverse complement strand
CACGGCAGCCGCCATCAACGGCCAGACGGCTTGCGTCAGCAGGAACGCGGCCTGGACGCCGACGTTGATCTCGCGCGTCCAATCCTCCAGCGGCACGTCGAGCAGGGGGCGGTTGACCAGGATGGCCGCGTTGTGTACCAGGACGCGCGGCGTCCCGTAATGACCGAGCGCCTGCCGTACCGCCGCCCGCGTGTCGTCCGCGTCGGACAGGTCGGCGCGGATCGGCAGGCAGTCGGTCCCGCCCGCAGATAGCTCGGCGGCGACCGCGTCCAGCGCGTCGCCCAGGATGTCTAGCAGGGCCAGGCGCATCCCCTGCGCCGCGTACGCTTTGGCGATGGCGTAGCCCAGGCCCTGGGCCGCCCCGGTGACGATGGCGAAGGTGCCACGCAGGTCTTCCATGATCACAGCAGCTTTCTCACAAAGGCGCCGAAGCGCTCCAATCCCTCGTCGAACGCCGGCGAAGCCTGGGTCAGCGCGCCGCGAATGAAGCCTTCGCCCGCGCCGCCGCCAATGGTGCCCGGCTGGAAGACCAGCCGCGCTTCTTCGCGCGCCCGCGCCACGAATTCGGCGCTGCTCAGCCCGGTCGGGCGGATGTCAATGAACACGTAGTACGCCCCTTGCGGCTCGGCGTAGGGCAGGCCGAGCGCGTCGAGCGCAGCCAGCCACAGGTGACGGCGGCGGTCGTACTCGGCCAGGATGCCGGCGAACCAGTCGCGCGGCTGGCTGAGCGCAGCCAGCCCACCCACCTGAGCCACGACGTTGGCGCAGATCATCATCGCGTGGTGGAAGGGCAGCATCGCCTGGATCAGCGGGGCGGGCGCGGCGATGTAGCCCAGGCGCAGGCCGGTCATGCCGAAGCTCTTGGAGAAGCTGTTGATGGTGATCGTGCGCTCGCGCATCTCCGGCAACGAGGCCATACTGATGTGGCGGTGCCCGTCGAAGACATAGTACTCGTAGATCTCGTCGGAGACGACCAGCAGATCGCGCCGCTGGGCCAATTCCGCGATGGCGCGCAGCGTCGCCTCCGCCAGGACGGTGCCCGTCGGATTGTTGGGCGTGACGATGACCAGCGCCCTGGTCTGCGGCGTGATCGCCGCCTCCAGCGTGGCGACATCCACCGAAAAATTCGTCTCCAACGTGGTCGGCACAGGCAGCAGCGTGCCGCCCAGGATCAGCGCGTCGCGCGTGTACTCGTCGTAGTGCGGCGAGGGAGTCAGCGCGTTGTCCCCGGGGTCGAGCAGGGTCATCAGCGTAGCCATCAGCGCTTCCTGCGCGCCTGCTGTGACGATGATCTCGCTGTCCGGGTCCACGTCGAAGCCGTTCTCGGCGTGCAGCTTGGCGGCGATGGCCGCGCGCAGTTCGGGGATACCCGTCCAGGCGGTGTATTGGGCGCGGCCCTGGCCCAGCGCGTCCTTCATCGCCTCGAAGACATGCGGCGGCGGGAGGAAGTCCGGCGTGCCGCTGCCCAGGTTGATCAGCCCGAGGATGGGCACCGAAGTCTGCTTGCCCAGCGATCCCCCGACGCGCCGGGCGCGCTGCGAAAGATACCTGTCGAAGTCCATAGGGGCCTATTCCTCAGTTGCAGTGCAAAGACCGGTCAATCCAGGGCGATCCAGCGGCGCTCCGCCGACGAGCGGCGCACCGCGTCCATAGCCTGCTGGCACTTCAATCCGTCGGCGAAGGTCGCCCCCTCGCGCGGCCTCCGCCCCTCGCAGATGGCCGCCGTCGCCTCGTGGATCAGCCCAACGAACGACACGTTCCAGATGCCCTTGCCGATGCCGGGCAGGCTGGCGTTGGGGTCGCTCTCGCTGATATCCTCGAAGTCCTCGCCGGGGCGGGCCAGCAGCAGGCGCTCGTCGCGGTCGGCGAGCTGGATGGTGCCCTCGCTGCCGAAGATGTGGACGCTGTTGCCCACATTGTGACGGGCCGCCCCGCTCATGAACACGGAGACCAGCGCCCCGCTGCGCATCTCGGCCACAAAGCTGGCCTGGTCGTCGGCGGTGGCCGTCCAGCGCTCGCCGGTCGTCTTGTCCACGCGGTCGGGCACCAGCGTGGTGATCTGCCCACTGATCGCGCCGATGTCGCCCAGCCAGAAGCGCAGCAGATCGATCTGGTGCGAGCCGTTGGCCCCCAGCCGCCCGCCGCCCATCTCAGCCAGCGACCACCAATCGCCCGCCGGACGCGACGCGGGATCGCCCCACGCGCCGCTGATGTTGACGATGTTGGCGTGGCGCACCACCCCAATCGCCCCTTCGGCGATCAGGCGGGCGATCAGGCGCCGGTTGGGGTTGAAGCGCAGCTCGTGGCCGATCAGGTGAACGCGACCCAGCGCCTCGGCCCGCTCCCACATGGCCAGGGCCTCGTCGCTGTTCATGGCCATCGGCTTCTCGCAGATGACGTGCGCCCCCGCCTCCAGCGCGGCCAGCGCCATCGGCGCGTGGTACACGGTCGGCGTGGCGATGCCCACCAGGTCCACCGGGTGCCGCTCGAGCATGGCCCGCCAGTCATCGTAGGCGTGCGGGATGCCGAAGGCATCGGCGGCGGACTGCGCGCTCTCCAACCTGGCGCTAGCTATCGCCACCACCTCCACGTCCTCAACGGTCGCCAGGGCGGGCAGATACCCGGAGCGGGCGAAGCTGGCCCCAATGATCGCGGTGCGGATAGTCATGATCGCTTCCCTTCACCTAGAGCAAGCCGCGCTCGCGCAGCGCCTGGCCGACCGCCTCGATGTTGCGCAGCTCGGCCTCGGAGTAATTGCGCGAGATCAGCACGCCGCTGCCGCCGCCTTCGAAGCCGGCGTGAATTGCCGCCTTGACCTCGTCGGGGGTGATTGGCTTGCTGCCAGCCCCCTGCCCGACGCCGACGCCGATCCCCGGATACACTTTGCAGCGCCCGCCGGTCGCCGCGACCAGGTCAGCCGTCCAGCGCCGCACGTACTCCGCCGTGAACCCGGCCAGCGGTCCCTGCTCGCGCGGGGCGATGAAGTCCTCAAGACCCAGCAGCGCCGCCAGCCCATTGTAGGCGCCATCCGGCGTGGCATCGGCCAGCACGGCCCGCTGCCACGACGCGGCGAAGTCGGCGAAGCGCGCGCCGGCGGGGGTGTGGTAGAGCACCGGCTTGAGCCAGTCGGCGTGTTCGGCGAAGTCGGCGGCGTCGTACTGCGCGCGCAGGTACGGGTTGTAGGTGTTGATCACCTGCCAGATGCCCAGGCCGAACTCGTGCGCTGGGTCGAAGAACTTGACCAGCCCAGAAAGCTCATGGTAGAAGTCCTGGTGCGCGTCAAGCCACATCTTCTCCCACATCAAGACCTCGGGGTGATGCAGCAGGTGACGCAGCAGGGTGACGAAGACCCCGTCGCGCGGGCGCTCGCCAGCCCGCACGCCGCGCAGGAACAAGTCTACTGCGCGGTAACCGGCGATGGCCCGCTCCACCTCAATGCCGCGCGCCCGCGCCTCCGCTTTGAAATACTCGTCGAAGCCGGTCGAGCTGTCGGCACGGAGGATGTCCATCAGCGGGCTTTGCCGCTCCACGCCCCACAGCATCCCCTTCAGGTCGTGGCTCTGGAACCAGTCCTCGATCACGCAGCGCCACCACGTCCGGTAGTGGGGGCTGAGCAGCGAGGGCCGCGTGGCGACCTTACCCCAGTGATCGCGGTCGAGGAAGTGGGCGAAGCCCGGCTGCCACAGCGAGCGAATGGCCGAGCTAGAGGTCTCGCAGTAGTAGGTGTAGACCTGCATCCCGCGCGCCCGCGCCGCCGGGATGACGTCGGCCAGCGCGTCAAACCCCCGGTAGAGCGAGTCGGGCGCGGCGAACTGCTGGTGAAATGTCGCCGCGTAGTAGGCCGGGTTGGGCGCGAAGAACGCCCCGCCCTGTAGATGATCCGGCTTCTGGACGCCGTGATCGGGGAAGCCGTAGGCGGAGCGCCCGGCGTTGCCCAGCGACCACGACAGCGCCGAGATCAGCAGGGCGTTGACGCCCGCCTTCTCTTGCAGCAGGTCGAGCACCGGCTCGACGCCCTCATCCACGAAGCTGATCGCGCCGATTTGAATGCCGACAAACGTGTCTTTTGCGGTCATGAGGTCTTTTCGCTTCCTTGCCAGCTATCAGGTACAAGACGCGCCGGACGACATATGGCGGGGAGTCTTGAGTTCAGGGTCTGGAGTCTGGAGACCTATACGAGGCTGTGGCAGTACCTCTATGCCCGCAGCGCCGAACTCAAGACTCCTGACTCCCCACTCCCCGCCTACACCGTCCCGCGCAAACGCGGATCGAGGAAATCGCGCAGCCAGTCGCCCAGGATGTTGAGCGAGAGCACAGTGAGCATAATCGCCACGCCGGGGAACACCGCCAGCCACCAGCGGTTGGCCAGCAACTGGTCGCGGCTCTCGGCCAGCATCCCGCCCCAGGTGGGCACGGTGGGCGGGACGCCCAACCCCAGGAACGACAGCGACGCTTCGGCCAGGATCACGCTGGCCACGTTGAACGAGGCGATGACGATCAGCGGGGCCAGGATGTTGGGCAGGATGCCGCGAAACATGATGCGCGCGTTGCTCGCCCCGATGCTGTGAGCCGCCTCAATATACTCTTTTTCGCGCTGGGAGATCGTCTCGCCGCGCGAGATGCGCGCATACGTCACCCACTGGCCGATGCCTAGCACCAGCACCAGGTTCAGCACACCCGCGCCCAGCACCACCAGCACCATGATCGCCAACAGAATGAAAGGGAAAGCAAGCTGAATGTCGGCCAGGCGCATGATCACGTCATCCACCCGCCCGCCGAAGTAGCCGGCAGTCAGGCCGAGCAGCGTCCCCAGCGTGCCGCCGATGCCCACCGCCACAACGCCCACCGACAGTGACACGCGCGCCCCATAGATCAGCCGCGAGAGCACGTCGCGCCCCAGCGCATCGGTACCCAGCCAGTATTCGACCTGGCCCTGCGTGTTTTCCTCGAAGGGGGGCAGTAGGCGCGCGCCTAGCGTCAGGCGGTTGGGGTCTTTGGGGGCCAGGCGCGGCCCGAAGAGAGCCAGGAAAATGACGAAGCTCAGGATGACCAGAGCCAGAATCGGCCAGCGCGCGCGCAGCAGGCTCGCCCGCGCGCGTCGCCAACCTGCCACCCCCTTGTCCGGCAGCTCCAACGCCAACAGATCGGGCATAGCAGGTGATGCGGTCATGGGCAGAGTTGTCTTTTCAGCCATGGCTGTTTCCAGAGTGAACGCTTAGCCGAGACGAACGCGCGGGTCGAGACGCGCATAGACGAGATCCACCAGCAAGTTCAGCCCAACGAACAGGAACGAGAAGAGGACAACCGTCGTCTGTACGACCGGAATGTCGCGCTGGTTGATCGAGTTGAAGACCAGCCGCCCTACCCCCGGCCACGAGAAGACCGTCTCCACCACGACCACGCCGCCTAGCAGGAACCCAAACTCCAAGCCGAGGATCGTCACAAACGGAATCAGCGCGTTACGGAAGGCATGGCGGGTGAGCACCACCCGCTCCTTCAACCCTTTGGCCCGTGCCGTGCGGATGTAGTCCAGCGCCAGCACCTCCAGCATGGACGAGCGGATCAGACGGGCATTGCGCGAGAGCGAGAACATGGCCACAGTGAAGCCCGGCATGATCAGATGCTTAACGGCTTCGGGGATGCTGGTGAAGAACGTCTCGATCTCGCCGCTGAACAGCGGGTCGAGCAGCGGGATGTGGCCGGAAATGGGCAGCAGCCGCCAGTTGAGGCCCACGTACAGCATCAGCATGATGCCCAGCCAGAAGCCCGGCATGGACTGCCCGAAAATGGCGAAGAGCATGATGCCGCCGTCATAGGCCGTCCCGCGCTTGGTCGCCGCCAGCAAACCAATGGGCACTGACAGAGTGATGGCCAGGGTCATGGCAAACAGCGTCAACTCGATGGTCGCCGGTAGCCGCGTCAACACCAGATCGAGCGCCGAGGTCTTGGTGACCAGCGACTTGCCGAAATCCAGCCGGACCAATCGGCCCAGAAAGTCTATGTACTGCTCGTGTACCGGACGGTCGAAGCCCAGCCGGTGGCGCGTCTCGGCGATCTCGACGTCACTGGCCCGCTCGCTCACGTAGAGATAGGTGGGATCGCCGGCCAGGTGCAGTGACAGAAACGTGATCAGCGTGACGCCCAGGATGACGATGATGGATTGCAGCAGACGACGTACCAGGTACAGGCTCATGATGCGTTCTTCACCTGACTGATAACGGTTAAGATACGAGGGGGGCACGCGCCCGCAGGCACATGCCCCCGCGTTGCGCTACAACCGGACTTAGAGCGTGTATGGAAACCCCTCACCCCTGCACCCCTCTCCCTCAACGGGGCGAGG